>CALXUQ010000005.1 GCA_944391725.1 uncultured Alphaproteobacteria bacterium | reverse complement strand
AAAGGAGTTTTTTATCTGTAAAGCTGTAAGCTCTTTGGAACTACCGGCCTAGCCGGTAGTTTTCTTGTTACAAGAAAACCCCGCAAAAAATTGCGGGGTTTGGAAGCAACTGAATTTCACAATGGAGCGCTTCCTCCAATAAATGAGTTAAACTATGGTTTCTTTTGAGACACTGTGGGTGCCTTAAATTGATTCATGGCGAGGGTTATCTCACCCAGCACCAATAATACGTTGAGAGATACACGGCCTTGTTTGCAGTATACCTTCCAACAGTAATACTCTGTTTGTTCCTCTAAGCGGCTGTCTAAAGCTACTTCGGCACAGCTTTTTGCACTAAGCGTAACCGTGCCAAATTGCATTAGTTCTATCGGTTCTATACCCTTGCCGACCATATAGGCCGACAGCAGAGAATGAACCAAATACGAATCGAGCCAACCGGCATCGACTCTTTTTTGTACACCCTTGGGTATCCGCTTGGGGTTGGAGGGTGTAAAACGAACCAATATATCAGACAGATAAGCCGGAAAAATAATTTTCTTAAACATATGAAAAAATTTTTAATTGTTAATAAATAATATGAATTTGCAGCCTTTTTAGCACTTTTAATCAAACCGGTCAAGCATTATTTTGACAAAATTTTGTCATCCATATAACATTTCCCTAAATTGCGCACAAAAAAAATCCTCCTAAACGGAGGATTTTTCAGAATTTTTATGCTAAAAGCTATATAATTCCGCACCGGTGGCCGCATGTTCACAAATCGGAAAATAATTTAAGTACACACTAACCAACAAGAGTGCCACTACCGGAACCACAACTTTTTCAAACGGAAAATGAGCATGGCCGCCGTTTTTTGCCTTCATCCACTGATAAAACTCTGATGAATAGTACATCACCAAAGCCCCCAGCAAGGTGCTGAACAAGAACGGGTCAAGGTAGAAAACCAGAATCGCCTCCGGAGAATAAGTCAGTTCGCTAACATACATAAAGCCAATCATGGACACACTCACGATGATTATCCAAAAATCGCGGCCTTTGAAGTTCCAGTTTTTCTTCTCAAACCAGCGAATGGTCCAAAAACCAATCATCACCAGCAGAGCTCCGGCCCATACGCCAACGATGCTATCATCAACACCCAAGGTGCGAGCGATTTCCAAAGAAGCACCAACAGCAATGGTACAAACCGCACAAGCCGGATTGGCCCAAGCATTGCTACTTAGGACCAACATTAGTGCCACAGCCAAAATTATACTCATTTTCTTAATCCTTTCGGTTAAAATTAGTTTTTATCATCTTATTATATCAAGAGTTTAAATCAACCGAATTTTCCGAATTATTATCCTCCAATTTTTTGAGGTAACGGCGCGCCATCTTCAAGGCATTTTCAAAAGTGCTGGCCGTTGAAATGTTGGTATGAGTGATACCATCCTGATTTAGGGCCTCATGCAACACTCTTCTGGGCTGTGTTTTTAGGTTGGAGAAAATAATCTTGGTATCATATTTACTCAGCTTTTTGACAAACTCAGTTATGATATTGGCTCCCGTGGCATCAACCACCGGAACATAACCCATACGCAAAATCAGGACCTTGGGCTTTTTATCAATTTTTTTCAAAAAGCTCGATACCTGCGAGGCGCCGCCGAAAAACAACGGACCGGACATTCTTAAGGACATGACCCCTTGTTCGTGCAAAACTTGCGTCAAGTCGCGTCCGCCGCCACGGTCGTCTAAAACCGTATCGTCGTTGGCGATTTCGATTTCTTTGCTCATGCGGTGCATAAAGATAACGCTGGCCATAATGAAACCTACACTAATAGCCGTATTCAAATCGACCAAAACCGTAAGCAACAGTGTAGCGAGCAAAGTATAACGGTCACCACGCGGTCCTTTTATCAATTTGTACATCTTTTCTAAGTTGAGCATATTCCAACCGATAATTAACAGCACTACCGAAAGGCAAGCCAACGGAATGTATTTGGCGGCGGGAGATAGCAACAGCATAAACAAAATTAAAAATACGCTTTGCATAATGCCGGCCAGCGGAGAATAGGCATTGGCTTTGAAGTTGGTGGCCGTACGGGCAATGGCGCCGGTAGCCGGAACGCCCATAAACATGGCGGAAGCAATGTTTGCCACCCCTTCCCCAATCAGCTCGGCGTTGGAATTGTGGTTATCACCGCTCATACCATCGACAACCGTGGCACTCAAGAGCGATTCAACTCCGGCCAAAAAGGCAATGGTCAAAGCACTCGGCAAAACCGCCAAAGCCAAGTGAATATCAAAACTCGGGATTTCGGGTTTGGGCAAGAAATGCGGAACACCGCCAAACTTGTTGCCGATGGTATCTATCTCTACACCAAAGAGCATAAATACGGCCACCAGCACGGTTGCTCCGACTACGCTTATCAGATAAGCCGGATATTTGGGCTTTTTCCATTTGACCAAGAAAATTGCCGCAAAAGAAAACACCGAAACCAAAACCGAAAAGGCGGTGAACTTGTCAAGATTAGTTAAATACACTTTCCACTTCTGCAAAAAATCCGTGGGTACAGAATCTATCTTTAAGCCTAATAAATCTTTGATTTGGGTAGATATCAGCAACAATCCGATACCGGCAGTAAAACCAATTACGACCGGATATGGAATATATTTAATGTAGGTTCCCAAACGCAGTAAACCGGCCAAAATCAAAATCAGTCCGGCCAAGACCATTACCACAACCAAGCCAGGGTAGCCATGAGTTTGAATTACGCTAAAAATTACGACCACAAAGGCTCCGGTCGGACCGCCGATTTGATAACGGCTGCCGCCTAGCAAAGCAATGAAAAATCCGGCCACAATTGCCGTATATAAACCTTGCGCCGGGCTCACACCAGAGGCAATTGCCAAAGCCATGGCCAAAGGAATGGAAATGACGGCAACGGTCAAACCGGCAACGCAATCGCGACGGAAATATTCCAGATTGTAACCAGATTGCAAAACCTCAACCAACTTGGGGGCAAAATTGTGCAAATATGCACTAAACAGATTGTGCAGATACTTCTTTAACATTTCTTATTTACCTATTTCTAAATTCTATATCTTTTTTTAAACCGGATTAGGAATACTACTTTTGTTTTTACTGTCAAGTCCCTGACTAAATATTAACCGAAATTTTGTGATGCTTTAGGGGGATAGTTTGGAAAAAAGCCTTGAAAAAAATATAAAAAAGTCTGAAAGTAGTGCCAAAATTGATTGATTGTTGGCGGAATATGTACTGAAATGATTTTTTCAACCAAATTAAAACAAAAAACCGTTGAAATTCTTAAACTATCCTTACCGATTACCACCTCTTTTGTGGCAATGGGAATTATGGGGATTATCGACACCATCATCGTGGGGCATTACAATACCGATCAACTGGCTTATATCGGTTTGGCTAATGCTATTTTTTCGGTGCTGTTTACCATTCCCATTGGATTGCTGCAGGGAGTACTGATTAAATCTTCGCAAAAATTCGGCGCCCACAAATTTGCTTCTTGCGGCAAAATTTATAACGAGGGCAAAAGTTATTTGGTTTTTCTTTCCATCATATTCACCCTTATCGGAATTAACGGCAAAACACTTTTGCGTCTGCTTGGGCAAAATGAGGATATGGTCGAACATAGCGGAGAAATTTTGCTGATTTTTTCTGTGTCTATTCCGTTTGTGCTGATTTTTGTTAATTCGAGCTTTTTCTTGCAATCTATTCGTCGACCGCATATTGCCATGTATGGTGTGGTGGCGGCTAACCTTGTTAACATTATGATTAATCCGGTGCTGGTTTATGGATTGCTGGGTTTTCCGGAGCTTGGCGCCAGAGGTTCGGCAACTTCAACCCTGATTGTGCGAATCTTCTTGGTGGTGTACATCCTCATTTATATTCATAAAATGGAAAAAAATCCCAAACTCAACAAACGCTTTGGGTTGGACCGCAAATATAAAACCTGGTGGTCGGATAGCAAAACAACCCGACAAATCGGCTATGGGGTGGCAATTACGACGGTGGCGACCAACGGCTCCTACTCTATTGTCAGCAACTTTGCGGGTTGGCTGGGTGAAGAAATGATGGCGGCATTTGTTATCTTCACTAACCTCAGCATGATTACGTTTATGGTGTGTTTTTCGCTTTCGCAAGCCATTTCTATTGTGTCGGCTAATGCTTTTGGGCGGAGAAATGCCAAAGAGATTTTGCGCTCGGCTAAAGCCGGTGCAATTATTATGAGCGGTGCCGTATTAATCTTGTGCGTGATCATCTATCATTTCCACACATCAATTTTTGGCATATTTACTAAAGATACCCAAGTTATTGATATTCTTTCGGGACTGGTGATGTATTTGCTGCTGGAAATTATATTTGACACCTTGCCTTTGGGAATCATGGGACCGCTTAATGGGCGCGGAGATGTCAAAATTCCGACCATGTTCCAAGCAATTGCCTTTTTAGGCGTACGCATTTCAGCCTGCTATATCTTGGGATTTGGCTTTAACTTAGGGTTGAAAGGCTTAGTCATCGGATTGGCTATCGGCGGCGCGACATCATTTATGCTAAACGGCGGACGTTTTATATACTTAACTCGTCGGGATAAGCGCCAAGGTGTTTACTAGACAGCTTATCAAACAAAAAAAGCGGCCTAATAAGCCGCTTTTTTTTCTATTTCTCAAAAACTTAGAATGTTTCTTGAAGTTCAAAGAAGTATGCTTGCGGGTGATCGCAAACCGGACATTTTTCCGGAGCTTTCGGAGATTCTACACGGTGACCGCAGTTAGCGCATTCCCAAATAACTTTGGTCGGGCGTTCAAAAATTTTGCCTTCGCACAAAGAATCGAGCAATGCCTGATATCTTTCTTCGTGGCCTTTTTCAATTTTGCCAACAGATTCAAACAAAAAGGCAATCTTCTCAAAGCCTTCTTCGCGAGCTTCTTTAGCCATGCGGGCATACATATCGGTCCACTCATAGTTCTCACCGGCAGCAGCATCTTTTAAGTTGGCCATGGTATCGGCAATTTCGCCACCGTGCAAGAGCTTAAACCAAATTTTGGCGTGCTCTTTCTCGTTGTTGGCAGTTTGCTCAAACTTGTCGGCAATGATGTTGTAGCCTTCTTTTTTGGCCTTTGATGCATAGTAGGTATATTTGTTACGAGCCATAGACTCGCCGGCAAAGGCTTCCATAAGATTTTTTTCGGTTTTTGATCCTTTAAGTTCCATGTTTATCTCCATTGTTAATTTAGTTTTTGACAATCGCGACACAGCCCTTTGAGTACCAGCTCACATTCGCTGATGTGCATTCTGGTTTGTTCGGCAACAGTTGTCATAATGTTGGGAACAAGCTCAGCGGGTATATCGTATACCTTATTACATTTATTGCAAATAAAATGATAATGTTGATAGGTATTGTGGTCAAAATGGACAGAGCCATCAAGACCGGTGATTTTCATTACCTCCCCGCTCTCGCTTAGTTGGTTTAAGTTTCGATAAACCGTGCCCAAGCTGATGGTCGGTAGTTCGCAACGCAATAGCTGATATATCTCATCGGCCGTGGGGTGGATGGGATTATCTTGCAAGGTTTTTAATATCAGTTCACGTTGTTTTGAGTATTTCATTTTTTTCAAAAGTAGTAATGATTACTATTATTGTTTATAATCATTTTTTGGGATTGTCAACTACATTATTACGTATTATGTATATATCAACATATTTTGATAAAGGAGATGAATATGAAAGCTATTGAAATTAAAAAGGATATTTATTGGACCGGTGTCAAAGACTGGAATCTGGTAGAATTTCACGGATATTTGACCCCGCGCGGCTCAACTTATAATTCTTATCTGATTATGGATGAGAAAATTACTTTGGTCGATGGCGCCAAACATTATCTTTCTGATGAAATGGTGGCCAGAGTTAAATCTGTGGTCGATTTCTCAAAAATTGACTATGTTGTGGTTAACCATGTGGAAATGGACCACTCGGGTAATATGCCGGTGATTATGAAACTCGCACCCCAAGCAACCATTTTGACCAATGCCGCCGGACAAAAGGCTCTTTCTGAACACTATGATACCGAAGGCTGGAAATTTCAAATTGTGAAAAGCGGCGACAGCGTTTCTATCGGCAAACGCACTCTTACTTTTGTGACCACACCAATGCTGCACTGGCCAGATTCAATGGTCACCTACGTCAAAGAAGACAAGCTCCTGCTCTCTAACGACGGTTTTGGTCAACACTATGCCGCAGATAGCATCTTTGTTAAGGACTTGGCGCTTGATGTGGTGTGCGAAGAAGCTAAGAAATATTATGCTAATATTCTCTTCCCCTATGGTATGCAGGCCGAAAAAGCCGTTGACGGACTGGGCGGGCTCGATATTGAGATGATTGCTCCGGGGCATGGTTGCATTTGGAGCGGTAAAAAAGAGGTCGAAACTATCGTTAATCTCTATAACTACTGGGCCAGCGGTCAAAACAAAGGCAAAGCCGTGATTGTGTATGACACCATGTGGGGCGCAACCGCAACTTTGGCCAATGCAGTGATGGAAGTGTTCCAAGATGCAGGTATTCCGGTGGTGAAACGTTGCCTTACTCATACCCACATCTCCGAGATTATTCCCGATTTCTTAGATGCCAAATATGTGGCTATCGGAACCCCTACCCTTAATAACGAAATCTTTCCGCGGGTAGCCGGTTTTGTAACCTATATGAAAGGACTTAAGCCCAAAAACAAAAAAGCTTTTGCTTTTGGCTCATATGGTTGGAAACCAGGCGTGGTGAACCAAATTCAGAAAGTGTATGAAGAACTGGGTTGGGAAACCATTCCACCGTTTGAGGAAAAATATACTCCGAAATCTGACGTGGTGGAACGTCTCAAAGAACACGTCAAAACCATGATTGACTAGGTACAACAAAAGCCTCCCTCGGGAGGCTTTTTTTTGAAATTACAATTATTCAAAACCATCTAATATGTGTCCGGAATGAAGCTCTCTTATCAGCTTGTTGGCGGCATATACCGCAACTCCAATCACAAAAGACAATCCGAAAACTATCAACCAGTCAGTCAGGCTGGTTTTAGTGTACCAATAGGCAGAAACAAAGGCTCCGCCATAAAAACCAAAATAAGCACATCCGGTCAAAAGCTTTACTAACTTGCTATTGTGCACAAACATCAAAGATGATAGCACGCCGGTTGCAAACACTATAACAGTGTATGCGGTTAACAAAACTGGGCTCATAAGCAATAATATTTTAATTATACAAATAAATGTTTTACATACTAAGCGGAAACTAACATTATTTTTGGATTTATGCAACAAAAAACCCCGAACCAAGTCGGGGTTTGATAACAACTTGCCATAAATTACAGCAATTTTAGCTCGCCGGCAACAGTTTTGCCTCTTTCGCTCATCAACTCATAGCTGATTTTTGCGCCTTCATCCAAGGTGCGCATTCCGGCTTTTTGAACAGCGGAAATGTGTACAAATACATCTTGTCCGCCGGCGTCGGGAATGATGAAACCAAAACCTTTTTTGTTGTTAAACCATTTAACTGTTCCTGTTGCCATAACTTTTTCCTCAATCTAACAGGTTAATCCACTATAACTTATAAGGTTGTGGTAAACTGTTATTGCCAGACATAAAATATGCTGTGGTATTAAACAATTTCTAAAAAATTATTCTTAGCACACCCAACCCAGTTATCTATTTTAGGTTAAACCATCTTTTTTACATTGCAAGATTTTTATTTAAATAAATTATCGTTGTATTTTACTTTTTGTTAACTATATCTGTTGAGCTTGGTTTAATTTTGTAAGGATTACAGCATGAAAAAAATGTTATATTTGACGGCGGCAATGTGCTCGCTCTTTTGCCTTTTGGGGGTTGAAAACGCTCAGGCGCAGCGCAAGAACCATACCAAAGCCGATGTGGCAGTTGTGCAAGCTCAAGACTCGGCTGCAACAAACTGCAACTGTATGGCTCAAGATGAAGATTGCAATTGTCAAAAAATGCTCAAAAAAAAGCACAAAAAAGACAAAGAGATGAAAAAACACCATAAAGACAAGGAAAAAGCTCACAAGAAGAAAAAGCACCACGATTGGCTCAAAAAAGAGCTTCGTGATATTGAAGAAAAATATGATGAGGCTATCGAAAAAATTGAGGACTCGTCTTTTGCGGACCACAATAAAGAAATTTTGCGTCAACAAGCTCAAGCCAGCAAGGATTTAGCAATTAAACAAGCCAAGGAAATTAATGAGCTGCGGATGCAACAAAGTGAGGCCAGAGAGGCCATGGCAGATGAAATTGCCGCTGAAAAAGACAACCGCAAGGCGATTGAGGAAATCAGCGACATAAACTAAGCACAATATTCGGATATTTTGACCGGCAAAACGCCCCGGAATTTTGCAAATTCGGGGCGTCTTTGTGGGTGGCAATTACATCATGGCTTCAATTTGTTTCTCATCAAAGCGATGACGGTTGCGTTTTTTGAGCGGAAGACGTGCAGGTAAAATCGGCATAACAACCTTTTTGCCTTCGGTTTCTCCCGGTCGAACCGTGGTCCATAAGGGACTCGTTTTAAAATCAAGTCCATAGTGGGTTACCTCAATGTAAAAGCTCAAATCCTTAGCTCTTTGAACTTTACCATGAGCCCAAAACATGGACAAATCATCTTCGCGGCGCTCGCAATAGATTTTGCCGCTAATAGCCAGATTGAAACCAGCATTGCCACGAATGAACGAAAACTTCTCCTTCTGACCTGGGTAGCACAAAAGGAAAGTGTCTTCACTCACGCGCCAGATCCATGCCAGTTCATCATGGCCAAGTTCGCGAATCTGACCTAATACGGGACGAGAGTTTACCGCGGTAAAATCAATCCCGAAATCCTTAAACTGCAGAGCCAGGAAATGCTGAACAATTTCCGGGGTCTGATACAATTTAACGCGTCTTTTTTTAAATTCTCTACGGTTCATAATATATGGATTTATGTGAATAATGTGCTAATGATGGAATATAAAAATTTGTAGATAGCGGTAATGTAGCTTGCGGATAAATTTTCGTCAACAAAAAATTAGTTTTTTCACCGTTTTTTCGTCAAAATCTGGTCATAAAAAACAGAAAAGCCTGCTTAACAGAAGTTAAACAGGCTTTTTTTAGGCGTTACGTCTCCGGCAATACAACCAAGAGATGAGCGTCCAACCCAAGGTTAGGATTATCGCCCAAAACACGGCTGTATCGAGTCGGTCGGCGAACAAAAAAGTAATATTTGTTCGCCAAATTGACCAAATACCGAGACCAATTCCTATAAGGACACCGCCAAAGACCTTACCGGTCCCATTATAGACAGCATCCGCAACTTCCTTGGAGATACCGAACAAGTTCAGTATATAAATACCCCAAAGCAGTAATGTAAACAAAGTTGATGTTTCCATATTTTTATTTTTTTAAGTTAATAATCAGTTTTTCTCTTTAGAGAACTAACCTCACCACAATAATCATCCAAAAAAATTCTCTAAACAGCTTGATTATAACACAAAATCGGCTTTTTTTCAAAGAAAACTATTCACTTTTGGTTTTATTTCTGTTACTTTGAGGTGTTTTTTAGGCTGAGGTCTAAAAAATTCAGCCTGCGGCACTGGGGCGGCGGGCTTTTAATTGCGATATTAAAACAAGAAAAGGAATAAACTTATGGCTCTTAAAAATAAAAGACAAGATAACTATCCAGAGTGGTATCAAAATATTGTGGCAGAGGCCGATATGGCCGAAAACTCTTCTTCTCCGGGGTGTATGGTTATCAAACCGTGGGGATATGGTATTTGGGAACGTATCCGCGATGTGCTGGACGAGAAAATTAAGGAAACCGGACACGAAAACTGCTATTTCCCGATGTTTATTCCGCTTTCTTTCTTCCAAAAAGAGGCTGAACACGTTGACGGTTTTGCCAAAGAAATGGCCGTGGTTACTCACTCTCGCTTGTCGATGAAAGATGGCAAGCTGGTGCCTGATTCGGCTTTGGACGAACCTTTAATCGTGCGCCCGACTTCGGAGGCAATTATTGCTGATTCTTTCTCCAAATGGGTAAAATCTTACCGCGATTTGCCGGTGCTGATTAACCAATGGGCAAATGTTGTGCGTTGGGAAATGCGCCCGCGCCTGTTTTTGAGAACTCGCGAATTTCTATGGCAGGAAGGTCACACCGCGCATGCAAGTGCCGATGAAGCCGAAAAAGAAACCATTCAGATGTTGCACGTTTATCAAGATGTATGCGAAAACGCTTTGGCGATGCCGGTTATCCCCGGCCGGAAACCCGAACACGAGAAATTCCCAGGTGCTGTGGACACCTATTGCATTGAGGCAATGATGCAAGACGGCAAAGCTTTGCAAGCCGGTACATCGCACTTCTTGGGGCAAAATTTTGCGAAATCGGCCAACATTACCTTTGTTAACAAACAAAATCAGCCCGAATATGCCTACACCACATCTTGGGGTGTTTCGACCCGACTTATCGGCGGTGTGATTATGACCCATGCCGATGATGAAGGTATGGTCGTGCCGCCGCGGATTGCGCCTTACCAAGTGGTACTGATTCCGGTTATCAAAAAACCTGAAGACGAAGCCGAAGTGATGGCTTATATTGAAAAAATCCGTCAAGATTTGCTCCGCAAAGCTCCGTTTGGCGAGAAAATCCGTATCAAACTCGACAAGCGCGATCGGGCCAGCGTGGATAAATTCTGGGAGTGGACCCGTAAAGGTGCTCCGGTTATTTGCGAGATTGGCAAGCGCGATGTGGACGGCAACAAAATTATGGTTAAGGAACGCATCAAAATCAACACCCCTGAGGGTAAGCAAATTGTTGACCGCGATGAGTTTGTTAACTCGATTGAAACCAGAATTGAAAACCTCCAAAAACAAATGTTTGAGGCGGCCAAAGCTCGCTTAGAGGCGAATATTCGTACCGACATCACCACTCAAGACGAATTTAAGGCTTATTTTGCCAATGCTAATGAGTGGATTGCCGATGGCAAAGTAGGTAAAGTGGCATTTGTTCGCGGCGGGTGGAGCAACGACCCCAACAGCGAGGCCTTGCTCAAAGAGATGAAAATCACCATCCGCGCCATTCCGTTTGACCAACCGGACGATATGAGCGGCAAGACTTGTCTTCTGACTGGTAAGCCTGCGGTAATGGAAGTGATTTATGCCCGCTCATACTAACTAATAAAGTATTTGCGACATATTACAAAACCGGCTCAACCGAGCCGGTTTTTTTAGGTTTTATGCCTTATTGTGGGCAAATTTAGACAGAATATTTTGCCATATAGATTATTTTCATTGAATTTTGACAAGAATTAGTGTATTATAATAGTTAGAATGTTTTATTTTTCAAGAAGGAGAACGGCGATGAGTGATAATAAGTGTTTTGGAGTTAGCTTGGATTCAGTATCCTATGGCGATATAGGACTTCCGGTGTCATATCATGCTCCTATTACAATTAATCGTGAGGAGCTTAGAGAAACTTATAAAAAGTTCAATGATGAAATTACCAAAGCCAAAACTCCGGAAGATAAAAATAAGATTTTGGATTCTATCTTTCCCGACCATAGCAAGCATGCGGCTGAACTGGCATCTAAGACTAAAGAAGTTGAAAATCTGGAGAAAAAACGAGATGAGGCCAGAACTGCTTGCAGTAATAATGAGAAAATGCAATTTAATATTGATGAAATTAACAAAGATGTTGAAATGTTGACCAAACAATTTCCGGAATTGGCCAGTGAAATCAGACGTTATGCCGATGCAACTATTTGTTCGGCCGTAACCGGAAAGAAAAACGAAGTGCCAAAGCCAGCTAAAAAACTTCCGATGTGGAAAAAAGCAATCAAGCCAATTGCTAAACTATTTGGCGGCAAATACAATGCTTTGGATAATGTGACGGCGTCGATTGATTTCTGGGGTAAAAGCCTTAGTACTAATCCGGCAAAAAAAGACATTCCTTCACATATGACCGGCAGTGCACAAAATATTAGCTATATGGTAAAGGACAATGCCCGTAATTTAAAATTTAATTATGATATGGCTAATATGAATCTTAACGATAAAATTATGTCCTCAAAAGATTTGTTTGTGGAAGATTATTTATATAAACAAGCAGGAAAGGAATTTGACGAGAAAGCTCCGGCCATTATGCAAAAAAACAAAGTGCGCGGAATTTTGGCTCAACGCGGCTTAATCCCCGAAACTAAAAGCACTAAAGATGTTTCGGGTGTGGTTAAGGTGGACCAAAATATTATGGCCAATGCGGCTAAAAACAAGATGAGCAGCCGCTAAGCCGTAATCGCCTTATCTAACAAAACTCCACTGACGCTGGTTGGTGGAGTTTTGTTATGGGCTTATCTTTTCTCAAAGCTTATCTTTAGCTTATAATGATATTTATAAGCCAATGCATGGAGATAGGAGATTTCCATTCTGCGGATATCCCCTGCTTCTAGGCAAAGCAAATGTTTGGTGCCGATATGCAGCATTTCTGCGGCGGTTTCGGGTGGTAAATCCAACTCCAATCGCATATCCTTAATTTTTTCGCCAATTTCTTGGCGGCATTCATGCCAGGCTTTAATACGGTTACGATGATGTCCCATAGCTCTAAACTCCCTTTAGGTTTCTAGTTAAAAAGAAACCACCTCAAACTGCTTTGAGGTGGGGAGTTCGAAACTGCGATCAGAACAGTCCGGGTTATTCGTGCATAGCCTTATTTCCCCAGCTCCCCATTCAAGGAGTTGTTCTTTTCTGATCAAGGAGTTTCGACACTCCACACTCGGCTCTCCCGAGTGCAAATCAAGCTTATCCTATCTCGCAAAATTTGCAAGCTAATTTCACACTCGTTTAGTAAAAATTAAGAACTTTCATCTATCCTTCCTATAATTATATGTTCTCAACTTGAAAGGATTGATGATGAAATATTTATCCCTCACCGTTCTGGTTTTATCGGTAGCATTTGGTGTCGCCAATGTCTCAGCTCAGGAAGCAGACCCAATCGATTTTGAAAAAATTCAGCAAAAATTTGATGAAATGACTGATAAAGAATTTCAAAAAATTGATACTAATGCTGATGGTGAAGTTTCTCTTTCCGAATATCAAGATTATATTGTCAAACAAACTCTGGAGGGAAGCGAAAAATCTTTTGCTCAATTTGATAAAGACGGAGATGGTATAATCAGTAAAGATGAGTATACCGGTTTTATGAGTGGGTTTACGGCTAAAATCCAAGAAGCTATCAAAAAACAACAACAGACCAAATCGTAGTCTTATTGTGTTTAATTGCTTCGCGATGGTTTAACTCAATGTTAAACTTTCGATAGTATGTTTTGTTTGTATTGATGGTACGCATCATATAAAGGAGATTGAAATGAATAAAATTTTGTTGTTAAGTTCGTTGTGTGTTACATGTTTATATGTTTCTATTGCAAATGCTCAAGAAAATATAAGTGTTAACCTAGATAAATTACAGAGTGCCTTTAATAAAATTCGTAGTGAGGAATTTACTAAAATTGATGAAGATAAAAATGGCACAATTTCAATTAAAGAGTATCAAAAGTATCTTATACAAAAAACTTTAGATGGGAGTGAACAATCTTTTGCAAATATGGATGCTGATAAAAATAAGGAACTAACAAAAGATGAATATGTAAAATTTGGTGAAGATACTTATAAAAAAATTCATCAGATGAATAATCCAAAATAATAAAATTATCAATACCGTTGCTTGACAACGGTATTTTTTTGCTTTTTTTTGAACTGAGCTCAAAAAATTGCTGTTTATTTTAATTTTATTCGATTATACTAGCGATATGAATATGATTTTGAAAAATGTTACCCTAAACCAAAAACATTGCGACATAAAAATTGAAAAATGCCGCTTTGCTCAGATTGCACCTCAGATTACCCCGGGGATTGATGATGAAATTTTTGATGCCGGCGGAAAAGCTATCTTACCTGCTTTTTACAACCTGCACACCCACGCGGCAATGAGCCTGCTCAAAGGTGTGGGTGATGACAAAGAACTTTTCTCTTGGCTCTCCCAAGATATTTGGCCGCGCGAGAAAAAATTTGACGATGATATCGTTTATGCCGGTACAAAACTCGCAATGTTGGAAATGGCAAAATCCGGTACGGTGTTCTTCTCAGATATGTATTTTGGACAAGCCGCAATTATGAAAGCCGTGGCCGAAATCGGTCTGAGGGCTGCCGTTTCTATTGTTGGGTTTGATATGTTTGACCCTAAGCAAACTGCTCAGAAAATTGATGCCATCAAAGAGTTTTTGGATTTATTCAACCCGGCTCCCGATTTAATCCAAAAGACTTTGTCCATTCACTCGGTCTATACCGTTTCTGCCCCTCTAATCGAACATATTGCTAAAACCGCCCGCGACAACCATATGATGCTCCATATCCACGCCTCGGAAACTAAAAAAGAAGTCAAGGATTGTAAAAAACAACACGGCTGCTCTCCTATCGCATATCTGGAAAAACTTGGTGCACTCTGCCCTCGCACCATATTGGCTCATGCGGTGTGGCTTGATGATAATGATATTGACATCATTCTTAAAAATAAAGTCAAACTGGTGACTAATCCGGCTTCTAATTTTAAGCTCAATTCGGGAATGTTTATGTTTGACAAGCTGCAAAAATCGGGTTGCGAAATCGGACTTGGAACGGATGGCAGCGCCTCTAACAATAGCCTTAGTATGTTTGATGAGATGAAACTTTGCGCTCTTGCGGCCAAAATCCAAGCTAATGACCCAACGGCCGGAAAAGCTGAAGATGTTTTTGCCACGGCAACACAGAACGGTGCAAAAATTATGGGAATTGAGGCCGGTACTATCGAAGTGGGTAAATTGGCGGATTGTATGTTGCTTAATCTTGAAAATCCGATGATGTTTCCGGATTATAATCAAATTTCAAATTTGGTATATGCAGCAGATAGCTCTGTTGTTGACACGCTGATTTGTAACGGTAAAATTATTATGCAAAATCATGTATTGCCAAATGAAGCCGAAATTTTGGCTCAGGCGAAAATTGCGGTGAAAAAAATTAACTAAGGAGGGGTTGGGTCATGAATAAATTTGGGTTTGCTGCTTTGAGTTTAATCGGTGCGGTTGTTGCTTGGCGTGCTCCGGAAGCCAAAATTGACGTGGCAGAAGCTTTTAACAATATGCAAGAGCAAATTCGCGGTGTTGCTAAAGAACGGGTTACGGCGATGGATCTGGATGAAGACGGCTTTGTAACCAAGAGTGAATATGACAAATCGGAATTTGCCAGAATCAATTTGCAAAACAAGCTAAAGTTCAGCGATTTTGACGTTAATAATGATGGAAAATTTAATGAAGAAGATTATTTTACAACCTTAAGTATAAGAAATTATCAACTTTTGGTGCGAATCGCTAAGGCAGAAGAAGCTAAAGAATCACAAAATGCCAAAGATGCAGAAAAAGCTGATAAAACCAATTCCAAAGACAAGAAAAAATAGCTTTTTGACTGATTATATCAACTTTAAATTTTGCTTTAAACTGGCAGAAAGACAACAATGGCGCGAAATGTATATTCGCGCTAATTGTTTGTTTATATGTTATATTTAAAATATTTTATCGCTTGCTAATAAAATTGCTTGCAGTTTAAAAACAGAATCGGTATATTGCCTTCACACAATTTTTATGAGTTTGGAGTGAGCGGCCGCATAATACGTTTTTTTTTAAGATACCGTTCACTGCAAATTGGACTTGCTTGAGTTTTTTGACTCCTTGAAAATAAATTTTACTAATCAGCCTTATTCAGGAGCAGCTAAAATTTGGGGACAAGTTTTGTCCGGCCAAATTTTAGCAGCAGGCAAGGCCACTACTGCCGGCCTTCTGCAATTGTAACATTGCGGAAGGTTCGGTGGTCAGATTTAGAACTTTGTATCCTAGCCTTAAAGTCAATCTCATCTCTTTTATGTTTATAGACATTTTGACAGCTTTAATCTCCGGCTTTGTGCCTTATCTCTTTAGTGTTAATTTTGGGAGTGAGAATTATGGCTGAAAACAAAAACAAATCTCAAGCCGATGTGCGGCGTTCCGGTTATCAACTACCGGCCGAAAACTTTAAGCAAAAAAGCCGTTTGTGGTGCTAAGTCTTTAGGTTGACGTCGGATTTTTCATCTTGGCTCTTCAACATCTTGTCTTTTGGTTGAAACGGAATTCGTAATTTTGGTACAAGGAAATTTGTTGAGTTTGGACTAATTCTCGCTCCCGCCGATTTTGGTAGGTTTAATCATTAAGGAGATGAGTATGCGTAACTTTCTAACTCATAGCGATACCAGCTATTCTGATGTGCCGGTTCAGGCTTATCCCAACGGAGATATTAAAAATTTTATGCACCACTTTTGGCATATGCTTGATTTTCCGCGCCACGGAGAGTTGGCTGAAGCTGAGCCTAAACTGGAAATTGCCGAAAACAAAAAGCAAGTAACAGTTTCGGCAGAACTGCCGGGGGTGGCGGAAAATGATATTGATGTCCAAGTTTCGGCAGATGGGTATTTGACTATCAGTGCCGAAAAACACCAAGAAACAACCAGTGACGAAAATAATAATTATTTTTCGGAAATTTCTTATGGTATGTTTCGACGGACTATTCCCCTGCCCTGGGATTTGGATTATGCCAAAACCAGTGCTAACTTTGACAACGGCTTGCTAAAAATTGCTATTCCTAAATCTACGGCAGCGCAAGAAAAAGTCAAAAAAATCAGCATTAAAAAAGCTAAGAAAAACTAATTATTATTCGTTGTTTCACCTCAAAAGCGTCGGATAGATTATCCGACGCTGTTTGTTTGCGCTTGCTGAAATCTATACCCAAAGTAAGAGAAATGCGCAAAACCGGGGCTCCGATAAAAAGCTTTGTAATAGAGCAAGGTGATTTTCGATTTGTCGGATTTGGAATGAGCGACGCAGAGTTTTTTCACAGAAAAATCCGAAATTCTGATGGTTCGGTAGATGAAATATCATCTGCACGTCTAAAATTTTGATTAAACAAGGGAGTCAAACGCCTCCCTTGAGCTTTTTTTTATTTGCTCAAAAAAAATTTTAGTTACTTATCAACAAGCTCATTTCTTTGTTATCAATTTTTAGTTTATTTCTTTCTCCCAAAAAATTTCATTCTTTCAATCTCATATTAAAATAAATGCAACTATAAATTTTTAAAAGCACAACTTTTCTTTTAGTTTATTTCTTTTATCTTTTTTGAATTGTATTTTAAATATTATTCATATATGATGTAATCATAATTAGTTTTAGAGGTCTTAAAGAATCTAATGTCAAAATTGATGAACAAAGTTGTGTTTGTGAACGGGCGCAGGACTAGTATGAGAATGTGCCGTCAGGAGTGGGGCGCTTTTGAAGAAGTTTGTGAGCGCGAAAATATATCACGGAATGATTTGTTGGGGATGATTGAGGAATGTAAAAATCATCGTTTGGGGCTTACCTATTCGGCCAGATTGTTTATTATTTCTTATTTTCGAAACGCAGCCACCGAAAACGGTCATATTGCGGCGGGGCATAGCCGAAACGACTATGGCTCAACTCTGCGACAACTTATCGGACATTCATTAACTGATTAAAACAAAAAAATAACACCGCCAGCTGCAACTGTCGGTGTTATGTTAATTTGGAATTAGTTACATCAAGTCCCCAAATTTTTCGCAGGCTAATCGTTTGAACTTTTTGACCACGAGGGCTAGTTCTTCCGCATTCAACCCAGATCGTTTGATGCTTAAATAATTAGCATCTGTAAAAACAGAAGCGATAGAACCAGTGTCTTTCTCTAGCGCTTCTTGCAGATACTTCACAATTGTTGTGATTGTATCATGAAATCCACAGTAGTATACCTGTTGCGGGGTTATAATCAGCAGACTTGGAAATTGCTGTTGCCAGAATAGTCTATCGGTTACGGTAACGATTTCATTATGCGGCAGATAGACAATATATAAACCATGAGTACTCTCAGATTTACGAATGGCTAGCTCTGCCAAATTTTCTTGCTCTTTCGTGATACCTTGGGCCAGACGACAAAATTTGGATAAACTCTCAATTTTGTTTTTGCTCAGCCCGGATTTCACCAAAAGATGTAATACAAGCATATGATCTTCAAGCACTTCATATGCTTCAATGGCGTTGTCTACACAGTCAGCTTCTACTTCGGAAAGTGCTTTGATATAGGTGATTGCTTCTTCATCATCTACCCAAATGCTACTGGAGAGTGTTCCATTGATACCATCTAGCAAAACAAATACCGGAACACAACTCTTATCATCCATTGCGTTCATAATATCTGTTACGTCTGGAATATATTTACCATCCGAATTTTGCATAACTACCGTATGAGGTTGACCGGTTTCTTCCAAGAACGCTAAAATCTTTTTTTGCATACCGCATGGGCGGCCTACAAAATACCAATACTTTGATGTTGTTTCCATACTGAAAAAAATTTAAAGTTAATAATAGAAATAAAAGATTTTTGTGCCTTAAAACTTAGTTTCCTTTATGCTAATTGTCAATCACTAATTTGAATATCCGCCCATTTTTTGCCATCCAGCAGCAAATTTAGCAACTTGGGCTCGCCTTGGTTGGGGTAGGCAAATTCCAACTCTACCACATATTGACCAGAAGATATCTTTTGTTCTAATCCCCGAGCCGATTGCTCCGGAGCATAATAGCGATAATTATTACGGAAACGCTCTTTAGGGCATATTCCGCCTTCAAACTGCCGGCAATCCGTGTTGGACCAATCTATCTCAACGCGCAAATAGTGTCCGGAAAGTAAACTGCGAGGATCATAACCGACTGCACGCAGACGGACCGTCTCGGGTTCGGATAGGCTGTATTCAGACCAGCCGATTGTCAACAAAAGAACAAATATCGGTAAAAACAATCCGAACAGAAAAATTGGCTTATTATACTTACTCATGTTCACCTCGCGGGCAGTTATAAAACATAAATTTCTTGGCAATGTAGCCCAGTAACAAAAACAGTAATCCAACGCCAATCAGTCCCAATCCGGTATTTATCAGATTGCCAAACACCTGCAAAAAGGCTATAAAGATTCGCAAAGCCATCAGCATTATCAATATATTCGCCGGACGGAAAAGCTGACGGCGGAAACAATAATATATCCCCTGCCCGATGATGATTAGCGTCAAAAGGCAGCCGACCAACTCTCGGCTCGGTCCCCAAAATGAAAAGGCTTCCATAATTGCACCATATCCCCACAAAGTGAGCAGAAATTGCGTCATAAGAGCATCTGTGTGGTGCTTTTTATTCCAGACATAAAAGCCAATCAGCACTACCAAAGCGGCTCCGCCCAGCCAATAGGTCAGACCGCTCACATGAGAGGTTGAAGTATTAAAAAACCAACCGAAATCGCAATCTATCAGCACAAAGGCAAAATAGACATAGGCACAGGCTTTAAGCGCTTGAGCAAATGGTTCGTGAATTTTTTTGGTTTGCTGAGCTGTACCCCACAGCAGGATAAGCAACAATAGCCAGCCGCCCAAGGCATAGTTTTGAGACCAAAAATCAATAAAATCTCGAAACCATTCGGCATGGTTTTCCAAAGCATAGAACCAAGAGCTTAAACTCAATATCGCCCAAAAAAAGCCAAAACAAATCTGTCGGCTCATCAGTACCAAGGCAAAACTAAGCAAACCCCACAGCGATATGGCGTTGTATATATCTCCTTGCAACTGGTAGACCTGAGAGATAAGACCTATGCTCCCCATAATCATTAGGGAATAAGCCCCAAGCAACCCTTCGGTCAGTGAACGGTGATGGCCATTTTTAGCCCGAATTATGCCTCCTGCCAGCCCCAGCAAAATTAGAATATCGGCCGATAATTTGACTAATCTTGGAATGTTTGGCCAATTGGCTGAGATTAAAGCGATTACGCCGACACTGATGCTAAAGACACTCAGCAAAATTACCGAAAGAAAAAATTTGGGGTGGCCGATACGTTTTTCATATTCTAAAATTGCCTGCCCTTGATAGGCGGAGATAATTTTGGCTTCTTCCCAGTGCGATATCTTATCTGCTAATTTCATCATCTGTTTCCTTGTCAGCTCATGTGATTTCAGATTAGCAAATACAATACATTTGTCAAACATAAAGCCTCGGGTTTACATATAACCAGAGGCTTTATTTTAATCTTAACTCATTGCTCATGATGGAGCGAAGATTTAAATTTCCACACCGGAACGGCTCTTACCACCGGAGTGTTGGTGCGTTTTCGAGAGTAGCGCATCAAACAATACTTGAAATCAACAATGTTGCCTAACTGGCGTTGTTTGTAGAGATGCAAAAACAAATTTCCAATATCAACAAATGAATAAGTCTGCTGCAACAGACTCTTTTTTTGTTTGTGGAGCTCATAGCGCTGCCGGTAGTCGGATAACTTCCAGTAGCTGAGATTTTGCTTTTGACGTTCAATTTGTCCTAGTTTGCCACGCAAATTTTTGAGGTCGTGGAGCAAATAGCGAATAGTTTTGCCACTATCGTCTAAGGCACAACAAAATGCCAACATTTTGTCTTGCGCTTGACGTCCGGCCATGGCTAATTCTTCGACCAAAATATCCGGACCTGAAGAATATGCCTGTTCGACATGACGCAAATTGCGATAGGAAGCTTTCATCACTTCACAATGGATAATCTTGAACATATAGCTACGAAATAAGTCGCCGTCTTCTATCCCTTCTAAGGTTGAAAGAATGTCTAACAATTTTTTTGCTGTAAATACAAGTGTTTTCATATATAATTTATTTAATAATTAGCATAGTTTTTTATTTGTAAGTTTACTTTATCCCCCGCAAGGGGATGGTGTCAACAATATCCGGCAGATTTATTATCCATATTTACATATTTTTTTATTTTTTTTAACAAAATCAAACCTCTGGAATTTGAAGAATTTTTTATATTTAAAATCGGCAGATTAAATGCATTTTTCTCTTGAAATTATCGGATAAAAACTATATAAAGTTTTTTGCTATCAGACATTCGGGACGTAGTTCAGCCTGGTAGAGCGCTTGCATGGGGTGCAAGATGTCGGAGGTTCAAATCCTCTCGTCCCGACCAAATCTAAAAGCCGCTTTCTTAAGCGGCTTTTTTCTTAATCCCGACCAAATCTCTTAATTCCGACCAAATCTCTTAATTCCGACCAAATAGATATTCACTGTCCGAAAAACAAAAAAACACCACCGATCTTGAGGTTCGGTGGTGTCATGTGGCTTGCTTTGCTCACTAACTTGCAGCGCGGCTATTGTTGGAAAAGATTTGCATCGGTATCATCCACTGGTTGGCTTTTTCGGGTTTTGCCTCTTCGGCCGGATGATTTAGCACCATGATGCTTTCAATCTTTTCTTGGACGGATTCCGGTACCGGAGTGTCGGCCGGAACATAAACATAATATCCGCCATAGCCATTGAGCGTGCTGCGAACATTGCGAATTTTGCTCGAGAAGTCTTTGGCTTTGCCTTGTTTATCGCGGCCTACCACAAAAATGTGGCCATGGACATGGCTGTTGCGGCCACGGTCAAAAATCACAACCGAACCATTGGGCAACTTATCCAAGTCATCAAAATCGCAACGGATTTTTTTGAAGTTCTCGTTCTTGTCCATGTATGATTTGGCCATGTAGGCACTGCGACCTTCCATATTGCCCAGATTGGTGCGACGAAACATTCTTTTGACACCGCGGTAGCAATAGCCTTCGCAGTTCATGTTGCGGGCAACTTTGACGGCATTCTCGGTCAGCTCAGCACCGATTTTGCTTTCACCCATAGCGGCCAAATCTTCTCCTGAGAAGTAATAATCGGCATAACTGATGTCCGCAACCGTTTTGGGTTCTGCAGCTTCTTCATCACTGGCATTTTCATTGGACATCCATGGCAGGCTCAAATCTAAGCTGGATTGGAAATCTTCATAGTTCGGGAAGTCAGATTTGCTATAAAATTCAGAGCTTAAGTCTAATGTGGCTTTGACCGGACGCATTTGTGCCATGGCGGCTTCAGCCTCATCGGGGAACTCAAACTTTGATAAGTCGCGAACCATGGATTGTTCAATCTTTCTTTGCTCAACATGAGCATCGGCATTGCTGAATCCGGTTGTGCCTGCAACACCCCACAAGGCCACAGCGACCAAGCCATAACGACGAACTTTGCTGCCGATGTCTTGTCCTAAGCTGACAACTGTGTCGTTAACCGAATTTTTGACACCGATGAAAAACTGCTTGCGCAGTTGCACCGATTTTTGAAAATTGAAAACTTTCACATTGGGTTTGCGAGTGTTAACCGTTTTGCGATATGTGCGCTTTGAGGCGGCAAGGCTTTGTTTGCGACGATGACGCAAGCTCAAAGAAGAAACCAACTTTTTGATAAATCCTTCAGAACGACGAGAAGATTTTTTGGCTTGAGAACTTTGTTTTATCTGCTTTTGCGCTGTAGCCGGGTGGATGACGACCTTAGCGTCGGCTTGTTTAGCCTGACGCTTTTCTTGAGCGGCTTTCTCTGCTTGTTCATAATTATGACGGGTCTTTTGAAGCATTAATTTGGCACAGATGGCATCTTGCGTATATTCATACCGCATTTCTTTGCCGTATCTGACATATTCACGACCAAATTCCTCAATGAAATCTTGCATCAAATCCAAAGCATCCGCAGAAACGGTCAATTTGCCAGACGAAAAAGATTTAATCATTTTGCCGGCTTCTTCTACTATCATCGCAAAACGCGTATTGTACAAATCGCGCATTTGGGGCTCGAGATGCGACCGCTTGCACATCTGGTATATGAGTGCAATTTGTTCCAAATCGCTCTTATTATAATGGGTTTTTGCCATAGAGGAGCGATTGAATTTCAAGACTTGTTTAGTATAATTGTCGATTGACATAAAATCCTCCACGCATAAATCTGCCAATTTATATGTGGGTATTATGCATTATTTTAAATAGCTTGTAAAGAAAAAAGACAAAATTTTACAAAATGTAACATTTTTGTAACATACGTCATGTTCCATAAAATTATTTTATTGTTTTTCAATACACTAACAAAAACAAATTTTCTTAAAAGCGCAACATTCGCTTGATTTTTGTGTCAAAAAAATTAAAAATTAGTTAGAATTTTAAGCAAATTTGACATAAACTTCCTCGTCATGAAACTCGCCATAGGTGTATAAACGCTCTTTCCTTACCGCCTCAAGGTGATAGCCGTTGCGCTTGGCAACCGCCGATGAAGCCGTGTTTTCCTTATCGCAACAGATTACCAAACGACGCATTCCACCGGCAAATAATTTTTCTTCCACAGCTTTGAGGGCCTCGCTCATGTAGCCATGTCCGGTCTTATCTTCGCGCAACCAATAGCCTAACTCAGCCTCGCGGTTGAAAAAATCTATCGCGTGAGGACCAATGCAGCCCCAAAGTGCACCACTTTGCTTATCTAATATCAAAAGCGCTTGTTCTTTATGTTCAGTCCATTGTTTATCAAACATATCGGTGGCGCCAATCACATCTTCTAAGGTCTTATTTTTATCAACCCAAAACAGATAACGACGTAAAAAATCGCGGTTATCATTCAAAACTTGCAACATCTCCTCGTCATAGTCATGATTGCGACGCAACAAAATAAGCCTGTCAGTGACAAGACGTTCCGACATATCAAATTTATCTATCATATTATATCCGATAATTATTTGGAAATTCGTGCAAGACTATGAGATAAATCATTTTTGAGGACTTTTAATTCCTCTAAAACTCCGGCGATGAGCTCGCGGCTGGAATCATCAATCGGTTCAGGGGTGGCAAAGAAGTCTTTTTGGATTTCTTCTCCAACCAGGTTTTTAACCCCCTTCTCTTTTAACACTTTTTGTACGCCTTCAATGGTATAGCGTTTTTCATACAAAAAGTCTTTGATGGTTTTGACCAACTCTACGTCGTCGGGGCGGTAATAGCGCCGCCCGCCACTACGTTTCATGGGTTTAATTTGGGGAAATTTGGTTTCCCAAAAGCGCAAGACATGAGTCGCCACGCCTAATTCATCGGCAACTTCGGCAATGGTCCGAAAGGCAGCTTTACTCTTGTTGACGACCATATCTGTTCCTTTTTTCTAATTAGGCATTAATGGTTTTGCGCATGGTCTGCGAGGGTTTGAAAGAAATAACCCGACGAGAACTAATCAGAGCCTCAACTCCGGTTTTGGGGTTGCGGCCGGAACGAGCCCGTTTGTCACGCAGAGAAAAGGTACCAAAGGAAGACAATTTAACATCATTACCCTTTGCCAATTCTTGAATAATTTCATCAATGACCATATCCAAAATGTCATTAGAATCTTTGCGGGACAATCCGATTTCTTCATAAATTGCTTCAGCAACATCTGCACGTGTAATAGTTTTCATGTCTAATTCCTTATTATTCTTAATTTTAATCAATCTGTTAATTTGAATATATCAATTTTTTACCCAGCGCAAGCGCCTTCTCGGATTATTAAACAAATTATTTTATGCTTAAATCCGAACCAGTGCTCCACCCCAAGTAAAACCGGCGCCCATAGCCGTCAGAACGACTAAATCGCCTTTTTTGATTTGTCCGCTTTCCATGCACTCAGACAAAGCCAGAGGTATTGAGGCAGCTGAGGTGTTACCATGGTTTTGCAAATTGACAATAACTTTTTCTTCCGGAAGATTAAGCTTCTGACCAACGCCATGAATAATCCGGACATTGGCCTGGTGGGGCAACAGCCAATCAATATCTTCGGCCTTAACTCCGCCCATTTCCATAACCACTTCGGCGGCTTGGCTCAAACTGTTGATGGCATATTTGAAAACTTCCTTACCATCCATCCAGATAAAGCCGGCATTCTTAGTGCTTGACACACCACCGGTGGTGTATAATTTGTCCCATTGCGAACCATCAGAATATAACTTGGTGGCAAAAATTCCGCTCTCGGAAATATCGCCCTTGCTTTCTTTGCCGCGCAGAACAACGGCACCGGCGCCATCACCAAACAAGACACAAGTGTTGCGGTCGTTCCAATCGGTAATGCGTGACAAACTCTCGGCACCAATCACCAAAGCCGTCTTGACCTGACCCAAGCGAATCATGTTATCGGCCATGGTCAAAGCATACACAAATCCGGAGCAAGCAGCCGACATATCAAAAGTCGGAGTACCTACTTTGACACCCAAGCGATTAGCAATTTTTGCTGCTGTGGCCGGAGTGGTATTGTCGGGTGTAACCGTTGCCAAAACCACCAAATCAATATCTTCGGCACTTAAACCTGCAGTGCGGATGGCCATGCGAGCCGCATTATAGGCCAAATCAGAGGTAAGTTCGTCAACTACGACATTGCGCTGGCGAATCCCCGTGCGGGTGCTAATCCACTCATCGTTAGTATCTACAATTTTTGATAAATCATCATTGGTTAGGACCTTAGCAGGCACAAAATGCCCGTGGCCGATTATTTCGCTTCTAATAAGAGTCATACAAAATTTCCTGAGAAAGTTCGTCCAAATCTATTTTTTCAATCTCATCACGGATGGTGGCAACAAAATCTTGCCGGACCAAAGTGATGGCATTGCCAACAGCAACCGAATATCCCAAAGCATCTGTTCCACCATGGCTTTTAACCGAAAGTCCGTTTAAGCCGACGAACATGGCTCCGTTATACAATCTGGGGTCAAGTGTTTTCTTTAACTTTAACTTGGCGCCAAGCATAAAGGGAATACCCAGCATGGCCAGCCATGATTGTTTGACCGATTTTTTAATTAATCTCATGACCAATCTCGCCGTACCCTCAATTGACTTCAAGGCAATGTTACCGGTAAAACCATCGGCAACAATGACATCGGCCACGCCTTCGGGAATCTCGTGGGGTTCAATATAGCCATGAAAGTTAATGTTCAAATGCGAACTTTTTATCATTTGAGCAGCTTGGCGAATCTCCTCGCGGCCTTTCATCTCCTCGGCTCCGATATTGAGCAAAGCAATCCGCGGGTGTTCAATGCCTAAAGCATGGCGAGCCAAAATATCGCCCATAACGGCAAACTCGGTCAGATTGATGGCATCGCACTCAGTGTTGGCGCCCAAATCGAGCATAACATATCTGCCGTTTTGATGCGGCATAATGCTGACGATGGCCGGACGGTGAATCCGCGGCAAAGTCTTTAAGACCAATTTGGAAATTGCCATCAGCGCGCCGGTATTGCCTGCAGATACAATTGCTTTGGCTTCGCCGCGGCGAACTGCATCTATGGCCATATACATACTGGTGTTGCGGTTACGGATTACTTGCGAGGGTTTGTCGTCGTTGTGGACAACTTCGGTAGCGTGTCTTACCTCACAAACCTTCTTGAGTTCGGGATAATTATTGAGGTATTCCATAACTTTAGGTCCATCACCATATAGCAAAAACCTTGCGTCAGGATGTTTTTTGGCGGCCAGTGCCAAACCCTCAATAACGACTCTGGGGGAATCATCTCCCCCCATTGCATCGATTGATATGACCAGATTATTCGCTTCAGACAATATCTGCTCCATATGTATAAAAAGATTTTAATTATTCAGCAGTTGCTTTCTTAGCAACAACTTCACGACCATCGTATTGTCCGCAAGACGGGCAAACAGAGTGAGGTCTTTTGAGCTCACCGCAGTTGGGGCATTCTTGGTAAGAATTGCCTTCCAAAGCTTGGTGAGAACGACGCATATTGCGACGTGATTTTGATGTTTTCTTTTTAGGTGTAGCCATTTTTCTATACTCTAATTAATTGTTATTCACTTTATTTTGCTTTAGCCATTAATAAACCATTTAGTTTTTAAATGCAACTAAATTAATCGGGTTTATAAATTCTGAGAGTTCTTTTAGCTAATATTTTCTCGTTTGGCAAGCACAAAATGCTATTTTTTTAATTTTTTTAAGATATTAAACGGGTTGGCCTGTTCGGTGGTCTCTTCATCAAACTCCGAAACAAAGCTAAACTCCTCTCCTTCTTGACGCGGATAGTCGTCTATCAAGAGTGCAACTTGCTCGATTGTGATATCGCCCAAGTTAATTTTGCCATCGACCACCAAATCCGGAATCTCATCGCCTAATTCCTCGTCTAACTCCCTGATATCCTTATATGTTGCCTTGGTATCAAAAAACAGCGTAAACTCGCCTTCGTATTTTTTATCAAATAACTCCAAGCTGATTACGCTCTCTTGAACCAAAACTGCCTCAACTTTGCCGCTGACATCAAGGCGATGATTTTTGCGGTCAAAACGTAAACTTATTTGGCTCTGACAAGATTTTACCGCCGGCACCTTTAAAACTTCGGCTATATATACTAAATCTTTAGGGGTGGCTTTAAGTTTATATTCTCTTTTAGCCGTACTCAACTCATCAACTACTATGGGATAAGAAAAAAGTTTTTGCATAAATTGTTTCCTTATGCTATATATTAACTTGAAATTGTAACGATATTAACGTCAAGGATTTTCAGATGTCAATAAACAAATTGGTTTTTGCCTCGCTTGTGGCGCTTGCGGTGTCGGGTTGTGCCAGTGAGTGGTTTGTGACCCATAACGGCAATATGCCGACTAACGAACGAATCTCTCAGCTTAATGTCGGGCAAACCAAACAAGAAGTAAGACAAATTTTGGGCTCCCCGTCATCGGTGGTATCTTTGGATCAGAATACTTGGATTTATATGTCTTCCGATATTAAAAGAGTGGCGTTTTTCAAACCGGAAGAAATCAGCCGCGATGTGCTGACAATCAAATTTAATAAAGATGACAAAGTGGAAGACATTACTCGGCTGAAAAAAGAAAACGGACGCGAAATTGTGGTCAGCCAAGATGAGACCCCTACCCTTGGTCAACAACCGGGCTTCTTTGAAAAATATTTTGGCGGCGTGGGTCAATATATGCCTTTTGGACCAAGCAGAAGAAGCGATATCTAAACTTATTTTACTTAAAGCAAAAGCCCTGCGCATCACTGCGAAGGGCTTTTTTAGACTTTCTAACTATTCAATGGTAATATCCGTGCATCGCTGCAGAGATATTATAAAGTTAACTAATTGTGTATTTAAGAAAAAATTAAAGTTAACTAATTGTGTATTTATGATTTAAGCAATGAAAATTGGCTGTTTAAGCGATTTCCCTAAATCGCAACGGGGTATCTTGCAGATACATTTTATCGGTATCAACATTGTGTATAACCAATAAAGACTTACCCTCAACCGTAATCTGCATTACCCAAAGTTCTGCGCTGCTTGCATTGCCAATTACTTGGTAGCCATGCCGAATATGCTCTTTGACATTAACCAGACCAAGAATATCCTCGCCGCACGCCAAGTGCATGGCAATTACTTGTTTTATCCGGCTCGGCATATTACAGTGCGTGATATAATCCAGCAACAAAGCCGGCATTTTTTCCATAAACTCAAGATATTTTAATACCTTGACTTCACCTTTAACTGCACTTTGTTTAACCTTTGAAAATACTTTTTTACGTTCCATAATAAAAAAAATTATATGATTAATAAATAAAATTTGTGTTATCTATACACCTCTGTTAGACAAAAGTCAATAATTATTTTATTTTGTCTAGCAATTTTTTTCTTTAATTTCCCCTAAGAGTGATTATATCCAAGGCGAAAACTTAAACATTAAGTTATTTTTAAGAGGGCAACAATATGAAAAAACACATTTTTTTATTATTTAGCACGATTATTGCCACGGCGGTTTTAGGAACCGATATATCCGCTCAGGCGGCAAGCACGCAAAATGATACAATGAGCGAATCTAACGATAGTAACGATTATCTTAAAAAGACTCGCAGTGCCACACAGAGAGTAAATGCCAATAAAGTACGCCGCAACAAAACTTTTTCGGATTTTGGGCAGAAGTACACCGATTTTAAGAACTATCTTAGCAACAAGTATAATATTGATTATTCAATTGATATTAGCTATATGGCTCAGCGGGGTGCTCCGGCCGGTAAAAAATCGGCTTTCCAGACTATTATCTACCCTTCTCTCACCTGGCAGACTTTTCAAAACGAGTATGGAACCGGAACGCTCAGTATGGCTTACAATATTGTTCGTTACGGAGGTTCTTCGGCATCGCGAATCGGTAACAATATCGGAGCGCTCAGCGGTATTAATGACTACACCTCTAAATCAACCTCTTTTGATGAACTCCTTTACACCTATCAACTGGGCGGCAAATGGGATTGGCTGACCATCGGACTCGGGCAGTTTCCGCTCTATAATTTTGATGGTACTAACTATGATTCCAACCAGCAAGTGAACTTTGTCAACGAAGCTTTATCGCAAAATTTGACCTCGACCTACTCTACAGCCGGTGTGGGTACTTATCTCCAGATTGCGCCAAACAGCGAATGGACATTGGCTTTCGGCGGACAAGATGCCACGGACATTGAGGGCGAAAGCATCCGGCTTAATGACCTTAGTGAAGAACACTATGCCACTTTTGGCTCTATCACCTACTCCCCGACCATTAAAGGTTTGGGCGACGGCGAATATTCTTTACTCGTCTATAATCAACCCTGGGTCAAAGACCAACCGCAAACAACTAACGGCTGGTCTTTGAACCTTTCGCAAGACATTGGCGACAAGCTCTCTTTGTTTGCGCGGATTAACGGCGTGAGCGGAGATATTTCCGATTTTAAGAACTCTTATGTTTTGGGCGGGGTATATAATGACCCGTTAGACCGCAACCCCTTAGATCAAATCGGCTTGGCGGCAGCTTATAACAATATCAATAAAAAAGCCGTGGGTATTAATACCGCTCGTGATTATGAAACCGTGCTAGAGGCCTACTGGGCTTGGGGTATCTCCAAATGGATGACGCTTACGCCAGATATTCAATTCTACATCAATCCGGCACTCAACGCCAAATCGGACTACGCCAGCGTTTATACGCTCAGAGCGACAGTCTTTTTCTAAATTTAGCACATCTTCCGTTTAAGGCAAAATCTCTATGATTTTGCCTTATTTTTTGATTTATATGCCGATTTTTGCTTGCTTTTGTCTATTTTTTGTGTTAATGCTTAGCAAAATAATTAAGCATTATATTAACAATTAAATATTATTTATTATGAAAATGTGTGATTTAATCGTTGCTGCGGCAGTTTTTGTTGTGTTGCTCGGCGTGAATTTTGGTATGGGAGCATTATTAGATTATTTTGATGTGCCGATTTCGGCATTGTTGGTAATAATCATTATTGCTCTACAAGCTATGTTTTTGTACATGAACGTGCATAGCTCCCGACTTTCGTCGGTACATCTGGTATCTAGTTTGGCATGGTGTGTGGTACAAGTGGGTGTAATTTTTGCGCTTACTGACTGGGAAAACTTCTCAATCATGCAATGGATTGTTAGTTTTTCGCCGGTGGTGTTATCTATAATCCCACCAATCTTCTACCGCAAATCGACTACCGACAACTGGGTGAAACCTTTGATGGCGGTGTATTTAGTTTACACCTTGGCTCTGGTTCATTATCTGCACGGAACCGGATTTTATCAGGTTTACACAACTTTGCAAATGCTGGTAACTGCCTTGGCTATCTTGGCTTTGCAGCCGAAAAAAGCCTGTAAGACTATTTAAAATTTTAACAGCGCCCTATCTTTTCGGATACGGCGCTGTTCTTATATCTGTTTTTGTTTTACTCTAATCCAAATCGGCAATCACTTGCAGACTGATGATTTCATCGGGTTCGCTGACCGCACCATTGGGGCCATCGCCGCGTTTAATCTTATCAACAACATCCATACCGCTGGTGACCTCACCCCAAACAGTATACTGTCCGTCTAACCACGGGCAATCGGCAAAGCAGATGAAAAACTGGCTATCTGCCGAATCGGGCATCATGGAACGAGCCATTGACACCGTACCGCGCTTGTGGGGATTGCGGTTGAACTCGGCCTTGAGTTTTTTACCGGTGCCGCCGGTACCATTACCATAAGGACAACCGGTTTGAGCCATAAAGCCATCAATAACACGATGAAACTTTAGGCCGTTATAAAATTCTGCTCGTGCTAACTCCTTAATCCGCTTAACATGCTCAGGCGCATCTTCGGGGTACATTTCGATTACGACATCGCCGTCTTTTAACTTCAGTAACAGTGCATTCTCGGCATCTTTGACATGATAAGAATGTTTTATCTTTTTAGCTCTGGTGGCGCTAACACCGAGTTTTTTGGTTTCGCCGGATTTGAGTTTTTTTGTGCCCGAATCCGTTAATTTTTTGGCCGAACTCTCTTTTAATAATTTGGGTTCTTTTTTGGTTTTGCTTTCTTTGGCCATAGTGGCACCTCCTGTCAATTTTACTATTCTTTTATTCTAATATAGTGACAGTTTTTTATAATTGCAAATCGGAAATATACTTGTTGATGGCGCGTTCGGCATCGTCTTTGGTGGCGGTGATTTCATCACTATTAAAAATGTTGAAAAAGCTGACGTCGCTCACCCCGATATGCTTCATTGCCTTGCGAATGCTTGCCTCAAAACCCAAGGCCGGCATAACCTCGTCTTCGCTATCATTCCAGGACGAAATTACCACGACCCGCTTGTTCTTTAGCAAAGGGGTTTCATCATTATCAATGGTTAGTCCCATTTGGAAAGTGTGCTCAAGCCAGCTCTTGAAAGTGGCCGGTGCATCATACATATATCCGGCCAAGTCAAACAGCCACAAGTCGCAATCACGCAAAGCCTGCATATTGGGTTGCAGCAAAATTTGGTTTTGTTCAGCGCTCCTTTCGCCGGGCGGAACCATGGCGGCATTATACCACTCGGCAGTGATATAACTCGGCGGATTTTTGGCCAAATCTAAATAGCTGACCTCCAATTGTCCGAATTTTTCCTGAAATTTGCGGATAAAATACTGACCGGTTTGGCGCGTATAGGAATCTTGTGTATCTTTAATACTGGTATCTATCTGAAAAATTTTGTGTCCCATGTCATATCTCCTGTTTGGTGCAGAAGATATATGCTCAATTTTGACTTAATCAAGCCGGCCCAACACATAATCAACGCGTTCTATCGGACCGAGCCCTTTGGGGTAGTGCTTGTCGATTTCTTTTAAGCGACGCGACAGCCCAATTAAGTTAGCAATCTGAATTGCCAACCCGGGGCGTGCATTTAGTTCCAGCATCATGGGGCCGCGCTCTTTATCTAACACGATATCCGCCCCCAAATATCCAAGTCCGGTCATTTCATAGGCCTTGGAGGCAATTTCCAAGTGCTCACGCCAGAGCGGAACTTTTAATCCCAGCAAATCAACTCCGGTATCGGGGTGTTTTTCTATCGGCAAATTGTTCATCACGGCATGAAGCGTGTGTCCGGTATGGATATCTAGCCCCACTCCTACCGCACCTTGGTGCAAATTGGCGCGTCCGCCGGAAGCTTTGGTTGCCAATCTCATCATCGACATGGCCGGATAGCCCTTATAGACAATGACCCGAACATCGGGAATGCCCTGAAAACTATAATTCTGAAATATATTGCTGAAATGTACCAACTCCTCAATCACGGCGACATCATATTGTCCGCCCAAGCTATATAGTCCGCTCAAAATATTGGATATATACTGATACAGTTCCTTAAAAGTAAGGCTTTTTCCGGAGGCAGTCGTAAAACAATCGGTGCTATAACTCCTAACTACCAAGACCCCTCGTCCGCCGCTGCCGTGCGCCGGTTTGATTACAAATTCTTTATAGTCTTTGACAATATTTAGAATATCTTTAACTTGGTGCTGGTGTTCTATCACGCCTATCAGCCCGGGAGTATTAATCCCATGCTGGTTGGCCAGGATTTTGGTTTGGACCTTATCATCGACCAAAGGATAAAGCTTGCGGCTGTTTAATTTGCTAATCACCTTATAATTGCGGGCATTCATCCCCATTACTCCGGCGGCGCGGAGCTCTCTGGGCGAAACAAATGAACTAAACCACTTTCCAAACATTATTTCTTTTCCTTAACCAAAGGAACAAAACGGCGCAATTCGGTTAGACGATAGCCGGTATAGGTACCAAGCAACATAACCAGCAGCAGTATCACCAAGTTGATTTCGTTAAAGGCATACAAAATATGGCGGATACTCTCGTTGTTGATGACAAAGTAGGTCAAAACGGCCACAATCAAACTATAAATAATCTGCTTGATGGCGGCAGAGGCACCGTCTTCTTCCCAGATGATGGAGGCACGTTCAATAATCCAGGCCATGATGATTATCGGGAAGAACACTGCCGATAAGGCGACTTTCAAATCCAGTTGATAGCCGATGACGGTCAATATCTGCATAATCAAAATTACAAAAATCACCACAGCGGAAATTCTTGGTACCAACAACAAGTTAAGTCTGGAGAGCCAAGCACGTATCAACATACCTATCGTTAACATTAAGGCAAAGCATGCCAACCCGGCCCAAAGTCCGGTTTGGACTAACGAAATAGATATCAACATCGGGGTGAAAGTGCCCATGGTTGACAAACCAACCACGTTTCTTAAGACAACTACCATCAGAATGGCCAAGGGGAAGATAGATAGCCACTTGAGGGTATTTTGCTCAGAGAGCGGTAAGCTGTAGATGGAATAGTCGAACCATGATTTTTGATTGGCAAGTTCGGCTCTTTTCTTAGCCAATTTGTAAGAACTGCTGACAGATTTTAAGACTGAAAACTTGACTGAAGAATCTTCTCCGCCTTCAACATCGAGCAAAGAATCTCCTCCGCGCTGGAAAATCACGAAATCGTTCGGCAGGCCTTGTTTGCCATTTTTAAGGCTATATATTTTCCATTTGCCCGACGAATAGGCCTCAAGCATTAAATCCGGGCTTAAGGCGGTCTTGTTCTCTTTGAGCCTGATACCATAGGCAAGTCTGGTCGGAACTCCTTTTAAGGCTAAAATGGTTCTCACCGCTTCAGCCACGGTTTTGGGTGTTTTTTTCATGGGCAGGAACGAAACTACCGTCGGGTCCGGCGGAGTTTGGCGGAAAGTCTTAATCACTTTTTCAGGCCAATCGCCGGTTTGTTTGCCGGCTGCTTCCAAAATTTCTTTAGCAACTGCCATTCTTTGGTCGTCCATAACTGGAATTTCGGGAGTTTGCGGTGCTTGAGAGCGAATCCGCCCTTTGGTATCAATATTATCAAACATCAAGACCCGATAATAGATATTTTGCAAACCTTCCTTAGCTCCTGAGGTCAGCTGTAACTTTTTGGGCTCGCCATTTATATATTTGACCTTGTAGCCTTCGGAAACCACATCCTCGCTGAATATCTTAAACTCACGGTTATCACTGGGCACCGAAAGTTGGACTTTTATCGGTTCGCCGGTGGCCTCAAAAGCAATATGCGCCTCAATGGTCCAGATGTTTGAGACTTGCTTAGGTTTGAGACTAAAACCCCAGACCGTAACCTTATAATAAGCGCTCCAAGCGGCAAAAATTACGGCAAAAAACAACAGTATGGTTAAAATTACGCGAACAGATAAAAGTTTCTTTAGCATATTTATTCTCGCTAATTAGTGCAAAGTGTTAGAAATTGCGGGGTCAACAATGGCACGGCCGGAAATGATATTGCGGCCAATCAAGGCTTGATACTCAAATTTTTCACGGTCGGCCAAAGAAAATTCGGCATTGATGATTTCATTGCCAAACTTGACATCCATATTGACGACAACTCGTATTTCGTGCTCATTAATGCGTTTGATATTGGCAGTGCGGACAACTTTTTTCTCAAAGCGATGGCTCTCACCGTTTTCCTCATTCACCAAAACAAATGAAACCCACTTCTCGCCATCGCGTTCAAAACGATGGAAGTCGGAAACATCAAGTGCGGACCCGGCCGCTCCGGTATCTATGCGGGCTTGAAACGGGGTTTTCATCGGCAAAAAGTAGATAGGTTCGACTCCGCCAATCACGCCTAAAGTATGTTGTGGCTTGGTCTTGACCTCAACGGCAGGAACAATTTCGGGGCGAACTTGCGTCTTGGTACTGCAGGCGCAAAGTGCCGCAACTAAGCTCATGCAGATTATTTTAGCAATATTATTCATAACTGACTTATTTTCCATATGGTTAAGTTAACTTTTCTATATTGCTTGGGTTTACTATATTTTCTGCTTTATTGCAAAGCCAATTTTTAGTTTATCCTCGCATTAAAACTAAAAAAAACTCCCCGAACAAGCGAGGAGTTTTTTTTACTGTTATGACTTTAGGAATGGTCGTCCGCGTTGTTTGGCGCGTTTGCGTATCAGGCGGCGCAAGATATGATCTTTGTCAAACCTTTCGCCCAGGATTGCAAACAGCATCGGAACAAACAAGGTGGCCACGAAAGTGGAGGCTATCATACCTCCGACCATGCCCGTACCAATGGAGTGACGGCTGGCCGCACCGGCACCGGTACTCAACATTAACGGCAAGATACCAAAGGTAAAGGCCAATGAGGTCATGACAATCGGGCGGAACCTTAAGCGGGCGGCAGAAACCGCGGCATCAAAATAGCTCTTGCCGCTTTCAACTTCCATAACCGCAAATTCGACAATCAAAATGGCGTTTTTGGCGGCCAGACCTATCAATGTCACCAAGCCGACTTGGAAATATAAGTCGTTTTCCAAGCCACGCAACCAGGTGAACAGCAGGGAGCCAAAGACTGCAAACGGAACCGACATAATTACCACAATCGGCAAAGACCATTTCTCATATTGGGCGGCCAAAATCAGGAAAATCATAATGATACCAAATGCAAAGGCTTGTGATGATGTGCCTCCGGTTTGTTTTTCCTGATAGGCAGAGCCGACCCAAGACAAGTCATAGTCTGGACCCAACACTTGATCGGCAACTTCTTCCATGGCGGCAATGGCTTGGCCGGAGCTGTAGCCCGGAGCCGGATCGCCGGTGATTTTGGCGGCCGGGAAGATGTTGAACCGATTTATCAACTCCGGTCCGGTTATCCGCTTAACATTAATCAGGGTTGAAAGCGGTATCAACTCGCCATCGTTGGATTTGGCATAGACATAGCGCAAGTCATCGGGGCTCCGGCGGAATTTGTCTTCGGACTGCAACGTAACCCTAAAGTTGCGACCCTTATAGGTAAAGTCGTTTACATACAAGCTACCAAATGTGGCCTGCATAACCGAGTATATTTGGTCAATCGGAACATTCAGGGCCTTGGCCTTTTCTCTATCCAATTCAATATTATACTGCGGGGTGCTGACCGAAAACGTGGTGCGGACATTTGATAATGCCGGATTTTGCGAGGCGGCATTAATCAACTCGTTGACCTTGTCCATCAGCTCTTGAGAAGTATGTCCGGCTTTGTTTTGGACATAACCCTCAAAACCTCCGGTCATGCTCAAACCGATAATCGGCGGCATATTAAAGGCATAGGCGATACCTTCGGGTTGGCTCATACCAATACCGGTGATTTTTTTGGCCAAGGCATCGGCTTGCTGAGAAACAAGCGGACGTTTGTCCCAATCTTCCAGTACAATGAAACTAATACCTGAATATGTATTTTGGCTGGAAGACAAAATGTCATATCCCGAAATAGTAATAATATCTTTTACTTCCGGCATATCTTTGGCTAGCGCTGAAACTTTATCCGTAAACTTCAAAGTGCGCTGCAATGATGATGCTGGAGGCATATTATATGCCATCAACAGGCTGCCCTGATCTTCCATAGGAACCAAACCACCAGGAACAACCTTAAACAACCAAAGTATGCACACAACCACACCGACAAAGCCAAGCATAGCCGTTTTGCGATTATTTAGGCAAAACTTGACGCCGCTGATATAAGCTTCGGTTAGTTTTTCAAAACCTTTATTAAACCACAAGAAAAATCCTGATGGTTCTTTGTGGCTATGCTCTTTTTTAATGAGTAGTGCACACAAGGCTGGTGTCAGCGACAAGGCCACAAAAGCCGAAATTAAGACCGAAATGGCAATGGTGACGGCAAACTGGCGATACATCACACCGGTCATACCTCCTAAAAAGGCAATCGGCAAAAATACCGATGAGAGCACTAAGGCCACCGCGACCACCGGGCCGGATACTTCTCTCATGGCTTTGAAGGCGGCTTCTTTGGGGGTGAGATGTTCTTCACTCATTAGACGCTCAACATTTTCAAGCACGATAATGGCATCATCTACCACTATACCGATAGCTAATATTAAGCCAAACAAAGTCAACAGGTTGATTGAAAAACCTAACAGATACATTCCGGCAAAGGCACCGATAATAGATACCGGAACGGCTAATATCGGTATCAATGTCGCACGCCAATTTTGCAAGAAGCAGTACACTACCAAAATCACCAGCACCACCGCTTCAAAAAACGTGTGTATTACTTCTTCAATAGAAATACTTACAAACAGCGTGGTATCATAAGGTATGGCATAGCTGATACCATCGGGAAACTTTTTAGCCAACTCGGCCATTTTGGCTTTGACGGCATTAGATGTTTCGATAGCATTTGCCCCTGATTGCAGATATATCGCAAAAGCTACGGCCGGAGTATTATTACGCTGAGATGACACACTATAATCTTGCGCACCAAGCTCAATACGGGCAACATCTTTTAGTCTTAAGGTTGCCCCAGAAGAATCGCTTTTAAGAATAATATTCCCAAACTCTTTCTCATTTACCAAGCGGCCTTTGGTATTTACACTATAAGTATAAGGCAAATACTCTCCTATCGGCTCTTGTCCGAAACGTCCGGCTGCAAATTGCGAATTTTGCTCTTGAATGGCAGAAACCACATCTTGCGGAGTGAGATTATAATCTGATAGCTTGTCTGGACTAATCCAAATCCGCATCGAATAATCTTGTGAAGCAAACAGCGATGCACTACCAACTCCTGGAATACGTTTTATCTCATCTAGCACATTTAACAAAGCATAGTTGCTGACATAAACAGTATCATACTGCTTATTATCAGACTGCATAGTGACAATTTGTAAAATCGAATTGGATTTCTGCTCAACCGTTACACCTTGTTTGGTGACCTCCGAGGGGAGTTTGGCCATAGCAATCTGGACTTTATTATTGACATCGATTGTGGCCTGATCGGGGTCTGTTCCAATCTCAAAGACTACACTAATTGTCAGATATCCGCTCGAGGTCGCCGTTGAATACATATATATCATATTATTAACCCCGTTGAGTTCTTGCTCAATTGGGGCGGCAACAGTATCTGCTAAAACCTCGGCTGTGGCACCTGGGTAGGTTGCACTAATCTGAATCTCGGGCGGCACAATGTTGGGGTACTGCTCAACCGGCAGAACCTTGATTGAAACCAAACCTGCCAATACAATTACCAAGGAGACGACTGTGGCAAAGATCGGACGTTTGATAAAAAACTCTGAAAACATCTAAGCTTCCTCTCTATTGTTGAGTTTGGGCATTACTTTCTGCAGATTGTGGTTCAATTTGAGCTTTAACACTCATACCCGGACGAATCTTCATTAAGCCACCGGTTACAATTACATCTCCGGGATTTAACCCATCATCAATAATCCATGAACCGTCTGGAGCAACTAGTCCGGTACGGACATTCACACTTTCTACTTTACCCTCGGCATTAATCCGATATACATATGAGCCTGCCCCACTTTGCATTACGGCTTCTTGCGGAACTAAAAGTGCATTAATCCGAGTTAATCCTTCCATTGCCAATCGCAAAAATTGCCCCGGACGCAGACGTTGTTCCGGATTTTCAAACACGGCGCGTAGTTTTATCGTTCCGGTGCTTTCATCAATTGAAGGATTGATAAAATTAATTTTACCTTCCTTATTATATGTACTTCCATCACTAAACTTGGCTAAAGCAAAAATTTCACTCTTATTGTATGGATTTCTTATTAATCCACGCTCAACCATATTGCTTAAACTTAATATCTCATTCTCAGAGGCGGAAAATATTACATATATTGGATCAAGCTGAGTTATCGAAGTCAAAATACCATTTGCGCTTATCAAGCTTCCTTCCGATTGGGCTTCCATACTGGTAATACCACTAATCGGGGCTTTTACCTTGGTATAATCCAAATTTAGCTTGGCGGCATTTACCTCGGCTTTGGCTTGCATATACGATGCCTTATACGAATCGAGTGCGGCTCTGGCATCATCTAACGCTTTTTCGCTGACAATGCGGTCTTTAGCCAATTTTTCTTTACGGGCCCAATCAATCTCGGCATTTTTCAAATTGGCTTCAACCTGCGCCATATTAGCCTCTGCTCGGTCTAGCGCAACTTGATATTGATCTGGGTCTATCTCAAACAAAATGTCCCCTTCTTTAACCGCAGAGCCTTCAATATAATTTCTTTTGAGTAAAATTCCACCAACACGAGCTCTAACCTCTGTTTCTTTGGATCCTTGAGCGCGAGCCGAAAACTCAAAGCTCAGTGGCACATTTTGTGGCTCAAGCTTGACCGCACCGACGACCGGAATTTGCGGTTCGGTGTTGGTTGGTTCATTATTTTCATTACAGGCTGGGAGCATCATCAACACAGCAGCTAGCACATACATCTTTTGTTTTAGCAACATCTTTTGTCCTTTTTTGATTATTAACTAGAATTACACTACTATAAGAATTTTAAAATACAATCCTAACCGACACATTCATAACCGCTCATTGTGGATATTTCGGTTTGTATGAGCGGTTTAGCTTTTTTGCACGGGATTGGTTGAAATCTCCTTCTTGATGATTAGGTCTTATGCAGCTGATGCAAATGAGCAACCAATCTTTTTTTTCTTAACAACATATTTCTTAAGGAGATGTATTATGACTGAAGGAGTTCGTTATCCTACTTTTGCATTTATTACCGGAGGAGCCGGTCAGGCCGATGACGGTATTCCGCCGCAACCATTTGAAACTTTTTGCTATGACTCGGCTTTGCTCCAAGCCAAAATCGAAAACTTTAACATTGTCCCCTACACTTCTGTTTTGCCCAAAGAATTGTTTGGCAAGATTGTGCCGATTAATGACAAAATCGTCAGCCAATTCAAACATGGGGCAGTTCTTGAGGTGATTATGGCGGCCCATGGTGCCAGTCGCGATCAACACAAAGCAATTGCTACCGGACTAGGTGTTTGCTGGGGTAAAGACAAAAAAGGCGAACTCATCGGCGGTTGGGCGGCTGAGTATGTCGAATTTTTTGACACCCAAATTGATGATGATATCGCTAAAGGTCACGCCGAAATGTGGCTCAACAAATCACTCAATCATGAACTTTCCATTCGCGGGGTGGAAAAACACTCCGAATTCCAGATGTGGCACAACTATGTCAACATCACTCAACAATTCGGCTTTAGCTTGACGGCTATGGGTTTCTTGAACTTTGAACACGCCGAACCGGCCAAAGCTTAAGCGTTAACCTTTGCCATTGCGACAAAGCAGATTTCTGCTCCCTATCGCAATGGCTGTTTTTTATGGTAGGAATTAAAATTATGGCAGATAGAAAACTTAAAACTTCTGCAACCAATCAGCCAAAAGCAACTGCTAACAAAACCGGTCTCGGGGTTTTAGCCTTGGCCGGTATTGTGGTCAGTTCAATGATTGGCGGCGGAATTTACAGTCTACCGCAAAATATGGCGGCCGGTGCTTCGGCCGGAGCGGTACTCTTGGCCTGGGTTATTACCGGTATCGGTATTTATTTTATTGCTAATACTTTCAGTATCCTCTCCATGGCCAAACCTAATCTCCACACCGGTATTTACTCATACAGTGAGGCCGGCTTTGGAAAATATGCCGGTTTTACCATCGGTTGGTCTTACTGGTTATGCCAAGTGTGCGGAAACGTCGGTTATGCCGTTATTACCATGGATGCACTTAACTACTTCTTTCCGCCCTATTTTGCCGGCGGTAATAATTTGGCTTCCATTATCGGTGGATCGCTGATTATTTGGTTCTTCAACTTCTTGGTCTTGAAAGGAATTCAACAAGCCAGCATTGTGAACTTAATCGGCACCATCATCAAAATCACTCCGCTTATCTTATTCATTCTGGTATTGGCAGTGGTCTTCCATGCCTCTAAGTTTGATTTTGATTTTTGGGGTGAATCAATTGCCGCGCAGGCCAAACTCGGCAGTCTTTCAACCCAAATCAAAAGCACCATGCTCGTCACCCTCTGGGCGTTTATCGGTATTGAAAGTGCCGTAGTTCTTTCCAGCAAGGCTAAAGGTCCTAACACAGTCAGCAAGGCCACAATTCTTGGCTTTATCGGCTGTTTAGTCATCTATATCCTACTTTCGCTCCTGCCCTTTGGCTATATGACCCAAGAGCAACTTGCTCAAGTGCCCAATCCTTCAACGGCGGGTATCTTAGAGCCGATTTTGGGCAAATGGGGGGCTTGGATTATGAATATCGGCTTGGTGGTATCGGTTTTGACCAGCTGGCTTGCCTGGACCATGGTAACCGCGGAACTTCCGTTTGCCGCGGCTAAGGCCGGAACCTTTCCCAAGGCCTTTACCAAAGAAAATCAAGCCGGTTCGCCCAGCGTTTCACTCTGGATTACCAGTTTGATGATGCAGCTGTTTATGTTCTTGGTATATTTTTCTAACAATGCCTGGAACACCATGCTCAGCATTACCGGTGTGATGGTACTTCCGGCCTATTTGGCTTCTTGTGCTTATCTCTGGAAGATTTGTGAAGATCACGAATATCCGGCACAATTCCAAATTAAGCGCTCAACCGCCCTGCTCTGCGGTGTTTTGGGGGCTTTCTATGCCTTGTGGCTCATCTATGCCGCCGGACTGAACTACTTGCTGATGGCGGCGGTTATCATTGCGCTTGGTATTCCGGTCTTTATCTGGGCGCGTAAGCAAAATGACCCCAAGCAACCGGCCTTCACCAGAACGGAAAGTATTTTTGCCGGACTGCTAATTCTCATTGCGCTCTGGGCGATTTATGCTTTCAGCCACGGAATTGTCAACCTATAGTTCCGTAGCAATTCTAACAAAAAAACACGTTCTTTTGATAAGAACGTGTTTTTTTTGGAGCTTGGCTTTAATAAAGACCATCTAATCTTAGTCTGACCCGATGGTGGTATTTTTCAGCCATATACTGCATGTACTTAGTTTGCCACCACAGCCGACTAAAAATAATCCCGAGCTGGCGACCTTGGATAAAATAGCGGTATTTTTGCTCCAAATACATTCCGGCATTTTCCATAGCCGCTTTTTTGCTGGTTGGCATTTCATCACGATGTTGCCAATAATAACGATTGAATACATAGGCCAAAAGGTGATACATCATGTGCCGACGTCCGGGAACTTCGTCATCCCCTAACCTACACTCGCCATCAAAGCCACAGCTAACAATATCAAACCAGAAGTTGCTTAATCCGGCCTTTTTTGACATATCTTCCAAAATGAAGCTAAATGGTCCGGGGGTGACAAAAATGATACCCGAACTCAAAAGCTCACGTCGTTTTTTCCATGTCAAAAATTGCGGAAATTCGGCCAAAGGGGCAAAGCTGGCATTTTCTTTGGCAAGCTTGCACTTACGTTGGAAAAATGCAAAAAATAAATCCCCATTACCGCGAGCAGAAGCACTAATATTCCGATTTTCTTGTAAAAAAAGCACATGAGGTTCAATTTGGTGGTGCTCCTTAATGGTGTCAAATGTTCGCATTGCTTCAAAACAAGTATGCGGATTGTTGCCGACTACAACCAATAAACCGGCTTTTTTGATTTGGAGCTCACCCAAATTTTGAGATGCGCTTTCCATGCAATCTGATTTATGGCAAAGATTACTATACAGATACTCTATGCCTTGCTTCATATACATATACATATCCATAAGCTAAATAATTTAAATTAATACTTTTTTTCGGCTTATGAATATAGGCTTTTTTTTCTAAATTGCAAGCAAAATTTATCCCAGCAAATTGCCGCCAATGGCTAAGCCTGAGGCCGGAATGTCTATCAGCTCTATATTGACGCTTGATATATCTAACCCTTCCAAACGGTCGTACAAAAACTCGGTCAAAATCTTGCTCAAACCACGCTTATCGCCAAAGCCGATGGATTTCATTTCCACTAATGCCCCATGCTTTTGGGCACTGCCGCCAAATGACATGGCGGCATTGTAGTCATAGCTTGCTACCACATAGCTTATCGGCTTATGGAGCTCTTGAGCCACCAGCTGGGCGGCAGCTTCAACAAATTGTGCCGGGTTATTATCTTTCAACTTGGCATTGGTATGAACAATCAAAAAAGGCATTTTATTCTCCTAAACTTCAATTACAAAATATTCACAATTTGCAAAACTATGCTTAACCTCAAACAAATGATAGTAATAGTACTGCATCACCATAGCATGACAAGCAACTCCGGCCCGATCATAGCGGCAGTCTTGTTTGATAAACTCAATGGCTTTTATAAACCGCTCTACAGACTGTCTGCGGCTTTCTTGTCCGGCAATCGCAGCATCATAGGTTTCTTTAATAGTCACTTCAAAGGGGGCAAAAATTTCATCGCCGAATTTTTCTATTGCATCATCTTCATACATTCCGTCGGCTTTACCCATATCAACCTCGTGCAGGCCCTCAACTATTTTGATGGCGGCGCCGTTGGCGGCCGCGACAATCTCGGCGGTTTCTTTGGCGCGTGACAAAGGACTGCTATATATAATCGGTAGTTTGGCCGTGGACAATTCCTGGCTCAACTTTGCGGCCTCAAGACGCCCGGTATCGTTAAGCCCATATAAATCGACATTGCCCTGAATAAAATTGGTAATATTGGCCTCGGTTTGACCATGGCGGAATATATATAACTTCATTTTGCACCTCCATTTTATGTTATAATCCATAATTCTTAAAATTCTATCAACTCCATAACAAAAAAGACAGAAAGCACAAGCTTTCTGTCTTTAGCATCGTTAATCTTAATCTAACGGGGTGGGCATTCGTACCACCAAGTCGCCCTTGTCGGCTTTAATGACGCTATGGCCAGTACAAATTTTCTTACCTCCGCTTTGAATGGGATATTGGAACGGATAATCGGCAATACTTTGCACAAACTCACCTTCAAAGATATTAAAGTATCTGACCGTATTTATTTTGTTGCGTTTGGCCCAAATTTCCCAACCGAGAAACCAATTGTGATAATCAATATCAGCACCAAAAATCCGTGCACACAAAATATAGCCAAACTCGGCCGGACCTAAAGTTTTTTCGGCATAGGCTCGCATTTGTTTGCGGCTAAACACCCACAACGGAACCAGAAGTCCTTGTCCTTCAAAGTCGTTAATCAGCTTGAATTTGGTACCCGCAATTTCACAAACGACCGGAATGTCACCTTTTTCATACTCGCCAAAAACTTCTTCGGGAACTGCATAATACTGCAAACCGGCCTCAAGTTTATGGTGAGGAACAGCAACATAATGCTTAAAACGGCGTTGGCGATCGGTCGGACGATAGCACTGGGTTATCCAGACCGCATATTCTTTGCCTTTTTCAAAGATCTTGCCATCATAGTGGTCGTAATCTTGTTTGCACAAAAGCTTTCGGAATAACGGAGTGTCTACCAATGTGTATTGGCTTTTTTGAGCATGAGCAATTGCTTCTCGAGCCGAAAGATTGATAAAATCCGATTTCATAACAATAATTTTTAAATTAATAAATAAACTAAATAACATATTTGGTGAAAATATTACGATATTTTTTTAATTTGTCAACCTTCACATTATAGGAAACCGATTTTTATTTGTGTTTTACCGAAATTTGTGCTATTTTATATATAAATCTAGCATAAGGATTATGCCATGACAGACAATGTTAATTCAGAAACTTATAGCAATCTTGATGAATATGCTCGCTTTATTGACAAGTACCAAGATTATCCCAAGCAGTTGGCAAAACTCATTGCTCAAGAAAAGCCTAATCTTATCCCAACTCCCGAAGTGCCTAACTACAACGCCGGAACTATGGAGAAAGATGCAGATATTGGGTTATCAGATAACATCGTAATTGCCAGTGCCGTAGAATTTAGAAATGCCTTCCATCAATATAAACGCCAAACACCACAAATGAGCGACCAAGAGGCAAAAGCACGCGTGGTATTTGATTTTATTAATCAGCATGGTTCACCTTTTAGTTATGATAACAACAAAAATGACATTCTTTTTGGCAATTATACCCGCGAGCGCTTCTACAGTGAGCAGATTTATAATCATGCTTTGAACAACACCAACTTTTATGACCGCCATATCGGAAATATGCAAATACTCTGCTTAGAACCCAAAACAGCCGATAACCTACCCCGCAATCTCACAGGTATTTCAGAGCATACTCTAAACAAGTTCAAGCAAAATCCTCCGCAAATGCGTCAGGATATTTTGCTCAAACGCGGCTTATACCATGAAGCTCTTCATGTGGCGATGGGAACAACCGATGAGCGCAAGTGCGATGTTTTTGCCTTGTTAAAAATTATGCGGGAATATCCCGAACAAGCTAAAACCATTTTTGACATTTATAATATCCAACGTTCAAAAATGGGTTATACCGTTGATACACTTCATCAAAAAGAAGGGACGTATTATCAGCACGCGGTTAAAGGTGGGGCAATGACTTATATTATGCCTAATACTTATGCAAAACTTAAAGAATATGCTCTTAACCCCGCAAAAATCCCCGAAAATGATGCTGATGTATTAAAGCTGACCTCTCAGCTGACCGCCAACTGCGAATTTAGCCAAGAAAAGCTTAATAATTTTCAAAAACTCATGATGCAACCTCATATCTCGCCTCAAGATTTGGCAAATAACGAAATTGTGCAAGCTTGTATGCGGCAAGGAAATTTTACCGACATTAATGCCTATATTGAAAGCGATAACACTCTGAGCGATTTTATGGAAAAACAAAATCCAAGTAAAGAAATGGTGAATGCACAATTAGATATGGTGCGGGAAAAAATGGATAAACTAAACCACTCAACAGATAATGTGTCTTCTCCTACACCAATGTCAGCAAAGCCTCAAAATTCTACTGACTTCTCAAACTTAAGCAAGCAAAACGATACAAGAATGGGGCGGTAAATAACCGCCCCTATCTTTACTACGGCAACGGCGTCCCGTTGCCTTTGGCAGAAAACTCAGCCTACTCTATCTCGCTAACCTCGTCTTCGACATTGCTGTCTTCATTGTCGCTGACGCTGTCACCTAAGACTTCGCTTCCGGTTTCTTCCTCAAGTTCTTCATCGTCGCCCTCATCAGCATCAAGCCAGGTGACCGAAACCACCTTTTCGTCTTCTGCCGTGCGGAAGAGAATTACACCTTGAGTCTTGCGGCCGGCAATACGAATATCCTTAACCGGCATTCGTATCAGCTTGCCGCTGTCGGTAATCATCATAATCTGGTTGTCATCTGCAATCGGGAAGGAGCTGACCACCTCTTTGTTACGAGCCGACATTTCCATATTGGCAATACCCTGCCCGCCGCGTCCGGTGACACGATACTCGTAAGAAGATGATCTTTTACCGTAACCTGTTGAGGTAACACTCAGAATAAACTGTTCTTTTTCAGCCATTGCCTGATATTTTTCCAGATCGGAAGAGCACACGTCTGAACTCCAGTCAC
>CALXUQ010000004.1 GCA_944391725.1 uncultured Alphaproteobacteria bacterium | reverse complement strand
TTACATCGGCAACCCCGATATGGAAATTGCCCTAAGATTATTTGGCCCGCTCCCCGCATCAGTTGAAGATGAATTTGTTGATGTAGAGGATGATGTGGGACGTATTTTTACACCTATTGGAAAACAGGTGCGAATCGTGCTCCAAGAGTTCCCCGGCATGAACTGGCATGTGGAATGCACCGACGGAATTAGTTTGATTGCGCGAACCAAAAGCGGCAACAAACTAGAACTGGTGTTTGATACCTATAATCTCGGCAACACGATGATTTATCTTGATTGTATTGACAATTCCGACAATCTGTTTAAAGTAGTTAAGTCAAGGTATATCAAGGTGATTATAGGTTAAACGTGTCACAAAAAATCAAAATCAGACTGTATTTTCAGCAAAATTTATCCACCTTATCTCAGATTGTCCCTAGTGAGGAACAACTACATTATCTGAACAATGTGTTGCGAATCGAGGATGGCGAGATTATTGCCGGTTTTGACGGACAGAGCGGAGAGTTTGCGTTGCGGGTGTGCAAAACCGGAAAAAAAAATCTTTCTCTATTGCGCTTGGATAAGCTGCGCAATTTCTACCTGCCTCCGGATTTATGGCTTTTGTTTGCGCCAATCAAAAAAGATAAAACCGATTTTATTATCGAAAAGGCTTGCGAACTCGGCGTACGCAAAATTGTGCCAACCATTACCAAGCATACTATCTCCGATAAGGTCAGATTGGAAAGATATCAGGCTCAAGCAATTGAGGCTTGCGAACAGTGTCGCAGGTTGGAAGTGCCGGAAATTTCGGCGCCGATACAAATGGACGAACTCTTGAAAAATTGGCCCGCTGAGCGCAAATTGTTTTATATGGATGAAACCGGAAAAGGGGAGAATGTTATCTCTGCTTTTCACAAAGGATACGCTCCGGCTGCAATTTTGGTCGGACCGGAAGGCGGATTTGCTCCCGATGAGCTGGAAAAATTGGCCCAACAAGATTTTGCTCGGGGAGTTTCTCTCGGTCGAAGAATCTTGCGAGCCGAAACCGCGGTTGCTGCCGCACTGTCTTGCTGGCAGGCAATTTGCGGAGATTGGAACACCAAAGGAGAATAGCCAATGAAAATTCTGGTCGCCGATGATCATGAACTGTTTTTGAAAGGTTTGGAATTAGTCTTGTCTGAATATCGGGCTGATTTTGAAATTACTACCGCTAAAAGTTATACGGAAATTTTTGAAATTATCGCCAAGCAAAAAGATTTTGACTTGGTGTTGACCGATTTGGCCATGCCCGGCGCACATTGGCTGGAAGCCTTAAAAAAAATTCATACCGAACTGCCCGAAACTCCGGTTATCATTCTTTCGGCCGTGTTTGAAAAAGAAATTGTGAAAAAATCAATCAATATCGGTGCGGCCGGATATATATCTAAGGCGGCCTCCAATCAGGAAATTTTGCAAGCAATTGATATGGTGTTGGCCGGAGGAGTGCATATTCCTCAGGTGCTGTTGGACAGCGAGCCTGATGCCAACCTCGATTTATTAAAACAAGAGGAAGCCGGCCTGCAACCTGTGGATGGAAATGAGAATACACACAAAATATTATCTCCGCGACAGACCGATGTGCTTGGGCTAATCGCCAAAGGCCTCTCTAACAAACAAATTGCCTTTGAACTCGGCATTACCGAAGGTACGGTTAAATTATATGTGACGGCTATCTTAAAATTGCTCGGTGTTTACAATCGGACGGCCGCATTGATCAAAGCTAAAGAATGGGGGTTGCTGAAAGATGACAACAATAAATAAGGCTGCCTTGGAGCAATATATGGCCGTATTTGGGGCAGAGAAGATGCAAATGTTGTGGCGCGAATTTCGCGATTCGACAGAAAATAAACTAAAAAATATCGAAAACGAAACTCCGGAAGAAATTCGTCTTTGTTTTCATTCTCTCCGCTCATCTTCCTTGGTTTTTGGCTTAGACGAACTTTCTAAAAACTGTGAAATTATTGAACAATCTATACTTTCTGGCGAAAAAATTGCAGAAATAAAAAAATATATAGACAAAACTAAAAAACTTTTCTATAATGCCTGCGAATCGGTAAATGTACTACTTGATAACTCGTAGGTGAGGAAATGTTAGAACAATACAAACTGCCCAAATATTGGAAGCAGTTCTATTCTTGGCTATACGGAAGTAAGGCTTGGTCAACTTTTTTTAATAAAAGTTGGGTTCAAACCGTTGTTACTCTGGGAAATAATAAACGTCTGTCCCAAGCGGTCCTGCGTGAAATCAGGCCTTTTGATCAGGTTTTGCAAATCGGTGTTACGTTTGGAAATTTGATGGAAGAAACAGCCGATAAAATCGGACGCTATGGACAATATGACATTATGGATGTCAGTATGACCCAGCTCAATATGGCTAAGCAAAAATATCAATATATCTTTCCGCAGATGAATTTTATTCATCAAAACGGGGCTGATACCATTCAGAAACCTCTTTATGGATATGATGTGGTGGTGTGCTATTTGTTGTTGCATGAAGTGCCGCCCCAAACCAAAGTGAAAATTATTAACAATGCCCTCCATGCCATTAAGGAAAACGGCAAAGTGGTATTTGTGGATTATCATCGGCCGGACTATTATCACCCGCTGCGCTATATGGTGAAAATGTTTAATCGGCTATGGCAGCCGTTTGCTGAAAAACTGTGGGATTTGGACATTGCAGATTATTGCAAGACTCGTATTCAATATAATTGGCGCACCAATCTGTTTTTTGGCAAAATGTATCAAAAAACCGTTGTGACCAAACGTGCCCCAGATATCTTGGAAGAATTTTAAGTAAAAAAGTTTATCTGCCAAAGAAAACCCCGGGATTGAATTTATCAATCTCGGGGTTTTCTTTTTTAGAATAATTAGCGGCGGCCAACCGAACCGCGGTTGCTGCCTACATTGCCACTGCTTCGTCCGGAATAGCCAGACTGGCGGGACGGGCTAAATGAGGCTCCCGAGCTCCTGGTGCTAAAGCTACCTGAGCTACTACGGCTGAAATTGCTCGTGCTACCGCGACCAAAACTGCTCGAGCTTGAACGCGTACTCATAGATGAGCCTCGATAACTGCTACTTGGTCCAGATGAGCGGAAACTACGTCCGGAACTGTATGCGGCGGAAGAAGACGTACTTCCGCGGCTAGACCGAGTGAGCGGCGCCACTACCGATGAACTTCTGGTCACACTGCTCCGACCGGAATTACCACTGGTCACTGAGGAATAACTCCTAGGCGTGCTACTACTCCGACCGGAAGAACGTCCACTCAGCGCCGTTGATGAACTTCTGGTCGCATTTAGGCGGGTGACATTACTTGAGGAAGTAATATGTCCGCTATTGCGACCACTCCCTGCTTGCAACGAGTTGCGGTTGTCATAACCACTGCGCCCATTGGCATAGTTTCGCGATGTAACCGGATTATGACGCGGAGGAGCATAGTTTGGGCGTGGAGGCCTTGCATAGCAATGATGATTATCATACCAGCCATAGTGCCGATGACCATAGCGGGGGTAATAATCATAAAAGCGATGATATCGCCAGATATTGTCAAATGCCCGCACCCGAAAGTGCAAGTATGACAAATCGGCATATGTCCGATACAGAATTCTTAACGGACGGCCGAGCCAGTCGTCAATTATACTGTAGCCTAAGAATATCGGATCACACAACGGGCTCAAAAAATAGTACCCGTAATCAGTCAAAACCCGATATCCAATCATTCCATGGTAACCCCAGCGAGCATAGCTGCGACAGGCGTGATGCAACAAATGCCGCAACTCACTAAAAGGCGGCAGATATTGCAAGGCCGGCGCATATCCTGCTTCGCAGTACAACCACATGTCGGGGTCGCTTAATTCAAAAAGCGCCCGACTTTCCCAGATGTATTGCGATCCGGTGAAAGATAAATCTTCCGGAAGGTAAAACCTCTGGGCTCTCGCTCCGGCAACAATTGCACTGAGTGCCAAAATTATTGCCCACAACAAGCTTCTTTGTCTCATGGTAAAAACTATTTATGCCTTGCGATTGGAAATTAGTTAAACTTCAAAACCGCAAAGCCGATTAATAATCTGAATATGTATATAAATTTGGATTTTAGGATATCAGATTTTAGAAATTTTGTCAACATCTTCACTTTTTGCGGCGACACCAACAAAAAACCCGGTTTGAACCGGGTTTCTTGACTATTCTATCACCTCGTTTGGATATAATCCATATAAGTTTTGGCGCGGGACCCAACCACTGATGCGGTCAAACTTAATTTGGCAAAAGGCTGAACCTTCGGGGCATTTTAAGATATCACCGACAACCTCATCTTCTACCTTAGCAATCACGTTTGAATTATAATCAGCCTTGGCGTAAATATTGTTTTCGCCCGGGGTGATTACCTTGACCGAACGGTGTCCGCTTAGCATACTTTTGTGGACCCAAGTTTTGGAGCCTTGCCAATCTTTAATCTGACGCCAAATTTCAAACTCAGCCACAATCTCCACCGGAGCTCCTTTTTGCATATAGACCCATTCTATCGGGTAACGGGCTCCCGGACCGGAGCGCGCATTAATCAAGTTGGAGCGCAGTGACACAAACCGCGGTAATTTCAGCCCGCTTTCGCCGTCTTCTTCCAAGGTTTGCGCTGCAACCTGGCTGCTCCATAGCATCAGAGCGGCCAAAATTCCACAAATGGCTTTCATTTTTATCCCCTTTTTTAATCTTTTGTTATGTTATTTAGATGTAGTATGACTAAATAAAATGAATAAAACGTAAAAATCGGAAAGATGGAGAAGTAAAAAATGGATGTTATTGCCGTTGCTCAGGAACTGATGAAATTTCGGACTGAAACCGGGAATCTTGAACAAATTGATAAATGCTTGGAATATTGCCAATCTTTGTTCAAAGACAGCGGTGCTATTGTTGAAATTGCACGTTTCCCTACCGCTTCTCCGGTGATATTTATTCGCAACCATAATACCGAAAATTTTGATGTTTTGTGCTTGGGGCATCTGGATGTGGTTCCGGCCAGCGATGATATGTTTGTCCCCAAACTTGCAAACGGCAAACTTTATGGTCGCGGTTCCTTGGATATGAAATCTTTTGCCGCAGTGGCGCTCAACTCCATGGAATATGTACTCCAGCACCAACTTAACCTCAAGTTTGGGGTGATTCTTTCAACCGATGAGGAAAAAGGCAGTGCCAGTACCCATGCTTTCTTAAATGCACATCCTAATATCTCGGCTAAAATCGTACTCGACAATGATACCGGCGGCGATATTCGCAAAATTGTGACCAAGTGCAAGAATCCCGTCTTTGTCAAAATTATGGCTCAAGGGCTAGAAGCACACGGGTCAACCCCTTGGGAGGGAATCGATGCCAACGAGATGATGATGCAAGTTATTGCCAATATCCGCAAAATCTATCCCTATTACTCTAAAAACGGGAATATTCCCGCCGATAAGTGGATTGATACCGTTCATGTTGCCAAACTTCACGGCGGTGAAGTTTCAAACGTGATTTGCGGAGAAACGGAAGCTTTGCTCGATTTTCGGCTTACCGAAAATTCCAGCGTTGATAACTTATGCAAAAATCTCGATAGTTGCATGATACCAGGCGTAAGCTATAAAATTGTTTCCGAGAGCACTCCGGTTGTTATGCCCGAAGATAACAAATATATTTTGGAATATAAGCAATTTGCCGAAAATATTATGGGCGAAAAAATCGAATTTGAACATATCGGCGGAGCAACCGATTCAAGAGCTTTTGCGGTTAAGGGCTCAATTGTGGTTATGCACTCGGGGACCGGCGAAGGTATGCATACCGCAGGTGAATATGTGGTGATGGACAGTGTGAAACAAATTGCCGAAATCCAAATCAAATTCTTGGAAAAACTTGCGGCCGAGAAAAATATATAATATGGAGAACTTAATGTATATCTTATTATTGATATTTTTTGTGGGAATTGCCCTTTACTTCATCTATCTTCACGGCGCACTGATGAAGTTAGACTCCAACTGCAATCAGGCTTGGGAAAATATCAATATTCAACTTGAGCGACGCTACAACTTGCTAAAAGTTATGGTGGAGTTGGCCGATGTTAGAACCGAAGGCAAAAAACAAATGCTCGAGAAAATTATGGATACGCGAAAGGCCGCCATGGAAATTACAACCCCATACGAAAAAGGTAAAGCTGAAAAACTAATTCTTAATCAGATAAAACTGATTTTCTCATTGGCTAATGAATTTCCGCAACTGCGGCAGGATCGCGAATTTGCCGCCATGAGGAATATTGCCGTCGAAATCGAGGAATATTTGCAGGAAGCAAGACGTTCTTATAATGCATCTGTAACCCGGTGGAACCAAAAGAAAGAAAGTTTTCCGACGAAATTATTGGCAAAGCTATTCCGTCTCAAAACCAAAGAATTTTTTCAGCCCAATGAGCCTTATGAGAAACTTCCCGAAATAAAATTGCAGTAGTACCTACTAAACCAAATAAAAAAGGGCGCCTACGGCACCCATTTTATTTGGTGGAGCTGAGGAGGATTGAACTCCCGACCTAATGATTGCGAACCATTCGCTCTCCCAACTGAGCTACAGCCCCATAAACCTTATATCCGTTCAAAATAATTCTCGTTTGGTCGAGCGAATGCGAACCATTCGCCTTGGGTGCCTAAGCTCGCCGCAGTCACTGCCGCTTCCTTTGCTCGCTAAGGCAGCCAAGATGTTACAGACGAAAACACCCCACCGGGGTCTTTTCGCTTAGCCATCCCAACTGAGCTACAGCCCCATAAACCTTATATCCGTTCAAAATAATTCATTTGGTCGAGCGAATGCGAACCATTCGCCTTGGGTGCCTAAGCTCACCGCAGTTGCTGCCGCTTCCTTTGCTCGCTAAGGCAGCCAAGATGTTGCAGACGAAAAAACCCCACCGGGGTCTTTTCGCTTAGCCATCCCAACTGAGCTACAGCCCCATAAACCTTATCTACTCTAATGTGCCCTTACAGACCATTATTAGTAAAAAACCGTCCAACCGGACGGCTATAAAAAATTGGTGGAGCTAAGGGGGATCGAACCCCTGACCTCTTGAATGCCATTCAAGCGCTCTCCCAGCTGAGCTATAACCCCAAAAGCAAAGCTAATATAAAAAAACACTTCCACATTGTCAACAAGTTTTTAATAGCTTTGTTTAATCTTCAGAAGGAAAAAGTTTTTTTATTTCTGAGGCGATCTCTTGCGCCGGATTATAGGCCTGATATTTGATGCCGCTCGGAATTTCGGATCCTAACGGAAAAGCTAACTGCCGTGAGAACAAATTTTGCAAAAATCGCTGGTGCTTGGCATCTAACCAATTACTGCCACTGTAGACCTGAACCTGTTTGCCGGTGCCGCAGGCCTCACAACACATACTAACCGAATCGCCGGTCACTATGATGTCATCGGCACAAGCTAAAAAACCTAAATACGGATTTTCGCCCATGTCCTTGTCCCACAGGTAGCTATATATCGGCAAACCTTCGAGCTCACGCATAATGGCATCTTGGGCCGAATTGCCGGTACGGCGCGAATCGGTAATCAATACGCCTCCGCCAATCTTATCCTTGTAAGCCCTAACCTCACGCCCAAACTCGCGAGCGTTATCATCGGTAAATTCGTGACCTTTGTAGGTTCCTCCCACAACCACGGTTGTAAGCGGACGCGGCAAATGTGCAAACTTTTCGGCCCACTTGGCCTGCCCTTCGGCTAAAGTCTTGGGGGTAATGCGATGTGCGCAACCGGTAATGTAATATATGTTGGGACTATGTTTTTTGCCAGAATCGTGCTCGGGCACAAAAACACGGTCAAAGTCGCCCAAACCACAACTGCCGGGGTGCATAATCTGCACTATTTTAACCTGTCCGAAAGTCTTTTTCTTTATCCACCTGGCAACCGGTGCCGAACGTCTGCTGGCCGCAATCACAACATCGGGAAATGGGGGTTTTAACAGTTCGCGACTGCGCGGTTCTATCCCCCTTAAACTTGCTCCGAGAAAGATATTGGGCAGATCTGACCACTTGTTGTATGAAATGTTTTTCTCCGTTGCGGGCCAACCCAATGCCTCGGCAACACCTCGAGCCTGACTGTTGCTGCCGGCGCGGTTATCTATCAATATCCAAACATTTTTTCCCATCTTGCAGATTATCCCTAGCAAAAATCTAAAATTATATTTAATATACACAAATATCAAAACAAAACAAGAGGAGTAGAATATGTGGCGCTTACCTATTTTCATATTAGCAATTTTATTATGCAATATCAACAACTCATCGGCTCAATTTGCTGCGGATAAAGATGCCGCTTATCTTGCTACCATCAAGGCTGTGGCCGATTTCAAAATTAATGATGCCGAAGAACTCGACAGCGTGAACCGTCTGCGCCAAGATCCCAAATTTAACAAAAAACTCTATGAGATGGTGCAGAAACTTTCTAATGCACGCAATAAAGATGCAAAAAATCAGCGAATCCTCAAAATTTTGAAACAAGCCGGCAAAGATATTTATGATGAACTCAAATGAGTATTAAACTTTGCTTAACCGAAAAGTGATATATTGTTAAACAATATTCAGATGAGGGCAAAAATATGAAAAAAATCGAAATTGACCGCATGATGACCAAAATTCAAAAATTGCGTCAGAAGGTTATCGAAATTAAAGGTAAATCCGTGTTTGATGTGGTGAATGCCGAAGTTAAACAACCTAAAATCAGAAGGATTAAAAATGTTAAAGTCTTGGAAAATTAAAAAATCCGCATCTATGATTGGTTGCTTGGCTCTTCTCTTGCTGGCGGGTTGCCAATCTGCTCAGCCGATGCCGGCTCCGGCACCACAAGAACCCGAAGGTAAACAACTTGATTTCAGCAAGTTCGTGGGCAAAGTGATTGTGGCTGAAAAAACGTCTTCTACCGTGGTATATGAGTATCAGGATGTGCGAGTAGATGAAGTATCTTTATTGGCCTCGCTATATTGTCAAGACCATGGTAACCGCAACGCTTATCTCGAAAAAATCAATCTTTACAAAAACAATCGGCGCCGCGCCTCATTTTATTGCAGCAGCAAGTAACTCTCTTGCAATGAACTTGCAAACTTCCTATATATTTTGTAAAAGAACGGTTTAAAAGAGTTGGGAAAAATGGATAAGAATTTATATCATGTATTGGGAGTTTCCAAAGATGCTACCGAGGCAGAAATAAAATCTGCTTATCGGAAGTTGGCGCGTAAATATCATCCGGACGTGAACAAAGACAGCAAAGAAGCTGCCGATAAGTTCAAGGAAATTTCTTGTGCGTATGATATTTTGGGCAATAAAGAAAAACGCCAGAAATACGATAATAACGAAATTGATGCCGATGGAAAACCAACCGGCTTTGGCGCAGGCGGTTTTGGTAACGGCGCTTATGGCGGCAACTATGCCGGAGGTAATCCGTTTGGGGCCGGTGGTTTCCAGGGCGGATTCCAAAGCGGCGGGGCTAATTTTGACTTTTCTTCCATTTTCGGAGATGACATCTTCTCCCAATTTGGCGGCGGAGCTCGCGGTTTTGGCGCCAGTGCGCGTCGGCCGCGCAAAGGCGATGATTTGGCCTATACCATGCGTTTGGATTTTCTTTCGGCAGCACTCGGAACCGAAAAAGCCGTTATGCTCCAAGGAAAATCTATTAATGTGAAAATTCCGGCCGGAACAACCGATGGACAGACCTTGCGTCTTAAAGGGCTCGGCAACCCCGGTCCTAACAATGGTCCGAACGGCGATGTGCTCATTACGGTTAATGTCGATAAACACCCCTATTTCTCGGCTGAAGGATTGGATATTCATCTTGAACTGCCAATTAGCATCAAAGAGGCCGTGCTGGGCGGTAAAGTTACCGTGCCGACAATTTCGGGCAAAGTGATGGTGACAGTTCCTCCTTATTCTTCCAGCGGGGAAAAGTTGCGTCTTAAAGGTAAAGGTATTAAGAGCACCAAAGGTCAGGGGGATGAAATCGTGACCTTGAAAATTGTGACGCCGACAACCGCAAATCCGGAGTTAGAAAAAGCCTTATCTGCCATTAAAGATGAACCGATAAGGAACTTTTGATGCTGTTGGACGTACTAAAGGACTTTGAATGGCTCAACGAACCACGCCGAATCATTTATAGCGATGAAGGTATGACGATTGTAACCGAGCCGCAAACCGACTTTTGGCAAAGCGTCCAACATCAAATCAAAAAAGATAACGGGCATTTCTTTTTTACGCCGCGTGACGGTAACTTTACACTGACGACCCAATGGGCATTTGATGACTGTTCCAACTTCCGGCAATGCGGTTTGATGCTTAGACTTGATGAGCGTAACTGGATTAAGGTCGGGCTTATGAGCATTGAGCCTAACAATCTGCAAGTCGGAACAGTGGTTACTCATCGGGGCAATTCGGATTGGGCAGTGCATAATATCCCCAAACTTAACGGCGATATCTGGTTTCGGGTACGGCGTATTAAAGGTGATTATGTATTTTTTGCCTCAATGGACGGGCAAAATTTTTTCCAGCTTCGATTAGTTACTTTTCATAGCGAAAGCCCGATAATTAAGGTCGGGGCTTATGCTTGCAGTCCCCAAGAACAGCCGTTTAATTGCACCCTTAAGGCGCTTGATTTGGAGTAGATTGACGAAATTATAGTCAAAAGCGTTGACGTCACACATAATTTGTGATACATAAAAGACTCAATAATTTATTAATCTTAAAATTTTTCTGATATGAAGTATTATGTCTTCCGTCATGGTCAGACGGATAGTAATGCAAAAAAATTGTGGGTGGGACAACAAACCGATGTCGACCTCAATGAAAATGGTATTAGGCAGGCTGAACTTTTAGCTCAGGATTTAGCACAAAATGTTAAGCTTGATGCCATTTATTCCAGCTCACTTATTCGGGCAGTGCATACTGCTGAAGTCGTAGCGAAAGCGCAAGGAAATATTCTGGTTTATCCGCTTTTAGAACTCCGCGAAGGTAACTGTGGTTTGGCGGAAAAACTCAGCATCAGAGAAGCGGAAGAACGCTGGCCCGAAATTGTTAAAAACTGGCACATTTTCAAAAAAGAAAATTTTGCCTCTCGTTTTCCGGAGGGGGAAAGCATTCAGGAGATGGCTGATAGGGTCTTTGGTGTATTTGACCGTATTTCACGGGAGAAAAATTACCCAACTGTCGGAATTTCGGTTCATGGCGGAGTGATGGGTATGATTATGGCTAATCTCGGAGTTGACCACCCGATGATTCCGCATTGTTCTTATTTTGTGGTGGAAGGCGATGCAGACAATGGCTATAAAGTCATCGGTAGTCTGCACAAAACCCACTAACATTTACTAAATCAAAAAAACACTATCTTTGCAGATAGTGTTTTTTTTATAACTCTGACCTTATCCGGCCATTTTTTCTAAATTATCTCTTAGGCGGACACTATATTGCTTAAACTTGGGCAAATTAGCAATTTTTACACTATAATCAGCATCTAACTCACTATAGCGGTGTAAACTGCCGTCTGCTTGCAAAACATAGGGGTTAACAATTCGGCTTTTGCAAAAGATTGTATCCTCATTCTCACCTTCGCCCGAATGATTGCAAAAATCTGTGGCCGGGCGCTGCAATAGTTGATAATATTCAGCCAATTTGGTATCTTTTTGCAGATATTCTTTGAGCTTATTTATCACCCAAGCATCGCCGTGGTGATAAAAATCATCTAAAGTTACATAGCATTGTTTTAAGGCATGGCGAAACATTTGCGCAGAAATTGAAAACATAATCGCTGTAGGGAGCCCTGACCACCAAAGCTCATTTTGGCGATAAAAACTCCAAGTGTAAAGCTCAGCGGCTTTGAGATTGCTAAACACGAACGAACCGTTATGAACCACCAAACCATTCCAAATTTGTTTCACCTCATCGAAAGTGAGGTAATGATAATCATAATAAGCCTGACGCACAGAATAGTCCAGACGGTCGGCACAGACATCGGGCAAATCATTTTCTTTTAAGGGAAAATTTTTATCATCTAAAATAAACGCCACATCATAGCCATGGCGTTCAAGAATTTCTCTTAAACCAGAATTCATAACAAAGCTTTCGTGCACTTTGTCTTGACCGTCGTGAGTTTTTTCGCCTTCTTGGTCTTTTTTGATATAATCAATCGTGTGCGAGAAGGCAGAGTGCGAAACATCGTGGATTAGTCCGGCGATTTGTTCAGAAAGCGAAGCTCCATAGCGGCGCAACAACAGCAAAACCCCAATGCTATGATTATAACGATTATATTCGGGATTGTTAAACTCCGGACAGCCGGGATAGTATCCGGCCATGGAAATTTCTTTGAGGCGTTGCAACTCATAAGAATTGATAATTTCGACCAATACCGGTTCGTTAACTTCGACCTTCCCGTATATTTTATCGTCTAAATGCATTGCTACTCCTTATATCTGCGATTTTGCTTGATTATAGTGGGGTTGTCTTATATGTTGAAGGGGAATTTTAGTTTTTAACATTAAATTATTTGAAATGATGGATTTTTATGTATTTAGGCACGGGCAAACCGACAATAACCAAAAACGAATCTGGCAAGGGTGTCGTATCAATATTGATTTGAACGCTACCGGAGTGGAGCAAGCGCATATTCTGGCTCAGAGCTTAAAAGAAAAAAACTTGCAGTTGGTGGTTAGCAGTCCGTTGGTTCGGGCTTATCATACGGGTCAAGTAGTGGCCGAAATTTGCCAGATTCCGCTGGTGGTGCAAAACAATTTGCACGAGGCTGATTATGGTGTGGCTGAAGGACTGACTTTTGAGGAAGTGAGACAAAAATGGCCCCACGTATTTGGAAGATGGATTGACCCTAATGCCCAAGATTTTAACATCGGCTTTGAAGGCGGTGAAACCCAACAAGCAGTCTTGAACCGTATCTTTGAGGTATTTGATAACTTGGCTCAAAATGCACAATATGATTGTGTGGGGATTGCCATTCATGGAGGGACTATCGCTTTGCTGATGGCTTATTTGGGGGTGGAGAAACCTCGAATTGCCAATGGTGAATATATCCATATCCACCGCTCCGATGATGGACAATATCGCTTGGTATGAGCTAATGCCGGTATGAATTATGAAATTAAAATACCTTTCGTTATGCAAACGGGAGGTATTTTTTTGTGCGGATAAAAAAATGGCGTCAGCGACAGGACTCGAACCTGCTACCTACGGTTTAGGAAACCGTCGCTCTATCCTGGTGAGCTACGCTGACAGCCTGCCACAGTTATAAATAAAACTTGCGAATATTTCAATAAAAAACTATTGCAAAATGAATTAGTTTAAGCTATAAGCTTGAAAGACCTTGGATAGATGGCCGAGTGGTCGAAGGCGCACGATTGGAAATCGTGTGTACCCCCAAAGGGTACCGAGGGTTCGAATCCCTCTCTATCCGCCAGTTACAAAAAAGCCCTCTCTTGCGGAGGGTTTTGTTGTATTAAAATCATACTTTTCTTTATCTAACTATTTTAACAACCAACTAATTTATACTTTTTTCATAAGATTTTGAACATTATCACCTAAAATATCGTTTACTAGTATGTGTGAATGAATTTTAGTATGGACTTATGATAAATGAGAGCAACAATGTCTTTTTTAGCAAACCATAAAAAAATGTTTGTTTATCTGATTGCAATAGCCTTCCTGACCGGTGCGGCCGGGGCTTATTGGAACAGACCGGAGGAAACTTCATACATTACTGAAGATGTAGTGCGCAAAAACATCGAGAAAGTGGTGAATGCGACCGGAGAAGTACGCGCTATTGAACTCGTTACCGTCGGTGCTCAGGTTTCAGGTAAAATTGAGAAACTTTATGTCACAATCGGACAGACAGTTAAAAAAGGCGAGATGATTGCTGAAATTGACTCCACAACCCAACAAAATGATGTGGACATCAACAAAGCCAAACTCAGCAGTTATGAGGCACAGCTCACCGCGGCAAAAACTTCTCTTAATATTGCCGAAAAGCAATATAAGCGTTTGCAAAACCTAAAAAAACGTAATGCCGCCTCAGATGAAGACCTTGAAAATGCCCAAGAAACTTATGAAACGGCAAAATCAAAGGTGGCGGAGCTCGAATCTTCCGTTAAAGAAACACAAATTTCTCTTAGTACGGCCGAAACTAATTTGGGCTATACCAAAATCACGGCCCCGCTGGACGGGACTATCGTATCTATTCCGGTTAAAGTCGGGCAAACCATTAATGCCGCCATGGACACGCCGACAATTGTGCAAATTGCAGATTTGAGCCAAATGGAAATCTTAATCGAAATTTCAGAAGGGGATATCAGTAATGTCAAACCCGGCATTAAGGTAACTTATACCATTTTGGCCGATATGAACGACGTCCATGAAACTACGCTTAAATCAATTGACCCCGGGCTCACCTTGCTGACTAATGATGAATATACCGAAGTGGTTGATGAAGGTGAGGCTATCTACTACTATGGACGCTTGGTAGTGCCCAACCCTGACGGCAAACTCAGAATCGGTATGACTACCCAAAATGTGCTTTATGTTGAAAGTGCGCCCAATGTATTGACCGTGCCAACCACAGCAATTAAGACCAACGGAAATGCTAAATATGTGGAAATTTTGACCGCTGACGGAGTGCAACAACGGCAAATTACAACCGGAATTTCAGACGGGCTCAATATGGAGGTCAAAACCGGAGTTAACGAGGGCGACAAGGTGATTTTGGCGTGGATGTCTTCAGCCGAAATTTCGGACAAAGCAACCAGTAATCGCGGCCCGCGGAGGTTCTAAATGAACATTATCGAACTCAAAAAAATTAACAAATTTTTCGGGACCAAAGGGAATTGCGTCCATGTGCTCAAAGATGTGGATTTGACCATCGAAAAAGGCGATTTTGTGGCGATTATCGGTCAATCGGGTTCGGGAAAGTCGACCATGATGAATATTATTGGTTGTCTGGACGTGCCAACTTCCGGCTCTTATAAAATCGGCGGAGTGGAAGTGGGCAAAATGAGCAAAGACCAACTGGCCGATTTGCGCTGCAAAAAATTTGGGTTTATCTTTCAGCGTTATAATTTGCTGAGCAGTTTGAAAGCAACCGAAAATGCGGCCCTGCCGGCAATTTATCTGGGGCTTAATACGGTGACCAGAACTAAACGCGCAGTCGAACTGCTCAAAAAACTTAATCTTGGCGAAAAACTCGGCAACAAACCGAACGAACTTTCCGGCGGGCAACAACAACGGGTGAGTATTGCACGCGCGTTGATGAACGGCGGTGAGATTATTTTGGCAGATGAGCCGACCGGTGCCTTGGACTCCAAAAGCGGCGAAATGGTGATGGAAATTATCAAAAATTTGCATCAACAAGGGCATACCATCATCTTGGTAACGCATGACAGCAAAATTGCTGCGCAGGCCAGCCGAATTATTGAAATCAAAGATGGCGAAATTGTATCCGATGTCCGCAAGGCTAATGAATTTTATGAGCCGCAAGACCAACTCGAAGATGTCAAGCGCAGCCGGTGGGACACACTCAAATATCGGTTTATGGAATCGCTTAATATGTCGGTGCATGCCATTATATCTAACAAAATGCGCTCACTTTTAACCATGCTCGGAATTATTATCGGTATTGCCTCGGTGGTATCGGTAGTGGCGCTTGGAAATGCCTCTCAGGCCAAAATTATGGAGCAAATCAACTCCATGGGTACTAATACCATTGATATTATGCCCGGAACCGGATTTGGCGATATGCGTTCGGGGCGGGTGAAAACCCTAAAAGTCAGCGACTCCAACTATTTAGCCAAACAAAGTTTTATTGATAACTCAACCCCCAAAGTTTCTGACAGCGGTACCTTGGTGTATCAGAACTATTCTTTGACCGCCCAGCTCAGCGGAGTGGGTGCCGAATTTTTTGAAGTTAAGGGACGCAAAATTGCTCAGGGCCGCGTGTTTACTCAAGATGAGGTGAACTCAATGGCCTCGGTAGTGGTGATTGATGATAACACCAAAAATGAAATGTTTGAAGATAACCCGAATCCACTCGGAGAAATTATCATTTTTAACAAAAAGCCGTTGAAAATTATCGGCGTGACCGAGAAAAACAGCAACCCCGGACCGGATTCAGAATCCATGAATATTTGGACACCTTATACTACTGCCATGTATAAAATTAACGGAACCAGCGATATTAACTCCATAACGGTAAAAATTTCCGATAAGGTCAATTCCCAAGTGGCTGAGGAAAGTATTGAGCATATCTTAACCGCTTTACACGGTAAAAAAGACTTCTTTATGATTAATAGCGACAGCATTAAACAAACCGTGGAAAGTGCGACCAACACCATGAAACTTCTAATTGCCAGTATTGCCGTAATTTCGCTGATTGTGGGTGGTATCGGGGTGATGAACATTATGTTGGTATCTGTAACCGAGCGGACCAAAGAAATCGGTATCCGCATGGCTATCGGCGCCAAACAAGCCGATATTTTGCAACAGTTTCTAATTGAGGCAGTGCTGATTTGTCTGGTGGGCGGTTTTATGGGGGTTAGTCTATCCTTGCTCATTGGATTTGGGTTTAACACTTTTTCACAAGATTTTGGTATGATTTTCTCAACCGCATCAATCGTTTTGGCGTTGGCCTGCTCGACGGCTATCGGTGTTATCTTCGGATATATGCCGGCCAAAAACGCTTCCAACCTCAACCCGATTGATGCTTTAGCGAGTGAATAGCATGAAAAAACATTATATCTATACTTCGTTAATGATGATGAATTTGTCGTTGCTGTGCGGATGCGCCTCACTGCCTTATCAACCTATTGACCTGAGCAGTGAGCTCCAAAATATGCAATCGTCTCAACAGAACTACAGCGTGGATACCAGTTGGTGGCGCGGATATAATAATGCCGAACTCAACCGCCTGATTGATATGGCGCTCACTAATAACCCCGATTATATTCGCGCGGCAATCAATGTTAACAAAGAACTCTATAACCTCAATTTGAGCAATTTGGATTTGTTTCCAACCTTGAATGGAAGTTTGGGCGCTTCCTCGCAAAGAGAAATTGGTACTCACGACAATTTTGCCAGCAATTTTACCGGCGAAATCGGGCTGAATTATGAAGTGGACTTGTATGGCAAAATCCGCAACCTGCGCGATGCTCAAGAATTTGAACTCAAGGCAACTTTAATGGACCGCGAAACCGCCAAACTCAGCCTGGTCAACAGTGTGGTGGATTTGTACTTTAATCTGGAATATCTCAACAACGCAATCGTGCTGTCTAAGAAAAATGTTGAAACTTACCAGAATATTCAAAATATTACTGAGGCAAAATATAAAAGCGGTCAAACCGATAATTTGGAATTTTTGGAATCGAAGCAAAGTCTGTTATCTGAAAAAAATAAACTGCTGAGCCTTGAAACCCAATATAAAGAAATGGAAACCAGCCTGAAAAACATTCTCAACAACCAAGAATTAGTGCTTAATTTTGGAAATATGCTCGAGCAACAAAATCTCGGCGTGAACATGGATGTACCACTCGCGGTCTTGGCTAAACGTCCGGATTTGCAAGCCAGCCAATATCGTTTGGAGAAAGCTTTCAAAAATTTGGAGGCCGAAAACAAAAACTGGTATCCGAGTATTTCGCTGAACGGAGCTCTCGGCAGTTCTTCAGACAAAGCACGAACCACGTTTGATTTTCCGTTTGTGCTCGGTAGCGTCTCTGTTGACTTGCCGTTCTTGGATTGGAATCGGGTGAAAAACAATATCAAAATTTCGGAAGCCGACTATCAATTGGCACTGGTTGATTTTAAGGACAGCCTAAACCAAGCGGTTAATGAAGTGGGATATTATTACACCGCTTATGCCAAAGCGCTGAACTCTTATGGCAATACCGAACAAAACTATCTTAATGCCGTAGAAATTACCAAATATTATCAAACGCGTTATAACAGCGGCAAAATTGAGTTCAAAGATTATCTGGAGGCAATTCATAAACAAAATTCGCTCCAAGATGAGCTAATCCAGCAAAAATATCAAATTATCAAATATGAAAACTATGTTTATAAGGCCATGGCCGGAAAATATTAAGATTAAGCGCAACTCACATTACCAAAAAACCCGGAGCAAAACTCCGGGTTTTTTATACAGCAATTTATAGATTATCTTACAAAAATTTGGACCTCTGTGCTATTAGCATCTCCGCTGGTCTTGGCTGACAGGCTGATGCGATCGGCACCAACGCCCATTTCAACCATCTCTTGGAAGATGTTACCGGCATGGGTTTGAGCATTTTTCTTGCTGGCTTGACTGCCGGACGCCGGAGAAACAGCGACAACTTCAAATCTGACTGAGGGTTTGGCGGCTTGAGCTTGTTGAACGGCTTGGCGCAAACCTTCATGATAGTTGACGTTGTTTTTGTTGAACTTGGCGGTGAACAAAGGTTTGCCGCTGGCAACTCCGGCACTGCGCGGAGCGGAGTATGCATTGGAGCGGACAGTGTTGCTGACAGCAGAGAAAGGAACATTGCTGACACCATAGCTACCAACCTTAATGGCCTCGCTCAAATCGACAATATTATTTTTGGCGCTTTCAATGTATTGGCGCTGACGACTGATATCGCTGTTAACTTCGCCTAACAAGCTGTTAATCAGGATAGAAGTTTGGTTGGTTTCGTTTTCCAAAATCCGCAACTGGCGGTGATCTTCATCAACTGCACCGGAAACACTATAGGCGGCCCGAATGGAATCCAGCAAATAGGTGGTCATGGCGGTATCGGAGTTTACCTTAGCCGACAGACGCTCTAAAGCAATGGTATTGCCGTTCATGGTCTGGATATTGTTTTGTGCACTTTGCAACAAAGTGAACATCTGGGGGTTGCCCGGAGTGGTACCTACTTGCAACTTGGCCTCAATGGTGCCGATGGTTTTGTGATACTGCATGGCATTGTTGATGACCGAACTGCGAACTTTTTGCAGTTCTTCATTATAGGCACGGATTGATTCTTGCAACTGAGTCAACTCGTTGCGAAAGCTCACCACTTTTTGACCGACAAAAGTGCCGGTGTTGTTGCCTTCAGAAATTTCGACCGGTTCAAAATTAGTGGAGCCAAGTTCGGGAAGAGCCGCACCGGTTGCTTTGAAGTCACCGTTAGAAATCATTTCTTCTTGTTCATCAGACCCAAACAAAGAGGGGAACAATGCATCGGAAGTAAAGCTGCAGCCGCTCATAAAAATGGCGGTGACTGCGGTTAAGGATAATCTGATTGCTGTTTTTTTCATTATAGTGATATACCTTTTTTCATAAACACAATACTGTGTTGTGCCGATTTTGGTTTGTTACATCTTCTTTTGTAATGTTTTTTTCCAAAAAAAACAAGTAGTAATTTTATTTGGATTTTAAACATCTTATTTGTTTTTTCAATGTTTAGCCGAAATAGTTTAAAATTCTTTTAAATTATTAAAAATTTTGCTTGCAAAAAAAATTAAAAAAGAGTATTAAAGCTTTTGTGTTACGAAAACGATGCGCCCGTAGCTCAATTGGATAGAGCATCTGACTACGGATCAGAAGGTTGTGAGTTCGAATCCCGCCGGGCGCGCCATTAAATGAGCCTCCTTTCGGAGGCTTTTTTTGTATCTGTTTGGTTTGAGACTCAACTTTATCCCCGTATTTATTAACCATGATTGTACGGTTTGGGCTTGATTTATCAAAATATATGGGATAAATATGCAATTAAATTTTGCTTTTTTGTAATTTGCGATATTGATTTATTGCTTAAAAAAAGTTAGTTTAATTTTGGATTGATAATTAAAGAGGTAATTAAAGTGACTAAATCTGAATTAATTGAAAAAATTGCTGCTAAAAACCCGCACCTGATGCTTAAGGATGTGGAAAGAATCGTGGCCGTTATCTTTGATAACATTATTGCCGCACTGGCTAAAGGTGAAAGAGTTGAGTTCAGAGGCTTTGGCGCTTTCTCAGTTCGTAACCGCAGCTCCCGTCTGGCTAAAAATCCCAGAACCGGTGAGCAGGTCAAAGTGGAAGAAAGAAAAATTCCTCACTTCAAAATCGGAAAACAGTTGTTTGAACTCTTAAACAAGAAAAATTAAACCTTCTCCGAAAGGATGTAAAATATGCCTTTGCTGAAAACGCTTATCGGACTGCCGGTACTGATTGTTATTTTGGTATTTGCTTTTGTAAATAATGATTTGGCAACTTTTAGCCTGTGGCCGTTTGCGTTTGAGGTTACGGTTTCTTTAAGTGTGGCCGTGGTGTTTTTCATTTTGCTCGGGTTCTTCCTTGGGCATCTGTTCTCTTGGATGTCTTATGCTCCGGTCAGAAAAGCACTGCGTCAACACAAAAAACAATGTAAAAAACTTAATAAGGAACAGCAAAGGCTGGTGCGGGAAATGGAAGACCTGCACGAGGATTTGGAAAATATTAAAGCTAAAGAAGCTCAACTCCCCAAACCCTCTTTTAAGGAAAAACTCAAAAACTGGTTTAAGTCTGAACCTAAAGACTCTCCGGATAAAGAATAAGGTTTTTCTTTTTGTATTAACAAATATGGTTTGTGATTATGAATTGGCTTACAGATTTCGTTCGACCGAAAGTTAAAAAAACTACTCCTAAAGAAATTGCCGACAACCTCTGGACTAAGTGTCCTAATTGTGGGCAGATGTTGTTCTCCAAAGAGCTCAAAAAAAGCAGCTATGTTTGCACTAAATGCGGACATCACTTGCGTTTGTATATTGATAAACGCCTCAAAATGCTGTTTGATAACGGAGAATATAATGAAGTTACACTTCCTAAAACTAAGGAAGATCCACTCAACTTCAAAGACTCCAAAAAATATACCGATCGGTTGCGGGCTTATCGCAAAGCGACCGGTAATGATGATGCTATCAAAGTGGCTCAAGGCGAAATCGGCGGAATTAATTGTGTAGTAGCCGCGATGGACTTCTCTTTTATGGGTGGTTCGATGGGTACTGCTGTGGGCGAGGGAATCGTTAAAGCAGCTGAAATTGCTTGCAAAGGTAATTATCCGCTGATTACTGTGGCAGCATCCGGCGGAGCAAGAATGCAGGAAGGTATCTTATCTCTAATGCAAATGGCACGCACAACCGCGGCTATCAATATGGTTAAGGAAAAAGGCTTGCCTTTCATCTCCATTTTGACTGACCCGACAACCGGTGGTGTTTCGGCCTCTTTTGCTATGCTTGGCGATGTCCATATTGCCGAAAAAGGTTGTGTTATCGGCTTTGCCGGAGCTCGCGTGATTGAGCAGACCATTCGCGAAAAATTGCCCGAAGGGTTCCAACGCGCCGAATATCTCAAAGAACACGGGATGGTCGATATTGTGGTGACACGTCAGGAACTCAAAAATGAGTTGGTGAAAGTGATTAGTATTCTTACTCATACCAAACCTAAAATTACTACTCTGGCAATTGAACAAAAATAATATAAGGCCTCCTTTGAGAGCCAGCACGGCTGGTGCGCCCGTGCGACGGGTGCGCGCAAGCAGCGCCTGAGGCCAGCACGGCTGGGCGCGGCAGGTTAGTTGCTTGACGTATGTGCCCTATATCCGCGATGCTATCTATGTGCTGGCTGAACTATTTTTTTCTCAAAGCTTATCTGTAACTTATAATTATATTTATAAGCTAGTGCGTGGAGGGTGGAGATTTGCATATTTTTTAGATATCCATCTTCTAAGTAAAGCAAGTGATTGGTGCCGGTATGCAGTATTTCGGCGGCATTTTCGGGCGATAAAGCCAACTCTAAGCGCATTTCCTTAATTTTTTCGCCAATTTCTTTGCGGCATTCCTGCCAAGATTTAATACGGTTACGATGATGTCCCATAGCTCTAAACTCCCTTTAGGTTTCTAGTTAAAAAGAAACCGCCCTAGCATTCCTAAGGCGGGGAGTTAGCAACTGCATATGTCAGTCGACCTTCTTCGTTATGCGCAAGGCACACTTATTCCGATCGCTCCCCATTCAAGGAGTTGTTCTTTTCTAGTTAAGGAGTTGTGACACTCCGCACCCGGCTCACCCGAGTGCAAGTCTAGTCTATCTAATCTCGCAGAATTTGCAAGCGGATTTTATTACCCCTTGCCTCTCTTCCGCATTAACTAATCATAAATAAAAATATGATATTTCTAACACTATGATTAATCTTTGGGAATGGCGATGCTGACATTAAAACATTTACCTATCACTTCTTTTAATGAAAATGTTGCATATCTGCATAAAGACTGCGTGGCCTATAAGCTTGATGATATCAAATTTATGACCAAAGTAGAAATTCATGGAGGCGCCAAGCCTATCTATGCCTTCCTTAACATTGTTGATGACGAATCTATAGTCAGCCCTGATCAGCTCGCACTTAACACCGAGGCTTTTGAACAAATTAACTTACCTGAAGGCGCAAACATTACCTTGGCACTTACACCACCTCCGCCCAGTGTTTCTTCAATCAAACGCAAAATTGCCGGAAATATCTTAAGCCCCAACGAATACCAAGCCATTATTACCGATATCACCAATCGGCGCTATTCTAATATGGATATTGCCGCTTTCTTAGTTGCATCCGGTTCGTTTATGACCCCGCCCGAGGTCTTGGCAATGACCGAATCTTTAGTCGGCAACCAAACTATCAGTTGGGATAATGAGGGGATTGTGGTCGATCATCACTGCTTGGGCGGTATCCCCGGTAATAAAACCGACATTATTATTACGGCAATTGTATCGGCCTATGGTCTGCCCATTCCCAAGACCGCCTCGCGCTCGCTTAGTTCTTGCGCCGGTGTGGCCGATACTATGAGTGTGCTTGCCAACGTCGACCTTGATGAAACCCAACTCAAAAAGCTGATTGCCGAAAATCGTGGTGCTTTGGTCTGCCATAGCGGCTTGCAAATTGCCGTGGCCAACCGTCTTATATCTTCTGTTGAACGGCAAATCGGCATTACTCAACAGCAACATCTGATTTCTTCAATCCTCGCCATTAAAATTGCAATGGGTATCACTCACCTCGTGATTGATATTCCGGTTGGTCCAAACTCACGCATTAAAACTACTCAAGATGCCATGCGGCTTAGAAAACTAATCGAATATGTCGGCGACCAAATGGGAATCGAGGTCGATGCGGTTATCACTGATGGTAGCGAACCAATCGGCAATGGTATTGGCGCTGTGCTCGAAGCTCGCGATGTGATGAAAGTGTTGCGCAACAAAGATGATGCTCCGCAAGATTTGCGCGAAAAATCTTTATTCTTGGCCGGAAGAATCATCGACTTTGACCCCAAACTGCGGGGCGGGCAAGGTTATTTTGTGGCCAAAGAAATTCTTAACTCCGGTCGCGCTCTTGAAAGCATGAACCGCATTATTCATGCTCAAGGCAAAGCTCCGCAACCAACACTGGGGCATTTGACCCGCGATATTGTGGCTTCTGAAAGCGGATATGTCGAAAGTATTGATAACACACGGATTAATCGTATCGGGGTTTTGGCCGGAGCATCGCAAAATCCGGGAGCCGGACTCGACTTGCTCAAAAAGGTCGGCGACAAGGTCGAACAAGGCGAAACCTTATTTAGAATCCATTCCATGAACTCGATTGATTTTGGTTATGCCAACACCGCTGTTGACGGCAACAACGGATACGTTATCGCTCATCACTAAATCAAAAAAAATTTCTAAAAAAATTTCAAAAAATATCGCCCAAGGCTTGCATCTAAAATTTACCCTACCTATATAAGGGTATAGCAATAAATAGTTAGTTAAATCGAAACTTAAAGAAGGGTGATAAATTATGAGCAATAAAGTAATCGGTATTGACCTTGGTACTACAAACTCCTGCTTTGCCGTTATGGAAGGCGGAGAAGCTAAGGTTTTGGAAAACACCGAAGGGGCAAGAACTACCCCGTCTATGGTAGCGTTTACGGATAATGAGCGTTTGGTCGGTTTTCCGGCAAAACGTCAGGCTGTAACCAATCCGGAAAACACTTTGTTTGCTATCAAACGTTTAATCGGTCGTCGTTATGATTCTCCGGAAGTTGCCAAAGATAAAACTTTGGTACCGTTTAAGATTATTCCGGGCGATAACGGCGATGCTTGGGTTGAGGTTAAAGGACAGAAATATGCTCCGTCTCAAATCTCAGCTATCGTATTGCAGAAAATTAAGGAATATGCCGAAAGCTATCTTGGCGAAAAAATCGAAAAAGCGGTTATTACCGTACCGGCTTATTTCAATGACTCGCAACGTCAGGCTACTAAAGATGCCGGTAAAATTGCCGGTTTGGAAGTTTTGCGTATTATCAACGAGCCGACTGCAGCTGCTTTGGCTTATGGTATGGATAAAAAAGCCAGCGGTACCATTGCCGTTTATGACTTGGGTGGTGGTACTTTCGATATCTCCATTTTGGAAATTGGCGACGGCGTGTTCGAAGTGAAATCTACTAACGGTGATACATTCCTTGGCGGTGAAGACTTTGACCAACGTATTGTTAACTATTTGTCCGATGAGTTTAAGAAAGAAACCGGTATTGATCTTAAAAATGACCGCTTGGCTCTGCAACGCTTAAAAGAAGCTGCCGAAAAAGCTAAAATCGAACTTTCTTCAACCACTCAGACCGAAGTTAACCTGCCGTTTATTACGGCTGACGCAACCGGCCCGAAACACCTCAATATCAAATTAACCCGTGCTAAACTCGAATCTTTGGTTGAAGATTTGATTGACCGCACGATTGAGCCTTGCAAAAAAGCTTTGGCTGATGCCGGCTTGAAAGCAAATGAAATCAGCGAGGTTATTCTGGTTGGTGGTATGACCCGTATGCCGAAAGTTCAAGAAAAAGTTAAGGAAATCTTCGGCAAAGAGCCTCACAAAGGCGTTAACCCTGATGAAGTGGTGGCGGTTGGCGCTGCTATTCAGGGTGGTGTCTTGATGGGCGATGTTAAAGACGTGTTGCTGTTGGATGTTACTCCGTTGTCTTTGGGTATTGAAACCTTGGGCGGTGTATTCACTCGTTTGATTGACCGTAACACCACTATCCCGACCCGCAAATCGCAAGTCTTCTCGACTGCCGATGATGGTCAGACTGCAGTTACCATTCGTGTCTTCCAAGGTGAACGCGAAATGGCCGCCGACAACAAGCTCTTGGGTCAGTTTGATTTGGTCGGTATTCCGCCTGCACCGCGTGGTATGCCGCAAATTGAAGTTACCTTCGATATTGATGCCAACGGTATTGTAAACGTATCGGCTAAAGATAAGGCTACCAACAAAGAGCAAGCTATTCGAATCCAAGCTTCCGGCGGTTTGTCTGATGCTGATATCGAAAAAATGGTTAAAGACGCTGAAGCTAATGCCGAAGCCGATAAGAAGAAAAAAGAATTGGTAGAAGTTCGCAATCAGGCTGAAGCTTTGATCCACACCACCGAAAAAACTCTTAAAGAAAACGGTGATAAAATCAGTGCGGCTGATAAGTCTCAGATTGAGGAAGCTATCAAAACCTTGAAGTCGGCTATGGAAGCTGATGATGCCGCTAACATCAAAGAGCGTACCGATGCTTTGATGCAGGCTTCTCTCAAACTCGGCGAGGCTATGTATAAACAACAAGCCGAAGCTGCTCAAGCTGCCGGTGCCGCCGGTCCGGAAGCCGCAAGCGCCGAACAGCCGAAAGATGACAAAGTTGTTGATGCTGATTTTGAAGAAGTCAAATAAACAGCTTAAAGCCTAACAATCGAAACCCCGAATCTTTTCGGGGTTTTTGATTTTTAAATGTTTGGCCTATCTTTGTGGCTTATTTTTGGCTATCCGCGCGGAAAAGCTTGACTTTGCAATTTCGAATCCCTAAATACTAATTAACTTGCAAGAACTTAATTGAGTTGAAAAATTATGAGTACGGAAAAAGACTATTACGAACTACTGGAAGTTAGCCGTGACTGTAGCGGTGAAGAACTTAAAAAATCGTATCGGCGTTTGGCGATGAAATATCATCCTGACCGCAACCCCGGAGACAAAGAGGCCGAACTCCATTTTAAGGAAATTAACGAAGCTTATGATGTGTTGAAAGACGAGCAAAAACGTGCCGCTTATGACCGTTATGGGCATGAGGCCTTCAAAAACGGCGGTATGGGCGGCGCTAATCCTTTTGGGGGATTTGAATTTAATTTCGGAGCCGGCGGATTTTCCGATATCTTTGAAAATATTTTTTCCGATTTCATGGGAGGAGGCGCTCGGGGGCAGCAACGCTCTTATGCTCAAGCCGGTGCTGACTTGCGCTATAATCTCGAAATCAGCTTGGAAGAGGCATTTTTTGGGCTTGAAAAGGATATCAAAATCCCTTCAACCAAAGTTTGTGAAACTTGTCATGGACATGGTACGGCCGATGGTAAAGAACCGGAAGTTTGTCCGGATTGTCATGGCAGCGGTAAAGTCCGCCAGCAACAAGGCGGTTTCTTTATTGTGGAAACAACTTGTCCGAAATGTCGCGGGAAAGGCCGTATCATTAAAGAACCTTGCAAAGACTGTAAAGGTGCCGGGGTTATCGGTGAAGAAAAAGAAATTAAAGTCAAAATTCCGGCCGGAATCGAAGATGGTACCAGAATGCGTATCAGCGGTGGCGGAGAGGCCGGCTTACACGGCGGTCCAAACGGCGATTTATACGTGTTTATCAGTGTTAAACAACACAAATTATACAGCCGCGAGGGGGCTAATCTTTATGCGCAGATTCCGGTGTCGATGACTTGTGCGGCATTAGGCGGCAAACTGGAAATTCCGGCAATTGATGGTGAAAAAATTGAACTTGAAATTCCGGCCGGAGCACAAAACGACCAGCAAATTCGGCTCAAAAATCAGGGTATGACCGTGCTACGCTCTAAAAATCGGGGCGATTTATTCGTACGTCTTAGGGTCGAAACTCCGGTTAACTTAACTCCCCGTCAAAAAGAACTTTTGGAAGAATTTCGCTCTATTAGTCAAGATGACAGCTGCCAACCCGAAAGCAAAGGTTTCTTGGACAAGATTAAAGATTTGTTCAAGTCGGTGGCTTAGTCTTCACTATCAAGTTTCAAAAAGCCGGAAGACTGCAAATCGTAAAAACTGCTATACACGCCCTTTTTGCGCAAAAGTGCACTGTGGCTGCCTTGCTCGATGATTTTGCCGTGTTCCATTACCACCAAGCGGTTCATCTCTTTGAGCGTGGACAGGCGGTGCGCAATGGCAATTACGGTTTTGCCTTCCATGAGGTTTTTTAGCGAATCTTGAATATATCTTTCACTCTCACTATCTAAAGCCGAGGTGGCCTCATCTAAAATCAGAATCGGGGCATTTTTCAAAATGGCGCGGGCAATGGCTATGCGCTGTCTTTCGCCGCCGGAGAGCATCACTCCTCGTTCACCAACCTTACTCTCATAGCCTTGCGGCAGAGCCATAATAAAATCGTGGCAATAGGCTTTTTTGGCGGCGGCATAGACTTCTTCATCGCTGGCTTTTAGGTTACCATAGCGGATATTTTCCATAATACTGCGGTTAAACAAGCTTGGGTCTTGAGGAATGAGCGCAATTTGCCGGCGCAGGGAATCTTGCGTGACCAAGGCAATGTTTTGGCCATCTATCGTTATCTCGCCCGACTGCAAATCATAATAACGCGAGAGCAATTTTATCAAGGTGGATTTGCCGGAACCAGAACGTCCGACCAAGCCAATTTTTTCTCCACCGCGGATTTCTAAATTAAAATCAGAAAACAGCGGCTCAGAGCCCTTGTAATGATATTCAATATGCGAAAAGGCAATATCACCATGGCGGACTTTTAGTTTTTTGGCGCCTTTAACATCAACTACTTCGCGGGGACGTGCCAATAGTTTCAATCCATCGCGAATCCCACCATAGAGTTTGAAAAACTGCATAAACTGCATGGAGAGCATATTATACAAGCCGCTCAAAGTTATAATCAGACTTTGGATAAGCACAAACTGGCCGACACTAATCTCACCACGGTACCAATACCAAATCGGCAGGGCATAAAAAATGGCTTCCATCAGGGCGCGGCACATCCCTTGGGTCAGAAAAATTTTGCCAAACTGAATGGTCTCTATTCTGTCGGCCTCGGCGGCTTTGCGCATTTCGCGGAAATAGCGGCTTTTCTCGGCAATAAAGTTGCTGAAATTTTTTACCAAAGAGGCATTGGTAATGCTATCCACCAAGCCACCGTTGGCTTCTGACATCAGCCGAGAGCGGGTTTCGGAATAGGGCGCTAATTTCTTGCTTAAAGTATATATCAACCATATCAGCAGACAATTTAGTACCAACATCAGCATTCCGAGCTCCCAGTTAATATGCCAGATAAAGCCAAAGCTTATCAAAAGCGCCACGCTGGGTGACACAAAACCCCAGAGCAGGTTGTAATAAATGTAATAGCTATTATCAATTATGGTCTTGATTTTGGAAGAAATATTGCCGGCCATTTCTTCGGCAAAAAAAGCTGTGGAATGTTGGTGGGCGTAGTTAAACAAATCTTTGGCTACATAGGTATTATATTTGGGCAAAAAGCGCGCCTCAATGAAGATAACGACATTGAGTAATACACCTTTCAAAAACAGAAAAATTGCCGTTAGGCCGGCAAAGCCCAATGCGGTATACCAAACCTCTTTCCTATCTGCGGCAGAAGACAGAGTTTCGACAATCTCAGAGGCATAGTACAAAGCCACCCGCACGCAAGCCTCGCCCAAAATCACTGAGAGCAAAACCGCAAAAAACAAAAACTTAAGCTTGGATAAATATTTCCACAAAAACTTAAATACATTATCGGTCATTGTTTTACCCTCATTGTTAATTTGCTTCAATATATAGCAAAATAAGCTCAGTTGTAAACGCTTTTATCGCAATATCAAAATTACACCCAGCGCAATCAGTCCGAAACAGAGCAGTTTTTTGTAAATATGTTCGGCGTGGAAATTTTCTTTGAAGCGCTTGCCATATACGCGATGCAACGCCATTCCAAACAACAGCACAAAAATCGGCTGAGTGGCGCCGATGCCTTCAACCGCGACTACCGGCAAAACCGAAAGCGCAAACAGTGAGGGAAGTTCGCCGCCTTGGTACACAATTTCATTGAGCAAAAAATAGTGAAAATTGCGGCGATAAGTCGGGAAAGCCGAGACAATATCTTGTCTGGTTTTGCCAAACAGCAGAAAAGCGCAACTCATCAAGGTGGAAAGCACCAGAGTATAAAAGACGGCAGTGACCCAGTCCAAGTTATCTACTGCATATTTATAGCACACTGCCTGAAAAGCTAACATCACAGCCACAGCCGACATTAGGAAAAAAGCCGAATTGAGCCGAATCTTGCGGGGATGTTCCAAGTTTAAGGCGATGCTGGCGGCAATAATTACCCCAAAACCAAAATATTGCATCGCGCTCAATTTTTCATCTACCAAAAACCAGGCCATTATCGGAATGAGCACGCCAGAAAGCGAAAATAAAGCACTGGTGACCGAGGTATCTATCCGCCGCAAAGCGTGATAATAGGGAAGTAAATAAAAAGTTTCGGTAGCTGCAATAATCACCAAAAAAGGCAATTGTTCCCAAGTGATGGCTTGCGGAACTCCAAACAAAAACAAAACCGGTATGACCAAAACATTGGTCAAAGAATTGTAAAAAATTACCGCGCTGTTGCTCTTAATCAGATTATTGGCAAAATGCGAATCCAGCAAATTGCAAAAAGAATGAAGTATCGGGGCCAAAAATGCCATAAAAACCGCAAACATTTATCCCCCTCTTTACTTATATCTTTTTGTTTTGTTTACGCATTTGGCGGAGTTTGGTTAACTTGTCGCTCACAACGGCCGTATCTCTTCCGGTCTTAGCAAGGCGGTCATACATTCGTTCGATTTCTTTTTCAAGATAGGCGCGCTCAATTTCATCGGCCAGTTCACTTCTTTGTTCGGCACTACCATGAAGATTAATCTCTTGCATCTCCTCGACCATGGTTTCAATATGCTTGTCGGGATTGGCAGTTTTTTGGCGAATGAAGTATGGCAATTCGTATATCAATTTTCGGGTGGCGGTATAAGCCTCAGAGGTGGTATTGCCTTTTTGATAGCGACATTTAAGCAAGCGAAACACAATACCTAACTCATAGCTATCATCTACCACAATGAAAGGTATGGGGTCGGCAAAACCATGAGCGGCAATGCTCTTTAAAAACTCGACCAAGTGATGAAAATAGCCCTCAACATTATACAAGATAAAAGGCTTTATTTGCAAAAATCCGTCTTGCATGGCCACGCAATCATAGGCCAACTCATCTAGTGTTCCTACTCCGCCGGGGGCAAAAACCACAAAGTCGGCATTGAGCAATTTTTGTTTGCGCTCTTCTAAGGTCTGAGCCACAATGACATCTTCTATTTGGCTCAAAATCTCATCAGTTTGATACAGGCTGTAATATTCCTTGGTGGTGATACCTTGAATCGGGGCTCCGGCACATTGTTTTTTGTTCCAACCGTCTAAAACACCTCTGGCCACCGCACCCATAATGCCGGAACTTGATAAGCCAAAGTCAAGCCGAAAATCCATCTTGGCAATTTTGCGGCCCAGATTATAGCATTCTTCAACATAAATCGGGTCCAAACCAGAACGCGAACCTCCGGCCACAAATACTCGCAATCCCTCGCCGCGGTTGTCCTGGCGAAAAGAATCTACAAATTGTTCAACGCTTTGGTTGGTGCATTTTTCCATCTTAAATCTCCGGAATGTCGCCTAATGCCTGAAGACGGTAAAACTCTGCCGCAAAATCTGCCAGTTTGTCTTCCGCCAAAGCTTGGCGCAAGCCCTGCATCAGGCGCTGATAATATCTGATATTATGCCAGGTTAACAGCATAACCGCTAAAATTTCGTTACATTTTTGCAAATGGTGAATATAAGCGCGTGAGTAATTGCGGCACAAAGGACAATCACACTCGGCTTCCAATGGTCTTTTATCTTCACGATGACGGGCATTGCGAATATTGATGGGACCGCGAGCAGTAAAGGCTTGAGCCGTGCGTCCGCTTCGGGTCGGCATTACGCAGTCAAACATATCAACCCCGCGCAAAACCGCACCCACAATATCATCCGGGCGCCCTACCCCCATTAGATAACGCGGCTTATCTTCGGGCAACATTCCCGGGGCATAGTCCAGCACCTTAAACATGGTTTCTTGCCCCTCACCCACGGCTAAACCGCCAATGGCATAACCATCAAAGCCGATAGCTTTTAACTTTTCGGCAGAGCGACCGCGCAAGTCCTCATAATCTCCGCCTTGCTGGATGCCAAAAATACCATAGCCTTCTCTGTCAACAAAGGCATCACGACTGCGACGGGCCCAGCGCATGGACATTTCCATGGATTTTTCAACTTTATCATGAGGCGCCGGCAATTTGACACACTCGTCCATGCACATGGTGATGTTCGAATCGAGTTTATGCTGAATTTTAATGGACTCCTCAGGGCTCAAGAAAAACTTTTTGCCATCCACGTGTGAACTAAACGTAACCCCTTCTTCGGTCAATTTGCGCAGGCCGGTAAGGCTCATGACCTGGAAACCGCCGGAATCGGTCAATATCGGCTTATCCCAATTCATAAACTTGTGAAGTCCGCCCATTTTTTCAACCAAATCGGCACCGGGGCGGAGCATGAGATGATAAGTGTTACCAAGCAAAATCTGCGCTCCGGTTGAGGCAACAGATTCCGGCAACATGGCTTTAACCGTTCCGCAAGTGCCAACCGGCATAAAGGCCGGTGTGTCTACCACGCCATGTTTGGTATATAATTTGCCTAAACGGGATTTGCCCGACTTTTTCAAAATTTCAAATTTCAGCGACATATTCAATTTCCTTTACATTTGGAGCCATTGTGCCCCAGAATGTGACAATTAGCAAGGAAATTTTTGAAAGCAAAACTGCCGGTATGGCACCTTATTCTTCTTCGTCGGGCATATTGCTGTCTAGTGAATAGCCGGTGGCACGAACCGTGCGAATATAATCCGGACCGTATTCGTTTAAGGATTTACGCAGTCTGCGAATGTGAACGTCAACCGTGCGGGATTCAACATAGATATTGTCACCCCATACGGTTTTGAGCAAATACTCACGCGAAAAAACTTTACCCGGAACTTCCATTAAAGTTTTAAGCAGACGAAACTCGGTCGGGCCTAAGTGAATGTAATTCTCGCCACGGTGCACTTTTTTGGTTTCCATATCCATGACAATGTCTTCAAAGACCAATTCTTTTTCGGTGACCGGTTCGGGGGCGCGGCGGATGTTGGTTTTGACGCGGGCCATCAGCTCGGGAATGGAAAAAGGTTTGGTCACATAGTCATCGGCGCCGGAAGACAGACCTTTAATCTTGTCTTCTTCTTCACCTTTGGCAGTGAGCATGATTATCGGGATATTCTTAATATCGGGCTTGTTGCGAATTTGTTTGCAAATTTCAACTCCGGAGAGCTCCGGCAACATCCAATCAAGCAAAATTACTGAAGGGCGCTCTTTTTCAACTACGGAAACAACCTTACTGCCGCGAGGCTCCCAAACCACATTATAACCTTCTTTCTCAAGATTATATTTGAGAACTAAAGCTAAAGCTTCTTCATCTTCGACAATCAGCACCGTGTGTTTCATTCTGTCCTCCAGTAACAATTCTGTATATTGTGCTTAGCATAACCGATATTGTCTTAAAATTACCTTAAAGATTCAATGTTGCGGGCATATTCACCACCGGCAAAAACCGCCGTGCCGGCAACCAAAATATCTGCTCCGGCCGAAATACAACGCGCCGCAGTCAGCGGATTGATACCGCCGTCGACCTCAATTTCTATCGGACGTTCGCCTATCAAGGATTTGACTTTGGCAATTTTATTTAAGGAACTTTCAATAAACTTCTGGCCGCCAAATCCGGGGTTAACACTCATCACCAAAACCATGTCCAGCTTGTCTAATACATATTCCAAAACGCTCTCCGGTGTGGCCGGATTTAGGGCTACTCCGGCTTTTAGGCCATAGGCGCGGATGGTGTGTAAGGTCTTGTCTAAATGAGGACAAGTTTCGGCATGAACCGTAATAATATCAGCACCGGCAGCAATGAACCAGGGTATCATCTCGTCGGGGTTGTTAACCATTAAATGAGCATCAAAGGGCAATTTGGTATGCGGACGCAGTGCCTTGACCACGCCGGGGCCAAAAGTCAGATTGGGGACGAAATTCCCGTCCATAATATCTAAATGAATTAAATCTGCTCCGGATTTATCGAGGTTTTCTATCTCGGTTTGCAAATTTCCAAAATTGGCAGACAATATGCTGGGGGCGATTTTTACCATGGCGGCTCCTTTCTGTTATTTCAAATATATATCTTATTTTGGCAAAAAGCTATTAATTTTTGCATCTTGTTTTTTGATGATTGCTGATTATCTCAGAGGCTGGATTAATTTAACCTTTATTTTAGGAGATGGAAAATGGGTGAGATGGCTCAAAAAATCAGCAATGTTAATCATGCCGAACTACTTAAAATGCTAAATGTGGCTTTTGCCGAAGAATGGCTGGCTTATTATCAATATTGGATGGGGGCACAAGTGGCTAAAGGTCCGATGCGTCCCGAAATTATCAAAGAATTTATGGAGCACGGAAACGAAGAACTCGAACACGCCACCTGGCTCGCAGAACGGATTATTCAGCTGGGCGGAACTCCCCTGCTCGATCCCGATGAATGGAAAAAATATGCTCAATGCAAGTATGAAGCTCCCGATAATGATTATACGGTCAAACTCTTGGAACAAAATTTGGTGGCGGAACGCTGCGCGATTGCTCGTTATCAAAAAATTTGTGATATGACCATGGGAAAAGATCTCCAGACTTTTCATATCTCTCGCAAAATTTTGAGCGATGAGCTGGAGCATGAGCAGGAAATCGGCGATTTTATTGAAGATATGGAAGTCGCGGCCAAACACCTTGCGGAACACAAAAAATAATCCTTCCTCACAATTAAACCCCGCTAAAACATAGTTTTAACGGGGTTTTGTTAGCTTATGCAGATTGTAAACCCAAATCTGGTTTTTCAAACTCCCAATCGGGTTTGAGCTGCCAAATTTTATCGCCGATATGCTCCTCAATTTCATCAGGGGTGATATCTTCGCCGGAGATGATTTTCTTGGCATCGTGGGTCAGAATGGTTTCCAATTCCAATAATTGTTGTGCCGACAAAATCTTGCGGTCAATAATCAGGGTCAAAAGCCGGTTATTGGAAAACTTTACTAAAGCCCAGTCAGCGGCAATACTTAGCACTTCGGCATCGGCCGGAAGTGAAACCAAATATACTTTGTGATTGGTTTCCCAAGCCAGAATAATGTCGCTGTCAGTAATAAAAGCGCAATATGAATCGATAAATTCATTCCGCTCAAACTCAAAGTTCCTCACCAAATCTTGAGGAGGATTTTCGTTAATTTGAAGATAACGGTCATGATAATCTATTCGGCAGCTGCTGAGCAAGACTCCCAAATACAACAAAAGAATACTTAACTTTTTCATAAATAATTAAATTAATTGATAAATTTTGCAGGACTATATCACAAATTTATTATTTGTCAAATTAACAAAAAGCCCCGCAAAATATGCGGGGCTTAAGTATCGAAACTCCTAAGCGGAAATTATAATTCGCCGTCGGCATAGCGTTTGGCCATAACCGACATCGGAATAACCTTAATTTTATCGGCATGACCGGCTGCACCAAAGGCAATGTAGCGGGCTTCGCATACTTTTTGCATTTCTTCAATCGCCGGTTTTAGGTATTTGCGCGGGTCAAACTCTTTGGGGTTCTCAGCAAAGAGACGACGAATCGCACCGGTGATAGCCATGCGGCAATCGGTATCAACATTGACTTTGCGAACGCCGGATTTAATGCCGCGGACGATTTCTTCAACCGGAACACCAAAGGTCTGCGGAATGGCACCGCCATAGGCATTAATCAAATCTTGCAGTTCTTGCGGAACTGAAGAAGAACCATGCATTACCATATGGGTATTGGGCAAAACTTTGTGGATTTTCTCAATCACGTCAATCGCCAAAATATCACCGGTCGGTTTGCGGGTGAACTTATAAGCACCATGAGAGGTACCAACCGCAACGGCCAAAGCATCAACATGAGTTTCTTCCACAAACTTTTTAGCTTCATCGGGGTCGGTTACCAAACGTTTTTTATCAATTACACCTTCGGCACCATGACCATCTTCTTTGTCGCCTTTGCCGGTTTCCAAAGAACCAATTACACCCAACTCACCTTCAACCGAGGCACCAACTGCATGAGCACGAGCCACAACTTCTTTGGTGACCTTAACATTGTATTCAAAAGAGGACGGTGTTTTGCCGTCGGCTTCCAAAGAACCATCCATCATTACTGAGGAATAGCCATTGACAATGGCAGATTGGCATACATTAACCGATGAGCCGTGGTCTTGGTGAATACAAATCGGGAGCTCAGGGAACATTTCAATTCCGGCGGCAACCATATGACGAATCATCGGGTCACCGGCAAATTTGCGCGCACCGGTAGAGGTTTGCAAAATCACCGGAGCATTTACTTTCTTAGCAGCTTGCAAAACGGCAATGATTTGTTCCATATCGTTGATGTTAAAGGCCGGAACACCATAATTGTTCTCGGCGGCATGGTCAAGAATTTGACGCATTGTTACTAAAGGCATATATTTATCTCCTTTGATGTTGATATAATTTGTTACTTGCCAATATAGTAAATTGCCAATTTATTGCAAGTGATTTTTTGTTTCTATGCTTTTTGAAAAAATTGTTGCAATTTGCCGAAAATTTTGTATAGTTCACCCAAAATTATATTATAAATTTTATTATCATGCTTACTAGTATTATTTTTATGGTTGCATTGGTGGTGACCATTTCCGGCTGTTTGATTTATTCAGAGCGGTTGTATGTGCACGAGTTTAAGCTCAAGGGAGTGCTGTGGCTTATCATTAGTTTGTTAGATATGGCGGCAGTCGTACAATTTGTTAATCGGCCATATTGGTTTTTGGCGCTGTGCGGATTGTTTCCTCTGCTATATTTGGTGGGAGATATTGCGTCAGTGTTTAAAATTCCCCATGCTAAAATTCCCCGATATAACTGGGGAGCTTGGTTTTTAAGCGGCATTGCCGTGCTGGTTTTTTACTGGGCTTTGGGCGGGGATTTACCAAGTTTGTAATTACATCACAAAAAAAAGGTTCAATGCTGCAACATTGAACCTTTTTTATTATTAATTTAAGAGGCTATTTACCTTCTCGCATGGCCGCAAGCTTGCGTTGACGACGCAACTCATCGTCTTCAATTTGATAATCCGTTCCGTCCTCGTTAGCACCATAATACCACTCAATGCTACCTTTGGCCCGAAATGAGTTATTGGGCTTGAACTCTTGATAGATAATTACATCATCGTCCTTAACACCCCAAACAACCTTTTGGTCAATGCCACCTTCAAATGCATTCAGATAACAAATTTTGTTATCTTCAAAAATTGCGAAAAAACAAACATAACCGTTGAATTTTTGTTTGTCTTCTTTCATAAACTTCAAACGGCCAAGACGGACATCTTGAAGTTTAAGTTCCAGACCTAAATCGTGGCGAGCCGCATCTATAAACTGGCTGGCACACAAAATTTCTGCTTTCTTCATGGCCTAATAATTTTTAAATTGTTATGAAAATAGTTAACTTACATGGCAGCAAATATAATTAATTATTCCAGATTGTCAAGAATTTTAGATAAAACACAAAAAAACACCTCCCGCTTGGGTGCAGGAGGTGCAAGCTTAACAACCATATCAGGTCAAACTTTCTTTGATTGTATCGATAATTTCGTCGGCAGTAATCCGGAAAAACTTGAATAATTCTTCTCCGGGACCGGAAGCACCAAAACTATCCATACCGATAATCTTACCATTGCTGCCGACATATTTTTCCCAACCAAATTTGGCTCCGGCTTCTACCGCAACTCGCAAGCATGAACCCAAAACTTCTTCCTGATAAAGGCTATCTTGACGGTCAAAAAGCTCGGTGCAAGGCATGGAAACAACCGCAACTTCAATCCCTTCTTTGCGGAGTTTGCTCTGTGCTTCAACCGCTAAAGATACCTCTGAGCCGGTAGCGATAATTGTGGCGCGACGTTTTTTGCCTTTTTTGACATCGGAAATAATATAACCGCCGCGCGCGCTGAGATTTTCTTTGGTATGAGTGCGTAACATCGGCAGGGCTTGTCTGGTCAAGGCCAGCAAACTCGGGCTATCTTCACTTTCCAGTGCCAACTGCCAAGCCTCGGCAGTTTCGACCACGTCGCAGGGTCTAAACATTAACACATTGGGCATACTCCGAAAAGAGGCTAAATGTTCAACCGGCTGGTGGGTGGGGCCATCTTCACCAACTCCTATCGAATCGTGAGTGAGAACATAAATGGTGCGAATCCCCATCAGCGCTCCCAGCCTTATCGCCGGACGCAGATAATCGGAAAAAACAAAAAATGTGCCGCCGTATGGAATAACGCCACCGTGTAGGGCCATACCGTTCATTATCGCACCCATGGCGTGCTCTCTTATCCCATATGCAATGTTATTGCCACAGTAGTTCTCGGCGGTGATGTTTTGCATTCCCTTTACTTTGGTCAAATTGGAGGCGGCCAAATCTGCCGAACCACCAACAATTTGCGGTATGTGCGGAACAATTTTTTCCAGACATAATTCCGAGGCTTTGCGAGTGGCAACCTTGAGCCCCTCCTTGACGGCTTGTTGCTTGAAGGCATTGAGCTCGGCATCCCAGTTCTTGGGCAACTCATTGGTAATGTAATCCAAAAATTCGCGGCCTTTGTTTTTGGCTCTCATATCCCAATCATAATATTCTTTTTTATTGCGGCGGCCGGCATCGCGCCATGCTTGCAAAATTTCTGAGGGAATTTCAAATGGGGCCGACTTCCATTTTAAGTTTTTACGCATGGCGGCAACTTCTTCACTCCCTAAAGGAGAACCATGGCATTTGCAGGTGCCGGCTTTGGTCGGGGCGCCCCAGCCAATGGTGGTTTTGCACGCAATCAGGGTTGGACGTGATGACTTTTGAGCTTGGCGAATCGCCTTATCTATCTCGGCATAGTTGTGACCGTTGATGGAAATGGTGTTCCAACCGTGAGCCTTAAAACGTTTGATTTGATCGGTAGATGAAGCACTATCAACCGTGCCGTCAATGGTAATATTGTTGTTGTCCCAAAAGACTATCAACTTGTTTAATTTCCAGTGACCGGCCAAAGAAATGGCTTCTTCCGAAATGCCTTCCATGAGACAGCCATCACCATTCATAACATAAGTATAGTGATCGCACACATCACTACCGAATTTGCCGGCAATTATTCTTTCGGCTAAGGCCATTCCTACGGCTGACGCCAAGCCCTGACCTAACGGACCGGTGGTGATGTCAATGCCGCCTAAGTGACCATATTCCGGATGGCCGGCAGTTTTGGAGCCCAACTGGCGGAAATTTTGCAAATCTTCCAGAGTGATATCCTTATAGCCCATTAGATAAAACAGCGAATACAGCAAAGTGGAGCCATGACCGGCCGAAAGCACAAACCTATCGCGGTCAAACCAGCGCGGCGCCTTGGGACAAAGTTTGATATATTTGGAAAACAGCACGGTGGCAACATCGGCCATGCCTAAGGGCATGCCGGGGTGGCCGGATTTGGATTTTTCTATCATATCGACACAAAGAAAACGGATGGCATTGGCCATATTGCGTAATTTGTCGTCGTCTTTTTTGAAAAATGTCATGTTAGTGGTTCTCCTCAAATCGGTATTTGATATCAAAAGTACGGTTATTATACTTGCGCTCTTCCGGACTTAACTCCAGTCCGAGGTAAATTTCAAAGGCGCCATATTCGGCATTGGGAACTTTTAGCTCCAGCGGACGGCCGCTAAAGCGCATTTCACGCTGATTAAGCGGAATGGTCACATGTCCAAAATAGTGTTTCTTGCCCAAATATTCAGGCGGACCTTTAATGGTTTCGGCAAAATACTCAAAATCTACATCCGTTTCATCTAAGCGTTGACGAAGACGGCTGACCTCAAACTCCGGAGTGATGACGGCTTTGCGCCGATTGACCCGTTTGTCAAAATAGCAATAGCCGCTATAACCAAGCAACTCAATCCGAAAATCATCTTTATAATTGACCTTTTGAGTGACATAAGCAACATCGCGAGGAATAATGACTTGGGGGCAATTGTCTTTGGGGACGACAATTTGCTCCCCTCCGTTCCAAAACCCGCAGGAACCAACCAAAAATATTCCCGATAATATACCTAAAACTGTTTGTGTTCTCATGCTCAATTATCCTTTTAATAATTTATAATAGACAACTAAGCTTTTAAAGTAAATAAGGCAACCAGTTCACTGTGGTTAGAATAGGAAAACTGGTCAACCAAAGTAACTTCTTGCAATTGATATGCGCTGTTTAACAAGATGGCGGCATCTTTTACAAAACTATGCGGATTGCAAGAAACGGCAATGATTTTTTGCGGGCGTTGGTCCGGAGAAAGTTTGGCAATTTCACTCATTTGGGCAGCAGCTCCGGCCCGTGGAGGATCAAAAACTAGCGCGGCAAAACCTTTAAGCTCCGCTCCTGAAAGCGGATACTTAAACAAGTTGCGTTCCGTAATCGTAATATTATTTAGCATATGTCGATTAATGGAATTTTGAAACCCTTTTAGCGAATCGGCAGACGAATCTGCGGCCAAAATATGATTGCCTTTGAGACCGCAAAGCGGATAAGAAAAAGTGCCGATACCACAAAACAAGTCGGCAATTTTGCCTCTTGTGTCGCCCAAATACTTAAGAACTAAGTTAATCAGGGATTTTTCGCCAAGTGAGGTAGCCTGCAGAAATGTTCCGGCAGATATATATACATCTACCCCACCGATGTTGATTTGCGGTTTGGCTTTTTCCAGCAGGACATCGGCAGTTTCGTTGGCCTGACGGCGGTGCGAAATTCGCAATATCGAATCGTGAGATTGAGCCCAGTTTGAAACTATCAGACGGTGGTCCAACTCTAGTTTGGTATCAAACTCTAAAACCAAGTCCAGTCCGTTATCGGCGGCGCAGATTGCAATATCTCCTTGTGTGAGATAGGACGGCGGAGTTTTTGCTTTGGACTTTTTAGTATTTGGGGTCAGCGGAACTTGACACAAATCCGCTATCAAGCCATGCAAGTCGGGCAGGATATTATTGATGCTTGAAACCAAGAGAGGACAAGATGCAATATCAACCAGTTCATCACTATGGTGACGATTAAACCCCAAGGTAACTTTACCTTTGTGACGACGAAAAGCAAAAGTAGCACGCCGACGAGCTCCGTCGCCAACAAAAATCGGGGTCCCAAAATTTAGTCTTTCGACCGGAAGAGATTGCAAAATTTTGCGGACTGTCTGCTCCTTTAAGCGACGATATTCTTCTTCCGAGAGAGTGCGATAAAGGCAACCACCGCAAATTTCCGAATGGGGACAAATCATTTCTGGTTCCTAACGCAAATCGTCTGTATCTACGCCAGGAAGAACAATATTACCTTTGTTTTCCTCAATTTTGACGTCGTTTTCTTGGATTTGGTTAGAAGGGATGCCGTCTAACAAAGAAATTTCCTGATTATCTTCTTTATCAAAAATCGGATGATGATTTTGGCTTTCAAGTTTGCGCTCGGCGGCACCTAAATCATCAAGGTGCTGTAAATCGGACGGACGGAAAATTTCAACACGGTTGCGGCCGGTTTGCTTGGCTCGATATAGTGCCTCATCGGCAGTTTTAATCAGGGTATCGACATTGTCGGAAACCTCAGATGAGGATACACCGATACTAACCGTGAAACGAACTTCTTCGCCCTCATCGCTATAAACCACTATTGCAGCCATACTCTCACGCAAGCGCTCTGCCACAACTTTGGCTTTATCGGCATTTACTTTTTCCAGATAAATGATAAATTCTTCTCCGCCGTAACGAGCGACAATATCATTTTCACGCAAAGCTTTTTCCGCCGTGGAGGCCAGCTCAATTAAAACCTTGTCACCAACCTTGTGTCCATAGGTGTCGTTTACACGCTTAAAGTGGTCAGCATCTATCATCAAAACGCTATAGTCTTCATGCGCGGTTTTGGCACACAAAATCCGGTTAAAGACTTCTTCTTCAAAATAGCGACGGTTGTATAGCGATGTCAACGGGTCGCGAATGGCTTGATTTTTGAGCAGCAATTCACGATTCTTGCGACCGGTAATGTCTTGGAAGGCCGCATAGAGAGCAACATCGTTATTATAATCAATAATATTTGCTGAGGCCAAAAGCCAAAACGGGGTATCTCCGGTAGGAGTTTTGACCAAAATTTCAAAATCTTGCACTTGACGTTCGCGTTCAAGGCGTTCGGTTAAAAGACGACGGTTTTCTATGTCTACAAAAAAGTCTTTCAGACGGTAACGCTCAACCTCTTGCGGTAAAATACCAAAGAGTTTGATGGCGTTGTTGTTGGCCATGATGATTTTATCGTCACTTAATTTGGAAATGATAATCGGGAACGGAGAAGATTTCACAATGTTTTGCAGGCGTTGATTGTTCTTCTCTATTTCTTTGTCGGCTTCATCAAGTTTGGAATTTAAGAAATTGATACGCATGACAATAATGGAGAGGGCAAACATGATGTCGGTGACTGCCGGAAAATACCAAATATGCGCGTCATCCGTGGTCCAGGGCAAACGAATCAGGCGCAAAAGCAAAAATGTTGCCGCCAAGCTGGAGATAATAGCGGCAAAAACATAGCCGCTCGCATAACGCTGGCTTAATTTGCTCCAAAAGCCGGCTGCCAAATAGATAAAGCCTACCATCGGGAAAATATAGCGCATTTGGAAAACTGCATCTCCGTTTTGAGAAATAAACAAAAAGTAAACAATGCAAACAATGGCAAAACCTGCAATACCACCAATCATCATCAGGCTTGGTATCTTGTTTAGCAATATCACCGAAGCGGCAACCGACAGTAAAAGCATTTCCACCAAAAACAGTGAAAGTTCAATATAAAGCATGTAGGTATAATAATGGCTACCCTGAGCATACATAATGGCTGTTTCGGCCTCAACCCAGCCGGCGGCAAAATCTGTGACCATGGCCAGAAATAGTAGCCATATGCCTAATTTAATCCGGCTGCCTTTCTCCGTGTAAAAACACGACAAAAACAGCAGAAGCATCGCTACCAGATTAATAATCATGTATCCGCCGTTGTTAAAAATTGCAAAACTTCCCATCGCTGGCCCCTTCCGCTACTCATATATCAATGATTGCTTTTGTTATTAATTATCTATTCTTATGTTATTATCGCAATAATATTAATATTACCTAAATTTATTTTATAAAAAATTTGATGATTCTTTGGAAAATATATTATACATTATCAATGTGAAGTCTAAATTGAGAGATATAAACAGAAGGATTTTGAAAATATGAAAGAAAAATTTCCCAATCATTTTAGCCACCAATTTGAACTCGATATCAATAAATTGCCGGCAAAATCTTTGGACCGAATTTCGCTTAAGATTTTGTTGCCGGGGATATTGCTGGGTTTTTTGTTGGCGGCGCTCGGATACTATGACTGGGTTAACGGAACGGAAATTTCTCCTGACGAATCCGTCTTAAACATCAAGCTCTTTGACAGCGTGCTGATGTTTATCGGAATATGTATCATCTTGGGATTGGCTAGCGCTTATTTTCATTATCGCAAAATATATTTTGACGGCAAATATGTTAGCGTGGTGCATCGGGCCGCAAATAATAAAACTTCAGCTTATAAGGAACCGCTCAAAAAATATTCCGGCGTGCGATATAGAATCGAGTTTTTTAAGTTCGGATTTATGAACCGCAACAAGTATATTGTAGAACTATACCACCAAAATCCGCAAAAAATCATCCCGTTGTATATATCTACCAATGACAAACAAGTGCGAAAAAAATGGGAATATTTTGCGCGTCAACTCAACCTGCCGGCGATTGTTGATACCGATGAGGGAACGGTTATCCGCGAAATTAATGACTTTGGAAAATCTATTAAGGAAATGGCTCAAAAATGGCAGCTGAAAGAAAAATTTAATCCGCATTCAAAAGTTCCAAGCTCGCTGATTGTAAAACGAAAAGACCGCAAAATCATTATAAAAATCCGCAACCGGTTATGGGATGCTTATAGCTTGTTGGCCTGTGGTTTCCTGATATTGGGCGCGGCTTTGGCCGGAGTGGAATTTATGCTGGCCAGACGCTGGGAGTATCCGGAAGCAGATATAAATTGGGCTTATGCCGTCGGGGTCATATTGGTGGCGGGAGCCCTGATTATGCTCTTGGCTAAGGAAAAATTGGTGCTGAAAAAATATAAAATCGTTAATGTTCATAAGTTTTTATCCTATTCTCGTAAAAAAGATGAAATTGATAAAGACAAAATCGAGGCGATTGATGTGGCACTTAATCCGGCTACCGGTCGTCATTATATTGCCATTATTGCGGCCGATAAAACAATTGTGTTTGGGAAAAAACTGCCGATTGAGGATTTGCGTTGGCTCAAAAACTTTTTGCTCTATGAGCTCAGCAAATAAAAATGGTTAATCGTTAAAAATTACTCTTGGCTTAATTGAGCTTTTCGAATATATATATTATAACTATGCTAAAAATATGGAGATTTAGGGCAATGAAAAAAAAGAACAGTCCGCAAAACCAGGAAGATGCCTTTATTTTGGAGGTTAATGAGGAACTTAAAAATGAAAGAATCCGTGATATTTGGAATCGGTACGGATTGTATATAGTTGCCGTGGTGATAATTGCACTCACTGCTGCCGTGAGTTTTGAAACTTTTAAGAGTTGGCATGATAAAAAATATCAAAAAGTTTCCGATGTCTACGCCGTGGCCGTGGCTATGCAAAATCAGGGGAAATATGATGAAAGTCTGCGAATCCTTCAAGACTTGGAAAAAAATGCCGGCAACAGTATTTATGAACAATTAGCCGTGTTGCAAAGCGCAAATATTTTGGCCGAGCAAGATAAAATGACAGAGGCCGCCGATACTTTGCAAAAATTTGTATCTCGCGATGATGTGAACAAGTCTTTGCGCGATGTGGCAATTATTAAACTGGCATCTTATCAATTGGAAAATAAGCCCTATGAGGAAATTGAGACTATGCTCAAACCTTTGATTGAGGAAAACGGGAATTGGACCGCAATTGCTCAGGAAATGCTTGCAATGGCCGCAATTTATGCCAAAAATTTTGATCAGGCCAAGACGCTTTATACCCAAATTACCGAAAGCGCCAATGTTCCTGGTGAGCTCAAATCGAGAGCACAGGATATGTTGTTAATCTTAGATGAAGAAACTAAATAATCTGGCAAGTTTAACATTATGGGAATATAAATCATGATAAACCGGACAATCAGAAGTTTAATGTGTGGTGCGTTGGCATTGTCAACCGCATCTTGCGGACTGTTTAGCAACGATAAAATTTTGCCTGAGGGCGAAAGAATCTCGGTGTTGAGCAGCGAAACCGAGATTAAACCCGATTATGATGCCGGTTTTGTTAAAATTAAACTGCCACGCCCTTATCTCAATAAACAATGGGCTCAAAACGGCGGAAATGCCACTCATGTAATGTCGCATTTGCAATCGGGAAATACGATTGATGAGTTTTGGACAGCAAGCTTTGGTGAAGGGGCTTCCAAACGCGATTTTCTAATTGCGGCTCCGGTTGTGGCTCACCAAGTGGTGTTTGCAATTGATGCCGATGCCAAGGTTACTGCCCGCCGGCTTGACGACGGAAGAGAAATTTGGCATAAGCGCCTCAAACCAATTATTAAGGACGATAAGGGAATCGCACTTAAAGGTGCCGGTATTGCTTATGGCGGACAACGCATTTTTGCCACTACCGGGTTTGGCGGCGTGTTTGCCTTGGAGATGAAAACCGGTAAGGAAATTTGGCGTTATGATACCGAAATGCCCATCCGTATTGCCCCGACCATTCAAAACAATCGCTTGTTGGTTCAAACCATCGACAATACCTTAATTGCGCTTGATGCCTTTAACGGTAAAGAAATTTGGAAATATAAAACCACAACTGAAGCAACAACCTTGGTCGGTGGGGCAAGTCCGGCTTACAGCAGTGAGGAGGATGTGGCCGTGGCGGCCTTTAACAACGGCGAGCTCAGAGCCTTTAAGGCCTCTACCGGAACGCCGCTCTGGTCAGAAATGCTAATCAGCCCCAAAAGGACCAATTCTTTGGCCGAAATTACGGCAATTAAAGCTAACCCGATTATTGACGGTGACAAAGTTTTTGCCGCCGGACACAGCGATGTCTTGATGGCAATTGACCTTAGAACCGGAAGAAAAATTTGGGAGCGTGAAATTTCAACCTCCAACCAGCCTTGGATTGCCGGTCAGTTTATGTATGTGTTGAGTGATGATTTTGAATTAATCGCCTTGCAGAAAAATACCGGTAAAGTGGTGTGGAACAAAAAACTCCCGGTGCCGGAGCATAGTACCGGATTGGCTGCCGTCGGGCCGGTGTTAGCTAACAATAGTTTGATTGCGGCACTATCGGACGGTCACGTATTTGCGGTTTCGCCTTACACCGGAGCAATCTTGGGCTTTATCAATGTGGATGATGAGATTTTGTTATCGCCGGTCATTGCTAACGGAGTGGTTATCTTTACCACCAATGATGCCGAATTGCTGGCCTACAAATAAACAATAAAGGAAAAAATTAATGAGCCTCAAAATTGCTATTATCGGGAGACCGAATGTCGGAAAGTCTACCTTGTTTAATCGGTTGGCCGGTCGAAAAATTGCGATTGTGCATGACCAACCGGGGGTTACTCGTGACCGCCGAGAGGCTCCGGCTAAACTCCGCGATTTGGATTTGCGGGTGATTGACACGGCCGGATATGAATATTCTAATGAAGATAATCTAGAAAGCAGAATGTGGGAGCAAACCAAAAGAGCAATTGATGAGGCCGATGTTTGCTTGTTTTTGTTTGATGCCAGAGCCGGTTTGCAGCCTTATGATGAGCATTTTGCCGATATTTTGCGCCAATCGGGCAAGCCGGTGGTATTGCTGGCGAACAAATGCGAATCTAAAACTCAAGAAGACAGCATTCACGAGGCTTATAAACTGGGTCTTGGTCAGCCGATACCTTTTTCGGCCGAACATGGGTTGGGCACCAATGACCTGTATGAAGCCCTCAAACCCTTAGACAAGAAAAGCCCTAAATCTGTTTTAGATGCTGATAATAGTGATGGAGATGAGCCTAATGAGCGTCCGCTCCAGTTAGCCATTGTCGGGCGGCCGAATGTCGGCAAATCTACCTTAGTAAACGCCTTACTCAAAGACGAGAGAATGCTGACCGGACCGGAAGCAGGTGTCACGCGTGACGCCATCACTTCCGAGTGGGTATGGCAAGGGCGCAAAGTCAACTTGGTGGATACCGCCGGTTTGCGTCGTCAATCTCGTGTAGCAGACTCTTTGGAGAAAATGTCAGCGGCCAGCACCAAGCACGCCGCTTTTATGGCACAAGTAGTGGTGTTGGTGCTTGATGCCGACGCCGTGCTCGAAAAACAAGATTTGACCATTGCTCGCAAAGTAATTGAGGAAGGGCGCGCTTTGGTGATTGCCGTAAACAAATGGGATATTGCCAATCGCAAAGAGGCTCTAGACCAACTAAATTACAAACTAAAAACCTCCTTAACCCAAGTTGAAGGGGTGCCCACAGTGACAATTTCCGCACTCAAAGGCGAAGGCCTAGATAAGCTTATGCGCGCCGTTTTCAAAGTTTATGACCGCTGGAACAGCCGTATCCCGACAGCTCCGCTCAACCAGTGGTTTGCGGATATGATTGACAATTATCCGCCTCCGCTCGGCAAAAACAAACGCCGTATTAAACTGCGTTATATTACGCAGGCAAAATCACGTCCGCCATCATTTTATATTTTCTCAAGCAACCCCGAGGGACTGCCGGAATCTTATTTGCGGTATCTGGTTAACAATTTGCGCGAAACCTTTGGTTTGGGCGGTATTCCTATCCGAATGACCGTGCGCAAAACCGGTAACCCATACGCTGATAAAAATTAGCGCCGCGAATCGGGTCTATATTGCAACCGTAGAATTAATCTTTATCCTACTCAAATGTGGGATAAATCGGAGTTTTTGCTTGGTTAATCGGATAATTTGAGGTATATTTTGATATAAATTTAAGTTCTAGTTTGAAGGAAATAAAATTAAGATGTGTGCAGAAATGACAGCTGAGGAAATTCTCAAAGAAGAAAAAGAATATAGCGCAGATTCAATCAAGGTTTTAAAAGGCTTAGATGCCGTGCGCAAACGTCCGGGTATGTATATCGGCGATACTGATGACGGTACCGGTCTGCACCATATGATCTATGAAGTTTTGGACAATGCCATTGATGAGGCCTTGGCCGGTTATTGCGACAAAACCGAGGTTATTTTGAACCCTGACGGTTCTGCTACCATTCGTGATAACGGACGCGGAATTCCGGTCGGTATCCACAAAGAAGAAGGCATTTCTGCCGCAGAAGTGATTATGACCCAACTTCACTCCGGCGGTAAGTTTGATAACAACTCATACAAAGTTTCCGGCGGTTTGCACGGTGTGGGCGTTTCGGTTGTGAACGCGCTGTCCGTGTGGCTTAAGCTCAGAATTTGGCGCGAAGGTAAAGAACATTTAGCAACTTTTTCTCATGGTAATGTGGTAGAACATCTTAAAGTAGTCGGTGATGCTCCGGGCAAACATGGTACCGAGGTTACCTTCCTGCCTTCTAAAGAAACTTTTACCATGACCGAATTTAACTTTGACACTCTGGAAAGAGCTATTCGCGAAAAGGCTTTCTTGAACTCGGGCGTATATCTCAAACTGATTGATAATCGCGGAAGCGAACCGCGCGAAGTGGTGATGCATTATGAAGGCGGTCTGAAGGCTTTTGTTAACCATATCAACAAATCAAAATCGCCTTTGCATGAAGAAATTATCTACATTTCCGGCGAGAAAGATGATATCAGTGTGGAAGCAGCTATGCAGTGGACCAATGCTTATAACGAAAGTATGCTCTGCTTTACCAACAACATTCCGCAAAAAGATGGCGGTACTCACTTGGCCGGTTTCCGCGGGGCTTTGACGCGTACGCTTAACAACTACATCACCGAAAACGGCTTGCTCAAAAAAGAAAAAGTTACCCTTTCGGGCGATGATATGCGCGAAGGCTTGACCTGTGTGCTTTCGGTTAAAGTTCCGGATCCGAAATTTTCTTCTCAGACCAAAGATAAATTAGTTTCTTCCGAGGTGCGTCCGGTGGTCGAAAGTATCATTGGTGACAAACTCAAAGAGTGGCTTGATGAACACCCGGTTGAGGCTAAAATTATTGTCGGCAAAATCTTGGAAGCCGCCACAGCTCGTGAGGCAGCTCGTAAAGCTCGCGAATTGACCCGCCGCAAAAGCGTGATGGACAGTGTGGCATCACTCCCCGGAAAACTAGCCGACTGCTCCGAAAAAGATCCGGCTCTGTCTGAAATTTTCCTGGTCGAGGGAGATTCCGCCGGCGGCTCAGCCAAACAAGGTCGAAACAGAGCAACTCAGGCTATTTTACCGTTGCGCGGTAAAATCTTAAACGTGGAAAGAGCGCGTTTTGACAAGATGCTAAACTCGGCGGAAATCGGCAATATGATTACGGCTTTCGGCACCGGTATCGGTCGCGACGATTTTAACATTGATAAATGCCGCTATCACAAGATTGTGATTATGACCGATGCGGATGTCGACGGTAGCCACATCAGAACTTTGTTGCTGACCTTCTTCTATCGCCAAATGCCGGAGTTAATCGAACGCGGGTATGTTTATATTGCCCAGCCGCCTTTGTACAAAGCTAAACGCGGCAACTCGGTGTTGTACCTCAAAGATGATCACGAGATGGAAGATTATCTTATTCGGGGTGGTTGCGACGATGCAATTTTGACCCGTCCGAGCGGCGAGCAGGTTAGTGGCGCGGATTTGGTGGCGCTGGTGGACCAAAATCGTAAAGTGCGCGGATTGATTGCGGCTTTGAGCAAGATGGCTCCCGAAAAAATTATTGAACAATTGGCGATTTTTGGATTGTTCAGCAGTGCGGTTTATAATGATCGCGAAAGGCTGCAAGCCGAAGTTTCGAAAGTGGCTGCGCGTTTGGACTCTTTGGAAGCCGAATATGACAAAGGTTGGAAAGCCGAAGTCCAAAATGATGGTTCGATTTTGTTCCATCGGACTTTGCGCGGTGTGGAAGAAAAACACGTGGTCGATGGCATGATTTTGGAAAGCCAGGAAGCTCAAGCCCTAAACGAAATGCACGGAGAACTGGCCGAGAACTTTGCCGAGACTAACCTTCTGACCTCAAAAAGCGGCTTGGAAAAGAAAATTATCGGTCCGGTCAGCTTTGTTGATGCGATTATGGCCGCCGGTAAGAAAGGTATTACTATACAGCGCTATAAAGGGTTGGGCGAAATGAACCCCGAACAATTGTGGGAAACCACACTCGATCCGGAAGCGCGCTCACTGCTCCAAGTCAAGATTGAACATTTAGATGAGGCCGACCAAACTTTTGCTACCCTGATGGGCGATGTGGTCGAACCCCGCAAAGAGTTCATTCAGGACAATGCTTTGAATGTAATCAACTTGGATATCTAATCTTAAAGCCCCTATCAAGGGGCTTTAACTTTACCCGTACGACGGGTGCGCGGCAGGTTAGCTGCTTAGCGTATGTGCCTTGAAGCCGCGATGCTACCAGTAGAGCGGGTTGATAATAAATATAATGTCACCCCTTGGTTACGTCAGTAACCATCAAGGGGCCTTCGAATTTGTTAATATTAATCGGTAGATCCCTTGACGACTACTATCGTAGTCGAGGGATGACCCTTTTGGTTTGACGTTTTTCTCCGAAAAACGAGGGATGACTTTAAATATTGCTAATGCAATCGAGGGATGACCCGTGCGACGGGCCGCGGCTGGTTAGCTGCTTAGCGTATGTGCCCTGTATCCGCGATGCTATCATTATGCTGGCTTATGATAATTTTAATACAATATAAATATGTCACCACTTGGTTACGTCAGTAACCATCAAGGGGTCTTCGAATTTGTTAATACTAATCGGAAGATCCCTGGACGACTACTTTCGTAGTCGAGGGATGACTATTTTTTTCTCATTCTTTTTCTCAAAGCTTATCTTTAACTTATAATTATATTTATAAGCTAGTGCGTGGAGGGTGGAGATTTGCATATTTTTTAGATATCCATCTTCCAAGTAAAGCAAGTGATTGGTGCCGGTATGCAGTATTTCGGCGGCGGTTTCGGGCGATAAATCCAACTCTAAGCGCATTTCCTTAATTTTTTCGCCAATTTCTTTGCGGCATTCCTGCCAAGATTTAATTCGTTTACTATAACGTCCCATAGCTCTAAACTCCCTTTAGGTTTCTACTTCAAAAAGAAACCGCCCTAGCTTTCCTAAGGCGGGGAGGATGCCCCTAAATCTCCCTTAAAGACATATTTTAGCAAGCCGCCCAATCATTATAATACGCAGGCATTTTTCGCAGGTGCTACTTATTGCTAACACCAAGAAAAATGGCAAGTAGGATGATGATTGGAGGCTTGTCCTACGGATTTAGCTATAAAAAGCATCTGCTTCGTAAAATGCTTTGCAGATATGAAGAACTATCCGCTACACCATTTTGCTCGCATCTATCTTTTTCTAGCTAAACTAAAATATATTTTTAAGGGGGATTTAGGGGCCAAACTGTACACAGAAACAGTCGACCTTCTTCGTTATGCACAAGGCACACTTATTCCGGCCGCTCCCCATTCAAGGAGCTTTCTTTCTGTATAAGGAGTTGTGACACTCCGCACTCGGCTCTCCCGAGTGCAAATTTAGTCTACCTCATATTGGTTAAAATGCAATGAATTTTAAGTGCAGAAATACAAAAACCGCCAGAGCATTCTGCCCCGGCGGTTATATGGTGTTTATGTAAATTTTATCAATCCTAAAGCGGGTATGCATTCAGCAAGTAGCTTGCCACAAACAACGTGACAACCGGCAGCACCACTTTTTCAAAGGGGAAATGCGCATGTCCGCCGTTGCGCTCTTTCATCCACTGGTAAAACTTTTCCGTATAAATAAAGAGCAACATACCTAAAACGGCACTAAAAAGAATCGGGTCAAGGTAGAAGACTTGCCAGATGATTTTGGGAGCATATACAACTTCGTCAATATAGATAAAGCCTATCATGCCAACGGACACCAACAACAGCAAAAAGTCGCGACCCCAAAAATTCCAGTTTTTTTTATCAAAATAGACCATGGTCCAATAGCCCAAGAGGGTGAGCAATGCACCGGCCCAAAGCCCGACCACCGCGTCGGACACGCCCATCTCGCGAGCCACCCCCAGCGAGGCGCCAATTGCCACGGTACAAACTGCGCAAGCCGGATTAGCTATAGCTGGAAGCGGAGCCAACAGAGCCCCGAGTATCATTAGATATAATTTTTTCATACTAACCTCACATACATATATCATTATTGATATCTATCATACATCATATATATTAATATTGTCAACTAAAAATTTCTTATAGATTTCAGCCATAAAAAAAAGTAACCCACCGGCTTAGCCGGTGGTTCTTCATAAGCGGGTGTAACCCTAATGGTGCCAGCAAACGCCTT
>CALXUQ010000003.1 GCA_944391725.1 uncultured Alphaproteobacteria bacterium | reverse complement strand
TGTTTCACGTTAAAACATGTGATTGTTCTACTAACAATACAAGATTTATCATAGCACAAATTTACCTGCTTCGCAAGTTTTTTCTGCCTTTCGAAATCTTTTATCGCTATTTCAAGCATATAGCAAATTCATAAATAAATGGTTAAGATTCATCAGATTAGCCAATGAAGTTCACCAAAAACAGCATTTTTCGCGAGTCGGATTCGTTGTGATAAATTGATACAAATTTTTAGCTATAAAAAAAGCCCTTCCGGCAAGGGAAAGGGCTATAACAATTCAGTAATATTAAGAAGTTAGCGATCCTGAGAAGGCATTTTAGCTTCTTCTTGCAATGTTTTCACCAGGTCCTCTAGCTTCAAAACTTCTTGTTTGTCCGAACCAATACGGCGAATGGTCACGGTGCCGTTTTCTTTTTCTTTGGCTCCAACCACGGCAATGACCGGAACTTTAGCTACCGAGTGTTCGCGGATTTTGTAAGTGATTTTTTCACTACGCAAATCGGTGCTGACATACAGTCCGGCGGCTTTGAGTGCTTTGGCCACGCTTTGAGCATAATCATCAAAATCATTGGTCACCGGGCAAACCACAACTTGTTCCGGAGAGAGCCAGAGCGGCAATTTTCCGGCATGATTTTCAATCAAAATACCCAAGAAACGCTCAATTGAACCAAACAAAGCACGGTGCAACATCACCGGCTGGTGTTTTTCACCATCTTCTCCAATGTAGGAGATATCAAAGCGTTGCGGCAAGTTCATATCCATCTGAACCGTACCGCACTGCCATTCCCGCCCGATAGCGTCTTTGAGGATAAATTCTAGCTTCGGACCATAGAATGCGCCTTCACCGGGGTTGATTTCATACTTATAGCCATTGTGCTCCAAGGCATTGGCCAAAGCTTTTTCGGACATATCCCAAATCTCATCCGAGCCAATACGATAAATGCTGTCCGGACGGGTTGAGAGATAGATTTTGACATCATCAAAGCCAAAGTCTTTGTAAATATCCAAGATAAGCTTGATGGTAGATACGCATTCTTCTTCCATTTGGTCAGGCGTGCAGAAGATGTGGGCATCGTCTTGAGTAAATTCGCGCACCCGCATCAGCCCCATCAGCGAGCCCGAGGCTTCATAGCGGTTCACCATACCAAATTCGGCCATTCTGAGCGGCAAATCTCGATAAGACTTCACCCCTTGTTTGTAAATAAGCAATCCGCCGGGGCAGTTCATCGGTTTCACACAGAAAACTTTGTTATCTTCGGTTTTGCCCGAATAGTTATGAGCACCATATTTATCCCAGTGACCGGAGGTTTCCCACAAGCAACGGTCCATAATCCGCGGGGTCGCCACTTCAATATAGCCGTTATTCTCCTGACGTTTGCGCATATACTCAATCAGCTTGCGGTAGATTTTGTATCCTTTGTCATGCCAGAAAACCGCGCCCGGAGCATATTCTGGTTCAAAGTGGAACAAATCCATTTCCTTACCGAGTTTGCGGTGGTCGCGTTTTTCGGCTTCTTCAAGCATTTTGAGATATTCATCCAAATCTTTTTTGCTGGCCCAAGCGGTAGCATAAATACGCTGCAACATTTCTTTAGTCGAGTCGCCGCGCCAGTAAGCCCCGGCCACTTTCATCAGTTTGAAAGCATCGCCGATTTTTCCGGTCGAAGGCACGTGCGGACCGCGGCAAAGATCGGTAAAGTTGCCTTGACGATAAAGCGAAATTACTTCATCTTCAGGCAAATCTTCAATAATTTCGGCTTTGTAGTGTTCGCCCAAATTTTTGAAATAAGCAATTGCCTCGTTTCTCGGCATCACGATACGTTCCAGCTTTTCATCGCGTTTGACAATCTCGTGCATTTTAGCTTCGATTTTAGCAAAATCATCAGTCGTAAAAGGCTCTTTGCGGGCAAAGTCATAGTAGAAGCCATTTTCGATAGCCGGCCCGATTGTAACTTGAACATCTGGCCACAGTTCTTTGACTGCTTGAGCCATCACGTGAGAACAGCTGTGACGAATGATTTGGAGGCCTTCCTTATCTTTACCGGTAATGATAGTTACGGTTGCGTCGGTAGTGATGGGAGTGCTCAAATCTTGTGTCTTGCCGTTCACGGTGATAGCCAAAGCCGCTTTTGCCAAGTTTGCACTAATTTTTTCAGCCACGTCAAAACCGCTGACGCCGCTCTCCATATTCATAATTGACCCATCGGGTAATTTAATCGCAACCATTTTAAATTTCCTTATTAAATTTATCTAACATGCTGTTTTTACTGTTAATTTGCGACAAACACAAATGCCGCTTTCCGCCGCAACAGCTTTTCGGCAGAAACTTTTGGTCTACTCAAGAGTTTGCAAGCTCTTCATAAACCTCAATAGTCTTATCACACATTATTTGTTTTGTGAAGTTTTCTTTTACATTTTTTATTGCCGCTTTCGAGATTTTGCTAACTTCTTCTTCGGAAAGGCCCAAAGCCCAGTCTAAAGCATTGGCCAGTTCTTGCGGATTGTCATATTGATAAAGCTTTCCGGTCACTCCGTCAATAATGGTTTCGGTTGAACCTCCGATATTGGAAGCCACCACGATTTTGCCCATGGCCTGCCCCTCAATCGAAATCCGACCAAAAGCCTCCGGCTCAATCGCGGTCGATAAAATGACATTAGACACCATCATCAAGGCCGGTGCATCGCTGTAGCGCCCAAAGAAACCGACTTTGCCTTGCAGTTTATATTTGCGCACCAGCTTTTCGAGGTAATCTACATATTTTTGACGTCCTTGGCTGTCTCCGGCAATAATGCAGTAGTAGTTTTTGTTTTTCATCAGGTGCAAGGCCTCAATGAGAATATGCTGACCTTTCCAACGGGTAACCCGACCGGGAAGCAAAATAACCGGCTTGTCCTCGCGGATTTTATATTCGCGGAGTTTGCCAATCATCCGCGCTTGGGTCACGGCCTTGGGTGAAAAAATCTCCACATCGGCACAGCGATGAATTAGGCGGATTTTGCTTTCGTCAACTTTGTAGTTTTTGAGAATATGGTTTTTGATGTGGTTAGAAATCGCAATCACACGCTCGCCAAAGGTCATGACTTTGTTGTAGAATTTTTTGATACCCCAAGGTCCGAGTCCATAAGTCCCGTGGAAAGTGGTCATAAAATGTACATTAGCTTTTTTTGCCGCCCAATAAGCACTCCAAGCCGGAGCTCTGGAACGCGCATGAACAATATTGATATTGTTTTTGCGAATAAAATCTTCCAAGAGTTTGGCGTTTTTGCGCATTTTGAAAATATTTTTGGTTTTGAGCGGCAAGGTGAGGTGAGGGATTTTGAGCTTGTCAAGTTCATGTACCAAACGTCCGCCTTGCGAAGCCACAAAATTTTTGATACCGCGCTTTTGGAGTTCGGCCGCAATTTCGATAGTTCCGCGTTCCACCCCGCCGGTATCAAGCTCCGGCAAGACTTGTAACACCACCGGAGATTTTGCTTGTAACTTAGCCATTTTCTTATATTATCCTCACTATTAACCTTAACAATACGGATTTTTGATATGCCCGCCCACACATTTAAGAGCAGATTTACCACAAATTTTGAATACATCAAAGCAAATTCCGCAAAAACTAACAATTTTACGGTTTTGTACCTGCACGGCTTGTGCTCCAACCCTTGGGGGAGAAAACCTGAAAGTATTAAGAGCTATTGTCTGGAAAAAGGCTTGGGCTTTGCGCGGTTTGAATTAGCCGGACATGGCTCGGATATTGAAAATTATGCCAAATCTGACATTAATGTCTGGAAAAGCCAAATGCTTGAAATGATAGATGATATAATAAGCGAGCCGGTTCTTTTGGTTGGAATGTCGGTTGGCGGCTGGCTGGCACTGTTGGGCGGAATTTTAAGACCACGGCGGGTCGTGGGAATTGTGGGCATTTCGGCCGCTCCCGATTTTACTATCGGGCTGGAAGAAGAATATATGAGCTCCGCCCAAAAACAAGAGTTGCAAGAAAAAGGGCAAATCTTTTTTCATACCGATGATTATGACTATTTGTTTACGAAGGGATTGCTTGATAGCGGCCGCGAAAACCGTTTGTTAGATAAGGAAATCAAGCTGAGTTGCCCGGTGCAACTGATTCAAGGGATTAAAGATGCGGCCTATCCGTGGAAATATTCGCTCGAGATTGTAAAACAAATCAGCCACGACAATGTGGTGCTCAAGTTGCGTAAGGGTTCAAGCCACCGAATGCAAGAAGACGGAGATATCGCCGAAATACTAAATTCGATAGAATTTTTTCTCGAATAAATATTCTTAAATTTGATGCTGATTTTGTTATATCCCTAAAGCTTGAATTAAGCCTTAGAGCCATTATCTATTGTGCAAATGGCAATATAACTAAGGTTGTGGCAATATGAAATCTGCGCAAAAAAAAGAACATAAAACATTTTCTTATCTGCTTTTGATATTGATTTTAGGCGCTTTTGCCTTGGCTTGGCATTTTTTCCCCTTAATGGGTAAAAAAACGGCACCCGAAGCCACCCCTCGTGAGCTGAGCCTAAATGTGGTGGCGCTTCTTCCTCAAGATGTGGAGATTACTCAGTCTTACATTGGCTATGTCATGCCCATTCACGAGGTTGATATTGTGCCCTATATCAGCGGTTTCCTTGAAAAAATCTATGTTTCGGGAGGCCAATACGTCGATAGTGGCGATAAACTTATTTTAATCCGCCCCGATGAATATCAAGCCAGTCTTGATGCCGCCAAAGCCGCGGTTATGGAAGCTAAAGCCACCTTAAACAATGCCTCGGTTTATTATGAGCGAATGAAACAGGCCGGAACTGAAGTTATTTCTAAAACCGAGCTTGATAATGCCAAAGCCTCGTACCTCAATGCCAAAGCCGCACTGGCCCAAGCTCAAGCCAATCGTAACTTGGCTCAAGTTAATTTGGATTATACTTTGATTTCTGCGCCCATCAGCGGCACGGTCGGCAACGTCAACCTCACTCGCGGCGACTATGTCTCTCCAAGCAGTGGCAGTTTGCTCAAAATCATTCAGTTTGACCCGATTCGTGTGGTGTTTTCCATTTCCGATAAAGATTACTTAAACGAGCTTGCGCGCTCAAATGGGGATTTGTTTGCCGGCGAAAACATCAAAATCCGCCTCAGCAATGGGCAAATTTATAATCAAAGCGGCGAGTTTCAGTTTTTAGATAACCAAATTGACCGCTCCACCAATTCCATTGCCGTCTATGCCGACTTCAAAAACCCTCACCACACTTTGGTTGCCAATGCCTATGTTGATGTTTTGCTGGAAAAAACGGTTAAAAATGCCGTTTTGGTACGCCAAAATCAGGTGATTATGGAAGACAGCGGCAATTACGTGTATGTTGCCAAAGCTAACCAAATCGAACGCCGCCTAATCGAGATAATCGGCATTAAAGGCGATGACTATGTAATCAAAAATACTTTTGCCCCGGATGAATATTTGGTGATTGATAAATTGAGCAGTCGCCTAAGCCCCGACCAAAAGTTCAAGCTTAACATTCTTGACCGTAACAGCGGGGAGGGCAAACGCTGATGTTTTCAGAATATTTTATTGATAAACCGCGCTTTGCCGGAGTAATCGCCATTGTCATGGTCCTGCTTGGGCTCATGGCCATTGTGGTTTTGCCGGTCTCGCAATATCCCGAAATCACCCCGCCGCAAATTGTGGTCAGCACCAATTATCCCGGAGCCAATGCTCAAGTTTTGGTAGATACGGTTGCCGTCCCGATTGAAAACGAAATTAACGGCGTGGAAGATATGCTTTATATGTCTTCCACTTCCGATGACAATGGCTCTTATAATCTGACCATTACTTTTAACATTGGCACCAACCCCGACATTGCGCAAGTCAAAGTCGAAAACCGGCTCCAACAGGTGATGTCGCAGTTGCCTGCCATTGTCACTCAAGAGGGATTGGAGGTTAAAACTCAGTCGGCCAATATGCTGGGTATGTTGGTTTTGCGTTCACCTAACCATACTTATAATGATTTGTACTTGAGCAATTTTGCCTATGATAATGTCAAAAACTCCATTGCACGTATTTCCGGTATGGGCGATGTTTCCATCTATGGCCCGCAGTATAGTATGCGTATTTGGCTCAATCCGGCCCGAATTTCATCATTGGGGTTAGATAGTTCAGATATTGTGCAAGCTATAGAGGACCAAAACACCCAAGCCTCCATCGGACGCATCGGTGCGGCTCCGAGCGCTAAAGATACACCGGTCGTCTTGAGCCTCACCGCCAAGGGCTTGCTAAACGATGTCAAAGACTTTGAGAACATTGTGGTCGCCACCTCAGAAGACGGCGGCATTATCCGGCTCAAAGATGTGGCAAGAATAGAGCTGGGCGCAGATAGCTACCAAATGAATGCCGATTTTGATAACACACCGGCAGTGGTCATGGCTTTGAGCCAAACTCCAAACTCCAACTCTTTAGATATCATGAACGAGGTCTATCAGGAGATAGAAAAACTGCAGGCCACTTTCCCGGAAGATATCAAATTAGAAGTCGCCTACGATTCGACCGACTTTGTCCGTGCCTCGATTAAAAGTATCTTAGAAACGCTGGTCATTACTTTTTCGCTGGTTGTGGCCGTCACCTTTATCTTTCTGCAACGCTGGAAAACCACGCTTATCCCGCTTATCACCATTCCGGTTTCGCTCGTTGCCACTTTTGCGGTGATATATTTGCTGGGCTTTAACATCAACATTCTGACTTTGTTTGCCATGATTTTGGCCATTGGCCTGGTGGTAGACGATGCCATTATCGTGGTGGAGCGCGTCCAGTACCTGATGTTTTATGAAAAATTAGATGCCAAAGCCGCCTCAATTAAGGCCATGCAGCAAATTGCCAGTGCAATTATTGCCACCACCTTTGTGTTGCTCTCCATTTTCATTCCGGTTGGGCTCATGGCCGGCATCACCGGCAAAATCTACCAGCAGTTTGCCGTGACCATTGCTACAGCTGTGGTCTTTTCCGCCTTTAATGCCCTGACCTTAAGTCCGGCACTTTGTGCCATTTTTCTCCAAAATGACGATTCTTCGGTCAAAAACCGTTTCTTTGGCTGGTTTAACGATTTTATTGAGTTTTTCCGCGAAAAATATACTCATAGCGTTGGCTGGTTTTCTTCCCGATTGAAACTCACCACCCTGATTGTGCTTGGTACAATTGCTGTGGTGGGATTGGTTTTCAGACATACCGCCTCATCTTTTATCCCCGAAGAAGACCAAGGTATAATTTTTGCCAATATCCAGCTCCCCAATACTGCCACCATTAACCAAACCAATGATGTTTTGCAGGAAGTTGGAGAAAAACTTTTGCAAACTGAGGGTATCAAATATTATATTTCCGTTGCCGGCTATTCCATTTTGGGCGGTGGCGGCGAGAATGTGGCCTTGGGCGTAATCGGACTGGAGCCTTGGAGCAAACGTACTAAAAAATCGCTTTCTATTGAGAGCATTGTCCAAAGGCTGACCGCAACCTTTGCCGACAATCCGCAAGCCGAAGTCAACTTTTTTGCCCCGCCGGCCATCCCCGGAATTGGTAATGCCGATGGCCTGTCCTTAGAGCTTTTGGCGATTAATGCCGACATCACCCCCAACGAATTGTTTGAAAAACTCCAAGAAATGCTTATCAAGATGAACACCGGTACCTCATTGTCTTATGCATTTTCTACCTTTACTGCCGATACGCCGCATATATATTTGGATGTTGACCGGACCAAACTCCAGTCTTACCAAATACCGGTTTCATCATTGTTTTCGGCTTTGCAGAATAATTTGGGTTCACGATACATCAATAACATTACCTTGAGCGGACAGGTCAATAAGGTGATAATTCAGGCCGATTTCCCCTATCGTCAAAATATTCAAGATGTGGAGGATTTGTACGTGCGCTCCAATAGCGGAAAATTAATTCGTCTCAAAAGCTTTGCCGATATCAGCACCGAGGTTTCCCCAAAAACCATTTACCGCTACAACCAGTATACTGCCGCCGCTATTACTGCCCAAACCAAGCCCGATGTCAGTACCGGTACGGCAATTAATAACATTTTGAGCTTGGGTGAACAGCTTTTGGGGCAAGATTACAAAATTGCTTGGACCGGACTAAGCCTGCAAGAAGTGGAGGCAGCAGGACTCGCCGGTATCTTAATTGCCTTGGCTTTGGTCTTTTGCTATCTGTTTTTGGTGGCCCTATACGAGAGTTGGATGTTGGCCTTTTCGGTAATGTTTTCTACTGTTTTTGCCATTTTAGGCGCACTGATAGGTCTGCACATCATGAGTTTGTCTTTGAGTATCTATGCCCAACTGGGGCTGATTATGCTGATTGGCTTGGCCGCCAAAAATGCCATTTTGATTGTGGAGTTTACCAAGGCTTATCGCGAAGAAGGCAAAAGCATAGTCGAGGCCGCCGAGAAAGGCGCTTCCGAACGTTTTCGCGCTGTGCTGATGACTGCCTTAACTTTTATCTTGGGCGTTTTCCCGATGGTGATAGCCACCGGAGCCGGTGCTTCCAGCCAAATTGCCATTGGTACATCGGTGTTTTTTGGCATGATAGCCGCCACCTTTGTCGGGATTATTTTTATTCCGGCGCTGTTTGCTTTGTTTGAGAGTATCAAAGAGTGGAGTGGTGATAAAGAAGACCTGCCGCCCCCTCCGCCTGCACAACATCAAACCGGAGGTAAGGAAAATGCGTAAAACCACGATTCTGCTGTTAGGATTAAGCGTGGCGGCTTGTTCGGTCGGTCCGGATTTTGAGCGTCCGGAGCTATATTCTGACCAAGAAATTCAGAAAAGCTTAGAACTAACGAAAGTTTCCGGACAGATGGTCAGTAAAGAATGGTATAAGGAGTTTCGCGACCCCACCTTAAATCAGTTGGTGGAGCAGGCCTTGAAAGATAGTCCCAATGCCAAAATCGCCATTGAAAAATTGCGCCAGGCACGCAGTAGTCTAAAAATAAATGCGGTCGGAAGTCTGCCGATGATTGATGCCGATGGTAGTTATCATTATAATAAACCAAGCAAAAACATTGGTTATACGATAGATACGGACTACTACCAGCTGGGGTTCGATGCCGCTTGGGAGGTAGATATTTGGGGCCAAACCCGCCGCCAAACCGAGAGCTATCGAGCCATGTTTGAGGCTGCGGCCGCCAACTTGGATAATGTCTACTTAAGCCTGACTGCCGAAGTTGCCGCCGATTATATTAGCTTGCGCACGGCACAGGCCCAAATCCGCATCGCTGAGCAAAATCTTAAATTGCAAGAAGATATTTATAATACAATTGCCACCAAGAACAAATATGGCCTGGCCGATAATTTGGCACTTAACCAAGCTCAATATATGGTCGAAAACACCAAAGCCGCCATTCCGGAGCTCAAAAAACAAGCCGAAGCCTATAAAAATGCCTTAACCATTTTGGTTGGCAAACTCCCCGGTGGTTTGGAAAATCAGCTCTCTGCAGACGACAATAATTTGGTTCGCCGCCGCTTTGAGTATAAACTTTCCAGATTGTATGAACTGCCGGTATCGGTAGTCCGAAACCGCCCCGATGTCCGTATTGCCGAGCACCAACTCCATGCACAAAATGCTCAGATAGGTGCCGCCATTGCCAATTTGTATCCCAATTTGTCTTTGAGCGGATTTTTAGGCTGGCAGGCATTAAAAGTGCCGGATTTGGTCGATACCGATAGCTATATGTATAATTACTCTCCGGCCATCAGTTTACCGGTTTTCCATTGGGGGGCACTGCAAAATCAGGTCGAACTGCAAAAAGAAACCACGCGAGAATATTTTTATCAGTACCAAAACAGTGTCTTAAATGCTATTGCCGAGATAAAAAATGCCATGACCGCAGTTAATGAGGAGTACCGGAAAAACAGTTCGGCTTATGCGGCCGCCAAGGCGCAGAAAAAAGCCACCGAATTGACCTTAGATAAATATGAGCGTGGTCTGGTTGAGTTTAGCGATGTTATGACCGCGGAGCAAAACCTGCTTGCCGCCCAAAACCAATTGGTGGCAAGCAATGGGCAAATTTATCAGGAGATAATTGCTTTTTATAAAGCCAGCGGCGGAGGGTATCAGCCCCAAAGCTTTGAGGAAGCTTATATGTCGTCTTGGCTGAAAGGCTTGTCTTGCAAAACTCGTTGCGGACGATAAATATATAAGTTGGTGGTTTCGGGAATATCGGTAAAGCGGTGGGCATAGCCGCGTTTTTCCATACATTCGCGATAAGACTTTGGTTTAATATTTTCATCATCACGCAAGGAGTTGACAATTAAGGGTTGCGCCCCGGGATATGGCACGTAAGTAGCCCAAATCCCGCGTTCGGCATGCCAGTCGGCACGAATATTGAGCTTAGCCTCTTCGGAGTAGAACCAACTGTTTATATCCGGTGTCCAGGTCCAGTTTTCGGCCTCACGCAAGCACTCGGAATGATCGCGTGAAAATTTGATGACACCGGTTCTGGGCCTCTCCCAGTGATACACAATCTGGCCTTGCGCTTTGTCTTCATATACAGAAGTACAAGCATTTACGAATACGATTGGCAAGCACAAGAGCAATTTTCCGAGTTTCATGATGCAATCTCTAAAAATCTAAATTAGCATAATTTTTGGCCGGCAAAATTCCTTTAACGGAATCTTTCAAAATATCCTTAAAGCTGGGCCGCGACTTAATTTTGGAGTACCACAGCTTGGCATAGTGATAATTTTCCCACGGTACATCGCCCAAATAATCAATCACCGAGAGATGAGCCGCCGCCGTAATGTCAGCCAAAGAAAATTCCGCTCCACCGAGATAATTGCGTCTTTCGGCCAGCCAGTCGATATATTCCATATGGAATTTAAGATTATTAAGACCGATTTTCAAGATTTTTGAATCCGGAGCCAAACCTTGACTAAAGCGTTTAAAAACTTTCTCTTGGGCAATGTTTCGATATACCTCGCGATAAAACTTTTCATCAAACCAAGCCATGAGGCGTCGACATTCGGCTCTTTCCCCCGGAGTTGGCGGCAGTAGTCGATTTTCGGAAGAAATGTCCTCTAAATATTCACAAATCGGATATTGTCCGGCAATCACTTGTCCGTCGCTGACAAAGATAGGGATTTCTCCGGCCGGATTAAGTTTATACACATCAGGAGAAAGTTTCCATGGCTCTTCTTCTTTGAGCACAAAGAGTATTTTCTTTTCGCTCATTTGCAGGCGAATTTTTCGACACTGCGGCAAGATGGGATGATGTATGAGTAAAACCATGTTAATGCACTTTCCTATACAAAGATTCAATAAGCCAATTTTAGTCGCTATAATTTAAAGGTCAAGCCTCTAAACCAATCATTCGGTAAAAACCGGCGGCACGGTTTGCATACTTTTTTGTTCATATTTTCGCACCATTTCTTGGAGTTCGCGGGCAAATTTATCGCGGTTTTCTTTTTTCTCGATATACACAATCAGGCTGCGCATGAGAGAGTCATGATATTCCGAGGCTTTCGAAACGCCGATAAACAGCGGCATATTCCAAATGGCCTGTTTTGAGAAACTGAGTTTGCCTCGCAACCCAAGATCAGATGCCTTAATGACCCCGAGATAATAACTGGCCAAAATGTAATCAATTTCTCTGGTGTAGAGTTTCTTAAACATTTGGGTCGGATCAGATTCGGTTTGCAACTTAAATTTTTCAAATTCACCGTTAACATAATCGCTGAAGCGATCATCGCTGAACTTAGCCCCCTTAAGTTTTTGCAAATCTGCGAGTTGTTTGACCTCACCCACTCTTTCGGGCAGCATGATAATGGTTACCGGATTATCAATAATTGCAGGCATCACATAATCGAGACCGTCATAAATTTTGGTTCCGTAATAAATTCCGAAAATCACATCAATATCACCGGCACGCACTTGTCTTACCAAATCCGAATAATCCGTATTTCCGACAAATTCGGAGCGCATTGAACTGTTCTTAAAAAAATCTTCAATCAGCTCATGAAAAATTGTTGCATATTCATTGCGGCTCTGACCAAATCCTAGATCACGAATGGTATATACCCCAAAAGGCGGATAATCCATAAAACTGGTATAACGAATGTCAGTTTTGTTTTTGTCGGGCGTAAAATCGACCACGGCCCAAGCATTTTGCGGCCCCAACAGCCCCAAAAACAGTAGCATCAAAATTTTTTTCCAGCAGTTCATGCAATCACCCTTTAAAAAAATAAGAAAATGTGATAATATTATTACAATCTTAATCAATTTAGCATAGTATTATTAAAAAAGATTTTAATTTGCATAGTTAGAAAGGTCAAGATGGATAATTTACAGCAATATTCCCACAATGAAGTCAGCTCACTTAGCCAAATTGAATTAGAGAGCAGAGCCCTGATACGTACGGCCTCCGCCTTAAATATCATCAAAGAAAATTGGGATTCTAAAAAAAATGAGCTTGATGCTGCTTTAGAGAAAAACCGCAAATTATGGACAATCATTGTTTCTGCCATGCAAGAGCAAAATTGTCCTCAGCCGCAAGAGGTTCGTGCCAACATCATTAACCTTGGTATTTTTATTTTCAAACGCACGGTCTCAATCATGATAGACCCCAAGCCCGAGAGTTTAGGTGTTTTGATAGATATAAATATGAATATTGCCAAAGGTCTTAACGCGCATGAAGCTCCGGAGGAAAATCCTCAATCCTAATTAAAACACATTTATATATATAAGTAAGTGCCTCACCCCGAGTAAGGCACTTTTTTTATTATCATTATTTTGAAGCACAAAAATTGGCACGCTGTTTGCATATATAGTTCCAGGTGAACTTTTATAGGTGAGACAACGATGGAAGTTAAAGACGTAAATACCCAGAACAACCCGCTGGCCCTGCTAAAGAAGAACAATGCCGCAGTGAGCGCGCTTGATTTTTCGAGTTTGGTTGCGTCCAAAAAGCAAGATTTTGGCATGACTTCAATTGACTTTAGCGGCCAAAACGCCGTGACTTTGGCTGACAAAAGTGCCGACACCAAATTATCAGACAGTGCGCGTCCGGCGGAAAGCACTGCTTCCGATGTTGTCGAAAGCAAACCTCGCAAAGATAACAAAAGAAAAGATGATGTAAAAGAAGATGTTGTGTCGACGCCGACCCAAACCGAGCCACGGACTGCTTCTGAACCTGTTGAAGCTCCGGCTGCCGCCGAGGCTCCTCGTCAAGTTAGCGAAGATGCTCCGACGATGGAAAACACTGAGGCTGAGTTGGCTCCGCAAACGGCAGATATCTCCAATGCTCCCGAAGCTAAAGTTAATATGCCTGCAGAATCCCCACGGCAAAATTTGCCGACCCAATTAACTGCGGCCGATGTTAAAAATTTGGGCGAGATTATGTACTTTGACGCTAAAAGCAACAATTTTGTTGCCACCACCGGAGCTGAGCTTGCCGCCGCAATGGAGAGCGGAGAAATCAGCACCGTAAATTTGGCAGATATTACCGATATGGAAGGCAATCCGGTATCTTTGGAAAAAATGACCGCGCTTAGCACTGCAGCAGAAGATGGTATTGACATTAGTGAACTGACCATGGTCAGCCCCGAAGAAGTTGCCGCTCCTCAGGCCGTTGGCGAAGAAAATGTTGAACTGGTCAGCAAAGAGAATATCACCGCCGCCAAGAAGGCTGTTTCTTCCGGACAAGAAGACAACACAACTGAGCTTTTAGAAGATGCTAAAGGTGAGGTTGAGGCAGAGATTCAAGTTGCCGAAGACAAAAAAGTTAAACTAGATGTAACGATTAAGAACAATGAGGAAAAAATTTCCTACCGTAGTCGTCAGGATATGGTTGCCAACTCGCTTTCGCTCCAAGAAACAGCTGAAAGCAGTGTAGATTCTCCCAAATCTCTGCACACTGCACAAGTTTCCCCGACTGCCGCCGCCGGTAGCAACACCACTTCCCCAAATGTTTCCTTTCCCCAAGGAACAGCAGTACCGCAAGCGGCAGTTATTCAAACTATGGTCGAAAACGTCAGCGCCGCTGCCTCACAAGGCAATTCTGCAGTGGTTGACGGTGTGGTGGTTGCCGCTTCAACGGTTGGCAACGGCGCCGCTCGCCAAGCCCAAGGTCTTCCGCGCACTGAGATGAAATCTCCGCTGGAAGAAAGCTTAAAAGGCATGAGCAAAGAAGTTATCGACCAAGTAAAAGTCAATATAACCAAATCCGCGGTAAAAGGGGTAGATAAAATTGACATTAGCCTCAAACCGGAAGATTTAGGACATATTGAAATTAAAATGCAGCTTAGCAAAGACGGCAAATTGCACGCGCATATCATTGCCAGCCGTCCCGAAACCATGGAAATTCTGCAAAAAGATATGCAAATTTTGCAAAAAGCCTTTGCCGATGCCGGTTTCCAAACCGATGACAACAGCTTGAGCTTTGCTTATAACGACAACAGCCAAGCATGGCAACAACAACGCGAAGAAGAAAACGGCTTGCGGCAGTTTATGGGCAACATTTTTGAACAAGACAGCGGAAATGACAACCTTCCTTTATCCGAAATCGCTTGGGATGGTAAATCCGCACTTAACATTAGAGTATAAACTATTAAGGAGTACGAGAGATGACCACAGACATCAGCAGCCTTACCGGTTATACCCAAAGCAACACAGGTAGTGACAATTCGAGCCGCCAAACCTTGTCGGCCGATATGAACACCTTTTTGACCCTGCTCACCACGCAACTCAAATACCAAGATCCGATGGACCCGATGGACACGGCCGAATTTACCAACCAGTTGGTGCAATATTCAAGCGTTGAGCAGTCCATTCAGACCAACGAGAAGCTAGATACGCTTTTGTCCTTAAATATTGCTAATTTGGGAGCACAAGCCGTTTCCTATATTGGCAAAACCGTTCAGGTCTTAGGCGACGTGATGCCGCTTGAAAACGGCAAAGCCAAAGCCACCTATACTTTGGATAAAGATGTAACTGCCGTTACCATTACCGTTAAGGATATGAACGGCAAGGTGGTATATTCCGAACAAGGAAAAATCACCTCCGGAACTCATGAGTTTACCTGGAACGGTAAGGATTCTAACGGCAACCAACTTGAAGACGGCGCTTATCAAATTTCCGTTTCGACCAAAGTTCCGAGCGGCGAAACCAATGCCAGTGTCATGACCACGGTGTTTGGTAAAGTCACCGGTGTAGCCAGCGATGAAAACAATGTTTATGTCGGCTTAGGTGATTCGGTAACCGCATCTTTGGGCGACATTGTGACGATTCGCAATGATGACTATTTTGACAAAGTATCGGATTCTTCCGGAGGCGAAGATACCGGTAATGATGATAGCGGCAGCGATAGCGATGCCGATGGCGAAACTGGAAGTGATAGCGAAACACAATCAGTTTAGCCGAGCCTTCCAAATATAATTAATTAAGATAAGACTTTAGGAGAAAAAAAATGAGTATTTTTGGTGCAATGCAGTCAGGTATTTCAGGATTGGCCGCTCAGTCTAGCGCGATGGGTGCCATCTCTGATAATATCGTCAACGTTAACACCGTCGGCTACAAGGGAGCCAATACCTCGTTTCAGACTTTGGTGACCAAACAAACCACATCATCAAGATATTCCCCCGGTGGTGTACAGCCTTCGGCCAAACAAGGCATTAACGTTCAAGGCTTGTTGGCATCGGTTTCATCTTCCACTTCTTTGGCCATTAGCGGTCAGGGCTACTTTGTAGTTAACCAAGCGGCCAACCCCGGAGAAGGTGACCTGTGGGCATATACCCGCGCCGGCGACTTTGATATTGACAACAACGGCTACCTGAAAAACACCGGCGGTTTCTATGCCCAAGGTTGGTCATTGCTGCCCTGGGACAAAAACCCCAATGCCACAGTTGTTAATATCAACGGTATTGACTACATGAAAGCCTACTATGACACCAACGGTGATGTGGTTTACATTAATGATAATATTGTTGATAGCCGCAACCTCCGCCCGATTAATTTGAACACGATTGGCGGAACTGCCACAGCCACCAAACAAATCAACTTTGGCGCCAACTTGCCCTCTGGAGACCCAATTTTCAATGCATCAAATCCGGAAGCAGGCGGTCGTCACTCGGTTTCGGCCCTGATTTATGACAGCTTGGGCAATGCCAGCAACTTGAGCCTAACCTATACTAAAGAGTCGTCTAACGGTTGGGGCTTGTCTGCTTCACTTCCTTCCGGAGCATCTAACATTGTTTTGTCAGGCTCCAGAGAGACACATGGCGACACCGTAAGCGATGTATATTATGCTGCCGGCCAATTAGAATTTACTAGCATTCCTTCCAATGGCTCAACCATCACCATTACCAGCGGAGGCAAAGACTATACATTCGAATTTTTGAGCACAGCAGGAGCACGTCCACAAGGTGACAATATTGGTGTTGATATATCGACAGGTATAGCCTCTGCCAGCGATTTTGCTAACAAGTTCTTAGAATCTCTAAAGGCCAATATGCCCGGAGCCAACCGCTTTAGCGTCAATGGCAACAAAATTGAGATTGTTCAGTCGATTTCTGGTGAAGCCTTAACAATTAATGCCAGCAAAACTCTTGCCTGCGTCCAAAGTGCGGCCAACCCCAATACCGAAACCGGCATTGCCACAGGTATTTTTGAAATTCCATCTATTGATGAGGATATCAAAAACTGCGCCCGTATTGATTTTAGCGGAGATGAACTTGCCGATTATGAAGGCACCACCATCACCGTCGGCGACAAAACTTACACCTTGGTAAATGGCGGAGGCGGCGGCGACAACATCGACATCAGCTCAGCTTTTGATGGCGATGTAAATCCGGCTGCCACTGTTGCAGACTTGATTGTCAGACGTCTTAAGAATGATAGCGTAGAACCTGAAAGGTTCACCGCAAGCGGCAGCAGTATAGAGATTTTGCCGAGCTCTACCGGTCCAGATATCAATCTTAGCATCAATAATATTAAAAACAATGCTATTGGCGGTCGGATTCGCTCATCACATGCTGATACACCTGGTTGGAACGACATCACCAATGGAGCCCAATATACTCTGTCTAATACTTTTAATGTTAATGACAACGAGATAGAAACCGGCTCCATCGTACCTTCAGTGCGTTTCAATGCTGATGGTACGCCAAAGTACTTCTTTGTCGACGAGGCAGCTATCCAATGGGCCAACGGTGCTCAAAACATGGATGGTGGCTATAAGCAAGGTACTACCATCACCTTAAATGCCGGCAATATCGGTACGAACGATGGTTTGACCAGCCTTTCAGGCGATTTCACCACCAACTATATCACCCAAGATGGCGCCAAATTTGGTAGCTACTCAGGTGTGAGCGTCAGTGATGATGGTGTGGTTACGGCTTTGTTTGATAACGGCGAAACCCGTCCGATTGCCATTCTGCCGCTTGCCACCTTTGCCAACGCCAATGGTTTGGAAGCTCTAACCGGTAATGCCTGGATTGAGACCGACTACTCCGGCGAGGCTTTGTTAAAACGCCCGGGAACCAACGGTGCCGGAGAGATTGCCGCCAGCTCGGTCGAGCAATCAACCGTAGACTTGGCAACGGAGTTCTCCAACATGATTGTAACCCAACGAGCCTATTCTGCTGCCACCAAGATTATCACCACAGCAGATGAAATGCTCGACGAGTTAACCCGGATGAGCTAGTAGTATACTAAAAAATCCGTATCCTAAAGTCGCCCCGGAGCAGAAATTTCCGGGGCATTTTTTTAAGTCAATATAGGTGGTTGCAAAACAGGCTGTGAATATGTGTTTTTTTATGTTTCCCTAAAATTGATTTTTGCGTTAATCATAATTTCGGGGAAATTTTTAATATAATTTACAGATTGGGGAATCTCGTGAATAACTTTTTGCAAAGCATCAAAAATTTGTCACCCGGGCGGTTGGCCTCGCTTGTGGCTATTTTTATTTTTCTAATCAGCTTTTTTATCTATATTGCCATGCAAATGGGGCGCTCGGAGTATGGTGTTTTGTACACGGACTTAGAGCTTGAAGATGCCAAGCAAATTGTCTCCAAGCTGGAATCTGCCAATGTTAAATATAAATTAGCCAAGAACGGCACTGAGATTTTGGTTCCCAAAGACATGGTCAACAAAATGCGGGTCGATACCGCGGAGCTTGCGTTAGCTTCTAAAGGTTCCAATGTCGGCTATGAGATTTTTGACAATGCCGATGCCTTAGGTAGCACCAATTTTGTTCAAAATGTCAACTTGGTCAGAGCTTTGGAAGGAGAGCTGGCGCGGACGATTCGTTCAGTCGATAATATTAAGAGTGCCCGTGTCCATTTGGTGATGCCCAAAAGAGAAATGTTCTCCCGAGAAGAACAAGCTCCGAGCGCATCGGTTGTGATTAAAACTTATCATGGCAAGTTAAGTGCACAAAGTATCTTATCGATTCAAAAGCTGGTTGCTGCCGCCGTTCCGAAATTAGATGTTAAGAATGTGGCGATAGTAGATGCGGCCGGCAATTTGCTCACCAACAACTATGACGATGAGCAAACCCTGAACAACACCAACAATGAGCTGATACGCCAAGAGCAAGAGCGCAAAATGGCCAACTCGATTCAGACCTTGTTGGAAAAGACCATTGGCCCCGGCAAGGTTCGAGCACAGGTTAATATTGAGATGGACTTTGATCAGGTTGTGACCAATGAGGAAATTTATGACCCCGATAGTCAGGTTGTTCGTTCTCAAGCCTCGGTAACCGAGGAGGGCACTTCGCGTGATGGTGAAAAAGCCGTCACTGTGGCCCAAAACATTCCCAACGGGGATAATGTCTTAGGCGGAAACGAGAACTTCTCGCAAAATTCGCGAGTTGAAGAAACTATCAATTACGAAATTTCCAAAGTTGTCAGAAACAAAGTTCGCAACAGCGGCATCATCAAACGTTTAACGGTTGCAGTTATGGTCGATGGCGTGTATGATAAGAATGAGGCCGGAGAGTTGGTCTATCGCGATCGCACCAAAGAAGAAATGGAGCAACTGACCTCTCTGGTCAAATCGGCCGTTGGTTATGATGCCAACCGTGGAGATATGATTGAAGTTGAGAACATGAAGTTTGTCAGCATTGACAATGCGCCCGAGGTAGTAGAAGCCACCATGTTCTTTGGCTTCACCAAAGAAGAGATAATGCGTATGCTTGAGGGTCTGGGAGTTGCAATTGTTGCCATTTTGGTTATCTTATTAGTTATCCGTCCGCTGATTAACAATGCCTTTGACAGCGGCAGCGGCAATGACACCCGTCTTTTGGGCGACAATGCTGAGGAAGAGAACTTGCTCTTGTCTAATTTCTTAAATGAGGACGATAGCGGCCTCGATGAGCTGATAAACCTCAATAAGGTTGATGGTCGAGTTAAGGTTTCTTCCCTGAAGAAGATTAACGACTTGGTGGCCAAGAACCCTGATGCCGCTGTCAATGTAATCCGTGCATGGCTATATCAAAACGACAATTAAGAGGTTAGGAAATAAAAGATGAAACAAAACGTAGTAGATGATTATAATTTAATTTCCGGCCAGCAAAAAGCGGCAATCTTGATGTTGTCGTTAGATGAGGAACGCTCATCCGCCTTGTTTTCGCTGATGGATGATGAAGAAATCAAAGAGCTTTCGGTTATAATGGCTAGTCTTGGTAAGGTCAATGCCGGAGTTGTTGAACAACTGTTTCAAGAATTTACGGATAGACTATCCAGCAACAGTTCGCTGATAGGAACTTACGAAACCACCGAGCGTTTGTTGTCCAAAGCTTTGGATAAAGACCGTGTTTCTGCCATTATGGATGAGATTAGCGGTCCGGCCGGCCGCACCATGTGGGATAAGTTAGGCAATGTCAACGAGCACGTTTTAGCCAACTATTTGAAGAACGAGTACCCGCAGACCATTGCAGTTATCTTATCCAAGATTAAGGCTGAGCACGCCGCCAAGGTTATTGCGCTTTTGCCTGAGAACTTTGCTATGGAAATCATCATGCGTATGTTGCGTATGGATGCCGTTCAAAAAGAAGTGTTAGACAGTCTGGAAAAGACCTTGAGAAAAGAGTTTATGAGCAACTTGTCCAAATCCACCAGAAGAGATTCGCACGAGCTCATCGCCGATATTTTCAACTCTTTGGACCGCAACACCGAAACAAGGTTTATGGAAGCTTTGGAAGAACGCAACCGCGAGAGTGCCGAGCGTGTTAAATCTCTTATGTTTACGTTTGAAGATTTGGTTCGTGTCGACGCCCAAGGTATTCAAATTCTGTTGCGTAACATTGATAAGGATAAGCTGGCCATTGCATTAAAAGGTGCATCAGACACCATCAAAGAGCTGTTTTTCAGCAATATGTCTTCTCGTGCCGGCAAAATTATCCGCGAAGATATGGAAGCCATGGGTCCGGTGCGTTTGCGCGATGTTGAAGAAGCCCAGCAGTATATTGTTACCACGACTAAAGAATTGTCCAACTCCGGCGAGATTGTTATTAGCGAGGGCAAGGACAATGATGAGTTGATTTACTAGTCCGGTGAGCACAATGAGCGGCTACAAAAAATATGAGTTTGACAATTTTGTTTTAGATGACGACCGCGCAGAGGTAGCAACTCCCACCGCCGAGGTCGCCACCCCTGAGGAAGAACCGACTGAGACTGCAGTCAGCACTCCGGAAGTAGTCGAAACTGTTCCCGAGCCGCAAGCAGTTGTCGCGCCGACTTATTCGGAAGAAGAGATGAATGCTGCCAAGACCGCAGCTCAGAAATTGGGATATGAAGAAGGCTACCGTGCCAAAACCGAAGAAATCGACAATCAAACCACCGGTTTGTTATTAGAGTTAGATAAGCATATCAGTGATTTATTAGCGCAAAAAGAGCAGTTGCAAAAAGAATTGGAACGAGATTTTATGGAGCTGAATCTGGCCGTGATTAAAAAATTACTGCCTCATATCAGTCAGGAACACGCTGAAGAAATTCTGACCCAATTTTTGAATGAAAATTTTGCCAATTTCAAATCTGAGGCCAAACTTTCGTTTTATTTCAATCCCGATATTATTGGTAAAATGCAGGCTCAAATTGCCAATCTGGCGCGGATTAATGATTTTGAGGGCAAAATTGCCTTGCATAAGGATGCGAGCTTAGGCGTTTCCGATTGCCGGGTTGAGTGGGAAAACGGCGGAGTTCAGAGCGGTAGTGATAAATTATTGGAAAAAGTTAATAATTTGCTTGAAGAAACTGCCGCTGAAAATTAAGCTGTAATGTAAAGCAAATTGAGAGTTTTTTGGGGTAAGAGAGGAATATTATGACAAACGAATTGCACTTAGATGAAATGGATGAAAGCAGCATCGTCAACAACGATCCGGTCTTGAAATCCGATAACAATATGGACGACTATGATATTCCAAGCTCCACCAGCGACTTGGAAGCCGTATACGATATTCCGGTTAAGGTCTCTGCCATCTTGGGCAAGACCCAGATGAAGGTCAGCCAACTCATGAAACTCAATAAAGGAGCAATTATCGAGCTGGACCGCAAGGTGGGCGAGGCAATAGATATATATGTCAATAACAACTTGGTTGCTCGTGGTGAGGTTGTGGTGGTTGATGATAAATTGGGCATAACTATGACTGAGATTGTTAAATCTGTAACCAAATAAGAAAGGATATTCAGGGTAAAAAGCCATGGAGCTGTTAATTGTTGGAACTTTAGACGGGCAGATAGGGGCTGCCAGCAAAATTGCCATCTCGCAAGGAGGGCAGGTGTCGCTGGCACAAGATATTGATGCTGCCTTAAACATACTTCGTTCCGGCAAGAGTATTGAGTTGGTGATGATAGATGTCAAGCTCGATGTCTACAAGTTTATCAGTTCTTTGGAAAGCGAGCGGATAAATGTTTTGGTGGTAGCCTGCGGCGTGGCCAATGACCCGAGCCTAGCCGTTAAGGCCATTAAGGCCGGAGCCAAGGAATATATTCCTTTGCCCCCGGATCCCGAACTGATTGGTGCGGTTTTAGCCGCCGCCACTCGTGAGAACCATGCTCTGATTTATGGCGATAAGAAAACCGAGGCTATTTTGAAAATGGCCAAGCAAATAGCCCCATCGGAAGCCAGCGTTTTACTTACCGGCTCATCTGGAACCGGTAAGGAAATTTTCTCTCGTTTTATTCATGACAACTCCAAAAGAGCCAATAAAAAATTTGTGGCGGTTAACTGTGCGGCCATTCCCGAAACTTTGTTGGAATCTGAGCTCTTTGGCTATGAGAAAGGAGCTTTCACCGGAGCGGTGGCACGTCGCATCGGCAAGTTTGAGGAAGCCTCGGGCGGTACCTTGTTGTTAGATGAAATTTCGGAAATGGACATCCGGATTCAGGCTAAATTGTTGCGTGCCATTCAAGAAAAAGAGATTGATAGAATAGGCGGCAAAACTCCGATAAAAGTAGATGTGCGGATTATTGCTACTTCTAACCGCAATTTGGCCCAAGCAGTAAAAGACGGTGCTTTTCGTGAGGACTTGTACTATCGCTTGAATGTGGTTAATATCAATATTCCCGATTTGAAAGACCGTCCGGAAGATATTTTGGTTTTGGCCAAGCATTTCATCAAAAAATATTCCGAGCTTAATGGGTTGCCGATGAAAGACTTGTCTAAGGCCTCAGGAGATATGTTGCTCAATTATTTGTGGCCGGGCAATGTCCGTGAGCTGGAAAACACCATTCACCGCGCGGTTTTGCTGTCTAATGCCGAAGAGATTGAACCCGAAGCCATCATCTTGACTGACCCGAGTGCCGTAATAAATCCGACACCGGCCGCAGAAGAAAATGCCCCTTCCGCAAGTGTTGCCGGAGGCGGACAAACCTTGGCCGGTATGGAACGAAATTTGATAATTGATACCTTAAAGCATACCTTTGGCAATCGGACCCAAGCGGCCAATTTGCTGGGGATATCGATTCGCACCTTGCGCAACAAACTCAAACAATATCAGGACGAAGGCTATGAAGTCCCGCCCTCTAACGGATAGGAAAACTAAAGTCTAATCATGGCAAAAAAAGCAGAAAATGTCAGCAGTTCGGTATTTGGCGGACGTTCGTTTAAGGATTTGATAGTTGCCTCCACAAAGCGGGGCGATATTTTCTTTGCTTTGTCAATTGTGGTCATGCTGGTTATCCTGATTTTGCCGATGCCGGCCTGGTTGCTTGATATTGCCTTGGCCTTTTCCATTACCATTTCTTGCTTGGTCTTAATGACTGCCATTTTTATCGAAAAGCCCAATCAGTTTAGTGCTTTTCCGCTGGTGTTGCTCATCACTACCATGTACCGATTGTCGCTGAACTTAGCTTCCACCCGTCTGATTTTGGCCAATGGCTATATGGGCCCAGATGCCGCCGGTGAAGTCATTAAGGCATTTGGCGGTTTCATCATGGGTAACAATTTTATTATTGGTGTGATTGTCTTTGCCATTTTGGTTTTGGTGAACTTTGTGGTCATTACCAAAGGTTCGGGGCGTATTGCCGAAGTTGCCGCTCGTTTTGCTTTGGATGCCATGCCCGGTAAGCAAATGGCGATTGACGCCGACTTGTCATCCGGTTTGATAACCGAAGATGAGGCGCGAGCCCGCCGCGAAGACTTGTCCAAAGAAAGCTCATTTTACGGAGCCATGGATGGTGCCTCCAAGTTTGTCCGCGGAGATGCCATTGCTGGCTTGATTATTACCTTTATTAATGTGTTTGCCGGTATTATCATTGGTATGGTCCAAAATGATATGAGCTTTTCTGCCGCGGCCGAAACTTATACTCGCCTGACCGTTGGTGATGGCTTGGTCAGTCAGGTTCCGGCGCTGATAATCTCTGTTGCTGCCGGTATCTTGGTATCAAAAGCCGGCATGACCGATTCTACCGACAAAGTTTTGTTTGAGCAGGTCACTAACTATCCTAAAGCCTTGGGTATGAGTGCCTTTATGGCTTTGGCATTGGGAATGTTACCGGGAACTCCGGCCGCTCCGTTTATTTTGTTGGCTTCCTTGACCGGAGCCACGGCCTATTATTTAGACAAGCAGCAAAAAGCGGCCCAAGCGCGTGCCCAAGAGGTTATGGAGCAAGAAAAGAAACAAGGCAAAGTAACCAAAGCCGCCGATGAGCCGATAGCCAATGCTTTGCGCATGGATTTGATTCGCTTGGAGATCGGCTATGGTTTGCTGCCGTTGATTAATGAAGAAGCTAATAAGAAATTGACCGACCAAATTAAAGCTTTGCGCCGAGCTTTGGCCTCAGAATTAGGCTTTGTAATGCCCTCTATCCGCATTCAGGATAATATGCAGTTAGAGGCCAATGAGTATAATATATACATTAAAGAAGTTAAGGCCGGCAAGGGCGAATTGCGCCCGACCCAACTGCTGGTGATGGATCCAAGAGGTGAGCCTATCACCTTGCCGGGCGAACAAACCTATGAGCCTACTTTCGGGCTCAAGGCCATGTGGATTGACCAGAGTTATCGTGAAGAAGCCATGTTTAGGGGCTATACGGTGGTTGATCCGGCCACCGTGGTGACCACACATATCACCGAGTTGGTCAAAGATAATATGCCCGAGCTCTTATCTTATGCCGAGACACAGAAATTGCTTGAAGAAATGGATAAAGAGCAGCAAAAACTGGTTAAAGAGCTTATTCCAAGCAAAGTAAGCTTGGGCGCGGTACAACGTATTTTGCAAAACTTGTTGCAAGAGCGGGTTTCGATTCGCGATTTGCCCACCATTTTGGAAGGAATTTCCGAAGCCGTGTCTTCAACCCACAGCCTGATGATGATAACCGAGCATGTCCGTTCACGTTTGGCGCGCCAGCTGTCTAATGCCAATGCCAACGAGTTTGGGGTAATCCCGCTGATTACCTTGTCGCCCGAATGGGAGCATGCCTTTGCCGAAGCAATTGTCGGGGAGGGCGATGACCGCCAGTTGGCCATGGCTCCGAGTGCCTTGCAGCAGTTTATCACCAAGGTCAGAAATTCGCTGGAAGAATTAGCCGCCAAAGGCGAAACCGCAGTTTTGCTGACCAGCCCGGGGATTAGACCGTTTGTCCGTTCGATTATTGAGCGTTTTCGCCCGCTGACCGTGGTCATGTCCCAAAATGAAATCCACCCCAAAGCCAAAATCAAGACGGTTGGCCAAATTTAGGAGTAAAGGCAAATGAAAATCAAAACCTTTACTGCATCAGGAAGTTTGGAGGCCATGAGCCTAGCCCGCGAGGCTTTGGGAGATAATGCCGTCATTATTTCGACCGAAACACTGGACGACGGTCAAATCAGAGTTACTGCCGCTATTGAAGAAACCCAAGAGATTAGCTTTAACGAACAACAAGAACTGGAAGTGCGCGACAATCCTTCGCGCTATACCGACCGCTTGCTGCGTGAGAGTTTAGAATATCACGATACCTTGGATTTGGTCAAACAGCGGATATTATCTGCGGTTAGGAAGTTGAGTGCCGAGCGGCAAATTTTTGATGACCGTAGGCTCTTGGAGTTGGCATTAGGGGAGTTATATACATATCGCGATATCTTAGATAAAATCAACCCTTGCAAAGTTTTTATGGGAGCCCCCGGTAGCGGCAAGTCCACCGCCATTGCCAAAACCGCGGCTTTAGCCCTGATGAAAAAGCTCTCTTGCTGCATTGTTTCCACCGATAATGTCCGTGCCGGAGCCAACAAGCAGTTAGAAGCTTTTGCCAAGATTTTGGAGCAAGATTTTTTCTTCTGCCAGAGCGAACGCAATTTGTATGAGCTGTTGCAAAAAGCTGAAAAAAATTACGATTTGGTCTTGATAGACACTCCGGGGATTAATCCGTTTTTGGAAGACGAGGTCAAAAAAGTCAGCCGCTGGCTGGAGGTGATTAAAGGCGATAAGATTTTGGTTATGTCCGCCGGTAGTAATACCTATGAGGCTATAGAAATAGCCGAAGTCTTTACCGAACTTGGGGCCAAGCAACTTTTGCCAACCAGGCTCGATTTAACCCGCCGCATCGGCTCGTTGTTATCGGTTGCCGCTTGTTGTGAACTGAGTTTTAGTGCCGCCAGTGTGAGTGCCAACATTGCCGGAGGTTTATCAGAGATAACACCTGCCGGATTAAGTAAACTGATTTTGGCTTAAAATTTTTTTAAGTGAAAAGAGGATGCCATGGAACAAAACAAACCCGAAGAACTAAAGATAATGCCCCGAGGAACCACCCCCCGCAGCACCAAAAAAGGCAAGAACCTGATTGCGGTTGCCTCGGGTAAGGGCGGTGTTGGCAAAACTTGGTTTTCCATCACCTTGGCGCACTCGCTAAGTATCTTAAAACAAAAGACCTTGCTTTTTGATGGTGACTTGGGTTTGGCTAATGTTGACATTCAGTTAGGGTTAATGGCAAAATATGATATCGGGAGCGTTGTCTCGGGGAGCCTTACCTTAAATCAGGTTGTACATCATTATGATAAGGGCCACTTTGATGTCATTGCCGGTCGTTCGGGCTCTGCAGGTTTGGCCTCTCTTCCGGTCGGCAGATTGCAGATATTGGGAGAGGACTTGAATGTATTGGCCTCTTCTTACGATAAGGTGATTTTGGATATGGGCGCCGGAGTTGAAAAACCGGTGAGGATTTTGTCCGGCTTAGCCGAAAAGATAATTGTAGTTTGTACCGATGAACCAACTTCTTTGACCGATGCCTATGCTTTTATCAAGATAATGACCATGCAATATACTAAATGCGATATTAGTATTGTGGTCAATCAGGCCAATTCTTTGCGTGAAGGCCAGCGCACTTATGATACATTGCTCAAAGCTTGTACCAATTTCTTAAAAATAAATCCGCCGCTGTTAGGAATTGTCCGTCGAGATACCCGCGTCCGCGACGCCATTCGCAACCAAAGTACGATTTTTAATCGCTACCCCACATCCGAAGCGGCTGAAGATGTCTATGCCATCGCCAAGAGGCTAGTTGCCCATGACTAATCTGGTTCCGCCGCTAAATGTGACTCTTCCCGAAGGCGGCAGTACCGGCTCCGGGGTGACCGCAGGGATTGAAACTCCCGAAGGCGGCATGGGAAACCTGAATTTGGGCCAACAGATTAACCTGCAGATTAAGCCGCAAACTTTGCAAACCTTAACCGGCAAGTTGCTGGTCAGTATTGATTTAGGGCTAGGTCGCGGGGAGAACGCCGGAAACGCAAATACTACCGTTACAATGGACTTGCCGCCGCAAGTTCAACTTCCCGAACAAGCCAGCCAAATCCAGGCACGAGTAGTGGCGAAAACTCCCCAGCGGATTGATGTCCGATTGATAAGTGTTGATGGTCAAAAGATTGAAAATTTTCTATCTGCCACCCCTTCCAAAACCAACATGCCGATATCATCGCCAACCGTTGCGGTGGTTAAAACCATTGGCAATTTGCAAGATGTCGCTTTGGTTCCGCTGCGCTTGCAACCGCTTTTGGCACGTGAATTATCGGCTATGGGAGTAGGGAACGCCGAAATCCGCCAATTATCCAATTTGATTGAAAATTTGTCGCTCAAACCCGAAATTGTCGAAACAGCGTCGCAATCAAATACTCCGGTTTCGCCGCAACCGACTACCATGGCTCAAAGCCTACCGGAAGTTATCCGCAATTTGGCCGCCACGCTCAAACCTTTGCTGGAAACATCTTTGCCTCAGAACAATTCGGCTGTATATTCCACCCCGCCCAGCGGTGCCGAGGCAAAACTATCTCAAGGCTTGCCCGAAAAGATAATTGAGACCATTAAAAACTTTTTTGAAAATGTTCCCGCCGGCCGTGAGCTTACGGCTGAAACCGCCTTGCGCGGGGATAAAGTTGTGTTGCGTACGCCCTTAGGCGAGATTCTTCCCGAAGTCCCGCTCAAAATCGCCGTTGGTGAAAAATTTAGCCTGCGTTTTTCCGAATTGCTGGGGCTGGAACGCGAACCTAAAATAAACCAAAAATCAGCGGGAGTAACAGCCCAGCCCTTAGGGAGTAAACTAAGCGAAATTTTATCCCCGCTCCAAACACAGGTGGCGCCAAAGATTTACAATGCCATAATTGAGAAAATTCCGGCTCACAACTCCAAAATGTTATCTAATATTATGACTTTTCTCAAAGCCGCCGGTGAGGGAAAAATTGAGAGTTGGCTGGGACAAGATGTGGTCGATAGCTTGCGCCTTTCCGGCCCCGAGGGACAAAAGGCCTTAGCGCGGCTAGAAGATATAATTATCGGCCGCCGCGAAGATAATACCCAGTGGCGGATTATTGAAATTCCGTTTTATGGTGCCGAAAACTTGAGCCGAATTCAGGTTGCGGTGAGAAGGTTTGGCAAAGACGGTCGCCACCAACAGTCCAGCCCCAAAGGCAAAGGCGCGGCTCGTTTTGTAGTCGATACTTCCTTCACGGTTTTAGGCGGTTTCCAGTTTGATGGTTTTTCTCTGCCGCATGAACGGCGTTTTGACCTCATTATCCGCACCGAAAAAGAAATTGATACCGACTTTTGCACCGAAATTATGAATTTGTTTAGGAAATCACTTTCCGAGGTTGACTATGCCGGCAATATTCGGATTAATATTAAAGAAAAGTTTATCAAGCTGTGTGATGATGAACCCGAACCCCCACTTTTGCAGGATGGAATATACATATGAGTATGCGTGACCCTTTAGGATATTATCAGATATTAGACCTCACTCCCGCCGCGAGCGAAGCTGAGATAAAAGCTAACTACCGCGAGCGCGCCAAGCTCTGGCACCCCGACCGTAATACCAGTGAGGAAGCAACCGATAAGTTCCAACACCTCTCCGTTGCCTATGATGTATTAAAAGATGAGAAAAGCCGCCTGATATACGATTTGTTGAGCCAAGCCTATGTCAGCAAAAATTTTCCCGATATGTCCGGCTTAAAGATTTATAAAGATAGAGCCGGAATTGAAAATCCGTTTATCCGTACTTTCTCTTTGCAAAAGGTTTGGGGCAAAATCGTGTCCACTTCAGTGCGCAATGACGATGAAATCTGCAATGCATTGGAGGCTCCGGCCGTGGTATTAAAAACCTCGGTCAGCAACTGGCTTTTGGGCTGGTGGGGCATTCCGGCTCTGTTTAAAAATGTGCAGGCTATTGCGCATAATTACAGTGCCATTAACCACAATCGGTCGCAAAATTTGACCTTGCTCATTCACAATGCCGTAGCCTATTATCAAGAAAATAAAATGGAAAAGGCCATGCTCTCGGCATTGCAAGCCAAAGAATATGCCGATGATAAGCAAAAGGATTTGTTGGAAAAGTTTATCCGACTGACCGGAGTTCGCACCGATAAAGCGCGCCTGCCGCATTGGAATTACGCCAAGTTAAAAATGTTGCAATTAGTGATGCCGATAATGTTGTTTGTGGTAGCGCTGTTTCCACTCACATCAAGCGTCATTAGCGATGCCGAGCTGATGAAACTCTTTGCTAAAAAAGATGAGATAACCTATTTCCAACGCGTGAAGTTTAGTAACGGCGAACAAACCTTTGACGACATTGTGGTATCTAAAGTGCTCAATATTCCGGTAGATATCAATGATACCAGCAAGCTATATCACTTCAAAGGCGAGGCCAAGGTCATGTATGGCCCCTCAGAGCAGTTTGATGTGATGTTTGAACTTCCTGAAAATCATACCGTTCGCATTAGCGGGGTAACTCCGGATAGCAAGTGGTATCGGGTTATGCTTGATAACGGCGACATGGGTTTTGTTCCGGTTGATGCTTTAGAAAAAGGCATTGGCGCTCCCATTCCCGAAAACAGCAAGATTTATGTTCCAAGTGAGAATAACTAGCGGCTGTAAGAGGCTTCAATAATCCGCTCTTGGCGCAATTCATCAAGGTCATAATTGGCTTTGAGGTTGAGTTGCGGAGCAATTGCCTCAATGATTTTTCCCCCTGTTGGCACGCTGTTCCAACCAGATGTTACAAAGCCCCAAGTTTCTTTGGTTGGTTTAGGTTCATCAAGCATCAACAGCAGAGCGTATTTGGGGTTAGAAATCGGAAAAGCCGAAACAAAGGTTGTGCGCACTTTTTTGTCGACATATTTCCCTTCTGCCGAAAGTTTGTTAGCCGTACCGGTTTTGCCGGCCACTTCATAACCTTTGACATTGGCCCGTTTGCCCGAACCTTCCACCACCACCAAACGCAAGAGCTTGCGCATAGATTGTGATGTGTTATAAGAAATCACTCTGCGGCCGTCATCATTTTGCTCTTTTTTAATTAGCGTCGGATCGTGATAAATTCCGCCGTTTACCATCGCCGAAAAAGCCGTGATAACGTGTAAAGGAGTGACTGCTAATCCATAGCCAAAAGCAACGGTTGCAATGGTTCCTTCGCCCCAGCGTTTTGGCACGAGGGGTTTGCCTTTTTCGGGTACTTCAATCGGTAGTTCTTGGAAGAACCCGATTTTGCGCATAAATTCTCTTTGTTCGTCGCCGCCTGCCTTAAACGCCATACGAGCCGAGCCGATGTTAGAAGAATAGATTAAAATTTCGGGTACCGAGAGCCAGCGATTTTCGCCGCGATAATCTTTAATGACGTTGTATTTGAGCTTGAGCGGCTGAGTTGCATCAAAAGTATCGGCCACCTTGACTTTGCCGCTCTCCAAAGACATAGCGGTATTAAACACTTTGAGCACAGATCCCGGCTCATACACCCCTTTGGTCGCCATATTAAACTGAGCTTTCGAACCGGGGTTTTGAGTGCGGTTGGGGTCAAAGTCGGGCAGAGAAACCATAGCCAAAATTTCGCTGGTGTTCACATCCATCAAAATTGCCGTTGCGCCGTTGGCACTAAATTTTTGCATTCCTTGAGCCAAAATCTCGCGAATAGTGTCTTGTACCCCCAAATCAATGGAAAGTTTTAGCGGAATGTCCGAGTGGGTCAGACGTTCGTCAAGCTTTTTCTCCAAGCCCGAGATACCGATATTATCAATGTTGGTGTTGCCAATCACATGAGCAAACAAGTTTTTGTGGGGATAAATACGTTTTTCACCCTGTTCAAATTCCAGCCCCGGAATTCCGAGATAATTGATTTGATATTGTTGAGAAGGAGTGAGGTTGCGTTTGATATAAACAAAACTGCCGCGCCGTTTGAGTTTGGATAAAATGTCTTCATAGCGCAGATCAGGTAAGATACGAGCCAATTCTACGGCAGCTTTCTGCGGGTTTAAGATTTTTTTGGGGTTTGCAAATAGGTTAACGGTAGGAAGTGAGGTAGCAATGATAGCGCCGTTGCGGTCAGTAATATCGGCGCGCTTAATCGGACTATCAGGCATCACTTCAAGACTGGGAGCTTCGGCCACATTTCTTTCCGAATGCAAATTTTCCACCACACACACATCAAATAGTCTGAGAGCAATCACTAAATATACAAACATAAAGCCCATCACGGCCACGAGCACCCGTACTCGACAGGTCGACAAGGGGTCTTTCTCGCATGTCAAGTTCCTGAGAGCCGCACTTCTCCCGATTTTTATTTCTTGTCCGGGCATATAAAAATTATCCCGGCCTTCTCTAGAAAAATACTTTCCCCACATAATTCGTTGCTTCTGCCACTATAATTTGTGTTATTGTTTAGTTCTGTTTGTTATATTATCTTTGAGCTCTTGCCAAACGCTTAAGTTCCTTATTTTTTGCCGCATAATCGGCAATATTTTTCTGAGCCAAGCGCCGTTTGTCAGATTCGCTATTCTCATACTCAAATGGTACCTGAGAATAGTTAATAATTTGTTCAGCTCGGATAGGATTTAGCAAAATATGTTTTTCGGCGAGTTTTCGCAGTCTTGACGGCGAGTTCAAATGGCTCCATTCAGCTTGTAGAATATGAATGGTTTTGATATCGGTTTCAATATCTTTATTGATACTCACCAAACGGTTTTCCAAAGTTTGCACTTGGTTTTTCATCACCAACAGTCCCGAGCCGAGCAAAAAGGTTAGGGTCAGCCACAAGGCTAAAGTTGCTGATTTTGTACTATTCATGTCACGTTTCCTTTCTGGTTCTCGTGTTACTTTTTGACCGCAAATCTCAATTTCGCCGACCGCGAACGCTTATTGAGCTTTGTCTCTTCCTGAGAAGGCTCAATTGCTTTGGAGCAGTTAGCAAAGATATTGCTGTCAGTTGTTTTTGGAGAAGTGGCATATTTTGAAACATGCTGGTTCTTCCCCGTGTTTTCTTTGAAGAAAGATTTTACAATTCTATCCTCCAAGGAATGAAAACTCACCACCACCAAACGCCCTTGGGGTTTAAGGAGATGAGCTGCACCTTGCAACCCTCTCTTAAGTTCGCCTAGTTCATCATTAACCGCAATCCGCAAGGCTTGAAAAGTACGGGTTGCCGGATCAATGCTGTTGGGAGTTTTATGAATGACGGAATAAATAATCTCCGCCAGTTCGCGAGTGGTTTCAATGGGTTTGGTTTTGCGGAAGTTCACGATTTTATTGGCAATCTGACGCGATTTTCGTTCTTCGCCATATTGGTAAATGAGGTCGGCCAACTCCTGTTCCGACAGTGAATTCACTAAATCTGCAGCGGTTTGACCATTACAAGACATCCGCATATCTAAAGGAGCATCTTTACCAAAGGAGAAACCGCGCTCAGCTTGGTCAAGCTGCATTGAAGACACCCCGATATCAAATACGGCGCCGTCAATCGGCTGATTAACCAATGTTTCAAAATCGCCGAAACAACCTGAAATAAAACGGAAGCGACTGCCATATTTTTGTTTGAACTCTTCGGCGCGGGGCAGCACATTGGGGTCACGGTCAAGCGCGATGAGATTGCAGTTTGCCGCCTTGAGAATAGCTTCGCTGTAGCCGCCGTTTCCAAAAGTGGCATCGACATAGGTTTTCCCGTCCTGAGGAGCAAGCGAGGTTAGTACCTCTTGGAGCATCACCGGAAAATGTTTGTCATAGCCACCGGGAATCATCACTTATTCTCCTCTTTGGGGGCAGGGCGGAGCACCGGCCGATTTTTGAGCACTTCGGCTCGGATACGCGCTTCTTCTTTTTCCCAGTTTTCGGGGTTCCAAATTTGAAATTTGCGGCCTTTCCCGACAAATACGGCCGTGTCGGTAATATTGGCGTGCTTGAGGAGTTTTTCGGTCAATCCGATGCGACCGGTGCTGTCAAACGGAAAACGTTTGGCATCACCAAAAATGAGGTTGGTCAAATCATCTTGGGTCTGAGAGAAAAAATCAGTCGAGGTTTCGATTTCGGTAGCCAGCTTATCCAGCAAATCTTCCAAACAACCCTCAATGCAAGGAGAAGTAAGGCTCCGATAGCAGACAATTTCGCTTGACGTTTCTTTAACTATTGCGCGGTAATCTGAGGGCAAGGAAACGCGGCCTTTGGCGTCTACCTTGTTGATTATTGTATCTAAAAAGAGAAAATTACTTCTCATTTTGCCCCCTATTTCACCACCACTATCTATGGTATAACATGGGATTTTATGGGATGCAATGGGAAAATTTATAAATTTTAAACTTTTTTTGAGTGGCGACAAGATGCTGTATGTCGTATGTAAAAATATACAATATATAGATTCTACTGCCTCGGAAATGTGGATAAATTTTTCTTGCAAAAAAAATTGATAATGGGTAAAGTACCAAACGGGTGGCCGGATAGCCGCGCAACGGAAAGGAAAATCCACTTGTGAGGAAAGTCCGGGCTTCAAGGGAACAAGGCACCAGATAACGTCTGGCTGGGGAAACCCAAGGGAAAGTACCGCAGAAAATTACCGCCTTTCTACACGGAAGGTAAGGTTGAAAAGGCGAGGTAAGAGCTCACCGCATTCTTGGTAACAAGGATGGTCCAGGCAAACCCTGTCTGAAGCAAGACCAAGTTAGGACAAATTTCTTTTGAAATTTAGTATAGGAGAGTTCCCACTCCTTCCAGAGGTAGGTCGCGCCGAGCCTGGTTGCAAAACCCGGCCCAGATGAATGGCTATCATCATAAATCTTTGTCGCAAGATAAAGCAAATATGATACAGAACCCGGCTTATAGGCTGCCCTTTTTCTAGATTGCCAACGCCAAACAAGCTTTGCGTAAGATTTGCGGACTATAAAGCAAAGCAATTTCTTCTTCTTTGGTGAGTTCCATTTTTAGCATATGGTTGATAAAGTTCTCGAGCTTAATCTGCGCCATTTCTAGGGTTTTGGCGCTAAATTCGGGCGCCGGCCCGTTAATCGGCAGCATCAAAATATGCAAAGCATTAAGCCTGGGCTCGGTTACAATTGCCTCCACCCCGCAGTTATCAAGAGATATTTTTTGCAAAATTGCCAAATAAGCTTTGGCTTCTTTCAAGATTTCGGGAATATTCACCTCTTCGGGAATGATGAAGAATTTGTGCTTGCGGGCGGCAATTCCGTTGCTTTCGCGAGAAGAGAACATTGAAATCGGGATAGAGAGCATCAACCCGACCGTGATAGGGAGCATCCACCAAAACAGTGCGTGCGCATAGTTCCAGACAATGATGGTAGTGGCAATACCAAGCAGGGTGTGCCAAAAATGGCGCTCAAAGGCTTGCTTGAACGGAGTGCCGGAATCTTCACGGTTTTGGGTGTTCCATCCGGCATCAATACCGGCAAAAATATCAAATACAAATTTGCTTTGAAACATCATCATAATCGGAGCTGATAAGGCACTGAATATAATTTCGGCCAACACACTTTTTATGGCGCCGCAAATTCCGCCGATTTCATTAGCTTTGTTTTCCTTTAGATAGATAATAAGTCCCAAAAACTTTGGAAAAATCAGCATAAACATCGAGAGGATAAATAACGCAATCGTTCCGATTTTATCAAAAATCGGCCATTCCGGAAACAAAGTGTAAGATTGCGGAAAATATGTCGGCGGAAAAATTTCGCGTCCGAGCGCCGTCATCAGGCCGACAAGCAAGAAGCAGAGCCAAATCGGCGAGGAGAGATAAGACATAATCCCAATCGTGAAATGCACGCGGCTAACGGGGTGCAATCCTTTGGAAATCAGTACTTTGATGTGCTGCATATTGCCCTGACACCAACGACGGTCACGAATGGCAAAATCAATCATCGTCGGCGGACATTCCTCAAAACTTCCTTTTAGTTCCGGCAGCAACCAAGCCGACCACCCTCCGCGGCGAATGAGGGCCGCCTCCACAAAATCGTGGCTCAAAATATGCCCACCAAACGGAGCTCTCCCGCTTAAAACCGGCAATTTGCAACATTCCATAAAGGCCTTGACCCGAATAATTGCGTTGTGCCCCCAGTAGTTGCTGTCGCCGACCTGCCAATAAGCCAAACCGGCAGACACAATCGGCCCATAGACTTTGCCGGCAAATTGCTGAATGCGCGCAAACAAGGAGTTGCGGTTAATACACATCGGCGGCGCCTGAATAATTCCGGTTTCGGGGTTGTCTTCCATCAGTTGCGCCATGGTCAGCATGGTTTTCCCTGAGAGCAAACTATCGGCATCAAGCACAATCATAAAGTCATATTTGGCGCCCCACTTGTTGCAAAAATCTTCAATATTTCCGCTTTTGCGAGCAATATTTTTGGCTCTGCGTCGATAGTATAAATTTATGTTAGGCGACATCAACTGACGTGCTTCCAGCCAAATTTTTTCTTCTTCCACCCAAACTTTGGGGTTGGTGGTATCGCTTAAGACAAAGATATCAAAAGCTTTTTCCTGTCCGGTTTTTTTGAGGTCTTCGGCCATAGCTAATAAGTTGGCAAATACGTTGGTTGGCGATTCATTGTAAACCGGCATCAAAATAGCCGTACGGGTTGAGAGCTTAGTGTCATCATCCACCCAATGAATCCCCGGTACATTGCGTTTTCTCCATAGTTCAAAAAATCCCAAAATGCTCGACCAGAAAAACAGTGCAATCCAAGCAAACGTGAGCATAAACAAAATCACCATCAATAGCTGGGTAAAAATGCTTGAATCACTAGGAATGACTGTCATCCACTTAAGAGTTGCCACCAAGGTACTCAAAATCATGAGCCCAAAAACCACCACTCGGCGGCGGCGCACTTGTTTAGGCGATATGGGAACAAATTTTTGCATCAGAGCTTAATCCTTTTTGGCACGATGAAAGAGATGAAGAAAAAAGTTTGCAGGCTTGGGGGATTCAATTTTTTGGGGCACCATATCCGAAAAACAATACCCCGGTGCGGTTTCAAAAGATGCTCTGCGCATTTGTTCCCCCAGTCCTTCCGGCAGACGATGATTTTTTAATACTTCATCGGTGCATTTTTGCGCTCCGTTGCAAAGAAGAAACATCAAACGAAACTGTGCCAAAAGCTGCTCATCGGGCAAGACCGAATGTGGAAACACCGATTTAGCCAAGCGCAAAACTTGTGCATCAATAAAAGCCACCAGCTCATCGCCATCCGTCGGAACTTTGCCAAAACGCTCATCAATCAAGCGGGTCAAAGCCGGCAGCTGTTTTTCGCTAAATCCGAGATTACTGAAATAGGCTCGGATAATATCATCGCCGCTTTGGATTTTTAGGGTAACCATTGATAGCTCCATACCTCTGAGATAGGCTTGCCTTTTTTGACCACCGAAACGCGGAGTTCGGAAGTTTTGCCGTTGGGCTCAAAATCGACATAAGCAGTCAGCCCTTTGGTCAGCGGATTATACGCCAGATGAGTGCCGACGATTTTGCCTTCGCTGGCCGAGGCATCAAGTGTTGCAATTCCTTTTTCGACCTCAGATTTCATGTTGAGAATATCAAAATCAATCACAAACTTACGTTTGTTTGTCTCCAGCATCCCCGACACCCCGCCGATACCGGTATAAGTTGCGGTCACGGCCCCGGGCTTGGTCGCGATTGGAAAATCGTTAAACCAGTATAGTTTATATTTATAGTTTAATTCTTGCCCTGGCTCAGGAGATTTTTTTGGCACCCAATAAGCTACAATGTTGTCATGAATTTCCTGAATGGAAGGAATTTCCACCAGCTCCACACTTCCTTTTCCCCATTCCCCGATTGGCTCCACCCACACACTTGGGCGCTGTTCGTAATAAGCTTCAAAATCGAGATAATGCGCCGGGTCACGGTCACGCTGCAACAGACCGAAACCTTTAGGATTGTTGTCCACAAAAGAGCTGATACGTAAATATTTGGAATTATCCAACGGCCGCCACAACCATTCTCCGGCTCCGTTTTGCACCAAAAGCCCGTCGCTGTCATGAACCTCCGGACGATGATCATCAAATTTGTTTTTGGTGTTTTCGCCAAACAAATACATGGAGGTCAGCGGTGCAATTCCGAGTTTATTGATTTTTTTCCTTGGATAAAGCCGAGTTTCCACATCAATTACGGTTGGTGCACCGGGAGTAATCACAAATTTATACGCTCCGGCCACACTGGGGCTATCAAGCAGGGCATAGACAGTAACATCTTTGGCGCGACGGGTCGGACGCTCAATCCAAAATTCTCTGAAAATCGGAAATTCTTCGCCGGTTTGTACGGCGGTGTCAATTGCCAGGCCGCGTGCCGAGATACCATATTTTTGGTGTTGCGCCAAGGCACGGAAGTAGCTTGCACCCAAAAACGAGATGAGCTCGTCATAGTAGGCCGATGTATTGAGCGGATAATGCAGTCTAAAACCGGCATAGCCGATATTTTCCAATTCGTTGGTGTTAATTTTGTTTTTGCCATAATCAAAATATGCCGCCGAATATTTAATCGGGCGAGTTTTGCCTTTAATCACTTCATTAATCGGCACCGAGATTTGAAACAGCGACCCCAAATGGAAGAACTGGACCTCAAAGGGCAGATTTTTACCATACCACGGACCGTTGTTGCGCACAAACCGAATATCGCGGTGTTGGTCATAATTGAGTTTTTTCACGCTCGGCGGCAAGTTATCTAAAGGCGCCACATAAGCGCTTTGCGAAAGGCGCTTTGCCATTTCGCCGAGTTTTTGAAAGCTAAACTCCTCGCCCTCAATGCTCATGGTTTGAGCTATTTCCTCACGCAGATAATCCTGATATTTCTGCCAAGCGATGTACCCCCCGCCAATCACCGCAACTATCAGCAAAGTGTAAAGAGATAATCTTATGATTTTTTTGAATTTTTTATTCATGACTGTTTTGTCCGCCTTGAGTCGCTTATACTTTAATTTAATACAAAGCAGTTTCCCCTAAAAGTCAAGGCAAAAGCACCAATCAACAAAATTAATGGATAAAATGTTATGTATATTAGAAAAATACGCAAAAATAAATGGTTATACCGACTAAATGGATGTATATGCACAACAATCAGGGTTTAAAAGCCATTTTAAACTACTTATATTTAAATATGACTTCAACAATAGGAGAATTTACTTATGCTAAATACTAAATCTTCCACATCTGCCAATAAAGGCATTGGCATCTGGCATTTAATTGCCGGTATCATCATGGCTCTGCTTGGTGTCTATGTTTGGCTCAATCCGGTAGTTTCGCTGGTTGCTTTGGCGTTATATCTTGGTATCGGCTTTATTATTGTCGGTGCCGGCTATATTGCCTTTTCATTTTCGTTCCAGTCCGGTTGGTATCTGCTGGTTGGCTTGCTAGACATATTTGTCGGCATAATCTTTGTCAGCAATTTGGGCGTCACGGCTGAAACCTTGCCGATAATCTTTGCCGTATGGTGCTTGGCTGTCGGCATAATTCAATTGGGCAATGCCTGGGAACTCCGCAAAATCGGGCTCAATTGGGGCTGGTGCGCCACGGCCGGAGCTTTAGGCATTGTGTTTGCCTTTTTGATTTTGGCTTTTCCGGTCTTAGGAGCCTTAACCATCACCGCCATCATGGGCGCATATATCGTGCTCTATGGCTTGGTTGAGATTGGCGAATATTACTTTTTGCGCCGCGTAATGGCCGATTAGACTTAGTCTTTAAGTGGGAGAATGCTCACGCAAAATCCCTCATCGGTATTAGCAAAAGCAACCCGGCAGCGGTATAAGGCAGCAATTTTCATGATAATGGAAATCCCCAGACCGCTTCCGGTTGTTTTTTGTCCGGCCGGACGATAGAAGCGTTGTCCCAAATGTTTGAGCTTGTCCTCATCAACCATGGTGTTAGAGTTGCAAACTTTAATTTTGTTATATTTAATGCTGATAGATACGGTAGCGCTCTCCGGACTATATTTAATGGCATTATCGACCATATTTTTAAGCATGAGCGCCGCCCATACCGGATTCCCGTGCTCAAACGGAGCTCTTCCGGTAATATCTAACGCCAGATTAATGTTCTTTGCTTGTGCCGCCGGAGTGTAATCTTCGGCAATTTGGGTGGCAATTTGCGCCCAGTCAATTGGTGAGCTTTCACCGGGCAGACTGTCAAATCCGGCTTCAATCCGCGAAAATGCCAGCAGTTGCTCGACCAATCGCTCCGCACGGTTAATCCCAAGAGCAAGCTTGTCTAAGGCATTATTAAGCTTTTGCGGGTCGTCAGCCGACATTTGCGCCACCTCCAACTGCACTTTGAGAGCGGTTAAAGGACTGCGCAGTTCATGAGCAGAGTCGGCAATAAAGCTTTTTTCTCTTTGGAGCATTTCTTGAGTCTGATTGAGCAGATAGTTCACCGCACCGGTCAAGGGTTTAACCTCTCCGGGGATATCGGTTTCATCAAGCGGAGAAAGGTCGTCACCTTTTCGTTGTTTAAGTTGGCGAGCCAAGCGGTTGAGCGGAGCAAATTCTTTGGTCAGCATGAGGATAATTGCCAGTAACATCACGCCCCATCCGATTGCCCATGGGGTCATAAATTCCTCAAACATATCCTCCACAATTTCGTTTCGATAATCGAGCTCTTGTCCCACCGCCACAATAAAGCGATTATCGGTAGAAGTTAGGCGAATAACCCGCCATTTTTCGCCATCAATACGCTCGGTGCCAAAACTTCCCTTACGTCCGAACGGCGGAAAATAGCGACCGTTTTCTCCATCATGAAAAATCCGCTCACCATCATTGCTAAACACGGCAAAACCGATAGATTCGTCTTCATCTTCGGCATTACTAATGTCATCTACCAGCTTATCGCTGATTTTTTGCATTTCATGGGTAATATTGGTCCAATCGGTTGTTGACAAGCGTCTGGCCAAAGCAATCTGATAGGTGTCAAAAAATTCATCAACTTTTTCGCTTGCCTCTTTCCACGACAAAACCCCGGCAGTAATAAATACAGCCGCCGAAATCAGTATCAGGAAGATTAAGAGGCGTACCCTCAGATTTAGCTTTTTCATTTAGTCCTCCATGATGTATCCGATTTTATTAATGGTTTTGACAATATCTTTGTGCAACTTTTTGCGCAGGTGGTGAATATGCACTTCCACCGCATTGCTGGACACTTCATCGTCCCAAGCATAAATTTTGTTTTCAATCATCTCTTTGGATAGCACCTTGTTGCGGTTAAGCAGCAAGAGTTCCAAGAGCGCGGTTTCTTTGGGCGAGAGAGTAATTTCTTTGCCCTGATAAAAAGTTTTGCGAGTTTGGGGATTAAAGGTCACACCTTTATAATTAATTTCGGGCACAACAACCCCGCTTTTGCGCCGAATAAGCGCGTTTAACCGCGCTTGCACTTCTTTGAGCGAAAAAGGTTTGCCAAGATAATCATCGGCCCCGCTGTTAAGTCCGGCAATCCGTTCGTCAACATCGCCTCTGGCCGTCAGAATAAGCACCGGTTCGGTTTTTCCGCGACTGCGCCAATCTTTCAAGATAGATAAACCGTCGCGCCCCGGCAAACCTAAATCGAGGATAACCGCATCATATTGAGCCTGGAGTAAAGATTCGTGTCCTTCGTTTCCGTCCCTAAACCAGTCGACTGCAAAGCCAAAGTTTTCCAGTCCGGTTTTAATCCCGTCGCCAATCAGGCTGTCATCCTCGATTAGTAAGATTCGCATCTAAAGTCCTATTTATTACTTCAAAGTTACCATATCCACATCAACTTCGGCATCTCTGAGCATGTCTTTGTCGATTTCGCCAGTGATAACGATTTCGGTATCCGGAGTAGCATTCACACCGTTCCAGTCTTCATTATCAATTTCGATTGTAATCGAACCGGTAGCATCTTTAAACAAATATTTTTCGTTACCGAGACTTTTTTCAATTTTACCGCTGAGTTTAACCGGAGTATCATCATTGAGTTTGAGAGCTTCGCTAACAGTCATCACGCTCAAACCCGGACCCTGAAAACCACCTTGCATCGAAGCAGGTTGTTGAGCCATTGCGTTTCCGGCCAAGCCCAGAACCAAAGCCAAAGAAGTAGCAGCTAAAAGTTTTTTCATGTTTTTTCTCCTTAAAAAAATTAAAAGTTAAATTAAATTATGTTATATGGGTTGTTCCTAACTACACTTACAGTTCACCATTTGAAACTTAAGGAACGCTTAAGTGCATAAAATTTTTTAAAATAATTTATTTAATAATATTTTTCAAAGACTTATTCTATAGGTGAGGGGATGTAGATAAGCTTTTGCGGAGAGGGAATATTAATATTTTTGGCCCTAAATTCTAAAATGATTCGTTCCCGCAGTTCATTAGAAATCAGTCCTCTGTCATAAATATTGGCGGTAAAACAGTTAAGCTGGAAGTTAAGACTACTATCGCCAAACTCCGTAAAAGCCACGGTTGGAGCCGGAGAAGGCAAAATTTTCGGGTTTGCTTGCGCAATCTCTAATAAGGTATTGGTAACCAGTTCAATGTTGCTGTCATAATCGACCCCGACCTTAATTTCGATTCTTCCGATTCTATCAGAGTAAGTGAGATTGACCACGCTCTGCGACAAAATGGCGGCATTAGGAATTATGATGTTAGACTTGCTCCAAGTTTCGAGTTCGGTAGAGCGCATATTAATTTTTTTGACGATTCCCTCTTGCCCGTCCACAATCACCCAGTCCCCGACTTTTATTGGGCGTTCAAACAAGATGGTTAGGCCGGCCACCAAGTTGCTGACCACGTTTTGCAAACCGAGTCCCGCCCCAAAAGACAACGCACCGGCAATAATGGTAATACTCCTAAGACTTCCGCCCATCACCGCAATCGCCAATATGAACGAAAAGATAAAACCGAAAAATCCGAGTAAAGAAACAATTGAACTGCGGATTCCCTCATTCATTTCAATTTTGCTCAAGTTACCGCTGTCAAAACTGTTGCGCAGCAGCTTAAAGACATACATTGAGAGTGCAAAGCAGAGAATACCGAGCAAAATTGAGGTAATGGAGATATGCACACCTCCGACATCAAAGCCAATGAGAAAGTTTTTGAAATTATGGAGCATAATGTCCACCGACACTCCCCATAGTGAGAGTAGCACCAATCCGCACGCCAGCAGGCAAATCGGGCTCAATATCAACGCAAACCAAAACTCAGTCTTCGCCAAAGCGCGTTTGCCGATACGCAAACTCCGTCGCCAGAACTTAAACCGCAAAATTTGGTGAAATAGGGCAATTAACAATTTTTGCCCCACATAAAAAGCCCCGATAACTAATGCCGAGAGCATAATATGGTTAATGATAAATTCTGACAAGCTGACATAACCAAGCAGTGCCGCCATCAAAGTTCCGACTACCAATAGACTGAGCCCAATTCCGAGTTTGGCCGGCGCGTTGAATTGCGGCTCATTGTCATCGTCGTTTTTCGCCGCCGGTGAGTTTTTATCAATACATTCGGATTCTGGATCATAGAAAAAGCGGTGCAATACCAAAATAATCGCCAAAGCTTTGACGGTAAGCGCCACAATTTTCAGACTGATTAGTGCCGCCGGAGCAGTTTTTAGGGTTTGGGCCAGAGATACCAAAAACAAAACTCCGCACACTGCCGCCGTTGCCAGTAGGAGTGAGGCACATACTTTGCGCGCCCGCCGGTCGCACACTTCAATAATCCGCCATTTTCCCGAAGATGGTGTCAAAGTAACCTTAATGATTGCGGCCGCTAAATAGTAATATAATAAATAAAGTGCCGCTAAATAGAGCAAATTTCCAAAAGCTGACCCTGCCAACAGTTTGTTGTGCACAAGCCAAATTAAGAAGGCTCCGAAAAATATTGCCGGAACGATTCCTCGCCCCACAATCATACCGATAGCCGCGCCCACTTTTTGCGCATAAGAGGGAAATTCCACATTGCGCCGATACCCAAAATTTCGTTTAACGGTTCGGCTGAGATAAGTTCCGCCGATTAGTGAAAGAATTAAGATAAGCCCGATAATCAAGAGATGTTTATTGACCACCTCGCGGTCGGGGGCAGTGAGCGTTTCATACCATGTAAGCGGCGATTGTGCAATTTTGATGAAAAACTCGCCCAATGCGCGCACTGAGAGCCAAACTTCGGTGGGTTGAAAAATAGATTTTTGCTTAACCATAATCTGCTTAAACAGTTCTTGGTTTCGAATTTTAACAATTTGGGAGTTAATTTCATCAATTTTGGTTTTTATTAAATCGGCTTGGGCGATTTCGGCTTTATACTTGTCGGCTTCCAGATTAAAAAGCTTGCGCTGGCGGGCAATTTCGACCGGTTCGCCCGTTTCATTTTCCGGCAGTTCTCCCAGAGCATTAATGCGTTTTTGAATGGTCGCCAAATCTAACAATAAGTCGGCTTTTTTTTGCAGAATTTTTGCCAGTGTTTGGTTGTTTTCTTGTAAGAAAAGTTCAATTTTTTCTTCTGACGGCGGTGTTTTTTCGAGTTGACCCGCAATCACATCCAAACGCCGATTGACTTTTGTCAAATCCACATTTTCTTGTGCCGCGGCAGGATAAATAAGATAAGTCAGTAAAAAGACTAGTCCCCATATTAAGCAAAATTTTTTCATCAGCGGTCCTCTTTGCAATCCGGATATAATATGGTCACGTTTTGCCGATTATCAACTGGTAGCAATTAGCACAAAATTAACCCTCTCTTGATAACTTAAACCCCACACATATTTATAAGGAGGCAGATTCGATGCGTAAGGGAATAATCTTTGTTGTAGTTTTGCTTATTCTTGCCGTAGTAGTTTTTATAGGAGATAAGATGATGAACAAAAATGAATTTCAACTAACCAGTTCCGATATCAAGCCTCATCAAATGTTAGCCAATGCGCAAGTCTATAATGCTCACGGCTGCAGCGGGCAGAATATCTCCCCGCAGCTTTCTTGGGCACATGCTCCGCAAGGCACCAAAAGTTTTGCCATTGTTTGTCACGACCCCGATGCCCCCAGAGAAAACGGCTGGTACCATTGGTTGGTTGTCAATATTCCGGCGGAAGTAAACTCAATTGCGGCCGGAGGGCATATCAAAGGTGCGTTAGAAACTCTGACCAGTTTCAATGAAAAAGCCTATGGCGGCGCTTGTCCGCCGGTTGGACATGGGGTTCACCGCTACAATTTCACTGTTTATGCGCTTGATGTCGATAGTTTGGATGTAAAAGCCGACAGCAATCCGCTGGAGGTCGAAAAAGCCATTCAGGCTCATGCTCTTGGCCAAGCCACCTTAACCGGATTATATGAGCGAAAATAATAATCCCTCTCAGAGCCGCGATTGAGTTCACGGCTCTTATTTTTTATTTTTTTTAAGCAAAAATGTGATATTATATATATATAAATTTAGCATTGAGGCTCAGCATGGAATTTAAGGACTTACCCCACAAACTGCAACAAAATTTTGAAGATGAATATTCTGATAATGTTTATTCGGAAGAAGATAAAGAACTGTTTACAAACTTTTATGAAAAAAATAAATATTACAAAGATGGATATGGTGTTCCTCAAAAAGTTGATGATAACATATTTGATGCCATTGCCTATAATTGGTATCGCTATCCTCAGGAACTGAAAGAAAAACAATCATTATTAGCTTTTGCTAAGTATTTGCCTCCGCATAAACAAAACGTTTATCTATATGGGGTAGATGAGATTAATGAAAATACAAATTCCAATTTTCCCAAACGGGGAATTCCTGAAAAAGAATTTGCTCTGTCGCAAATACAATATTCTAGAGATTATTTTCCCGATGAAGATAAATATTGGGAAGTATGTAAAGATGTTTTGTCTCTTCCCGATGATAAAAAGGTTGTATATGACTTTCTAAACCAATATTCCATGTTCAATCTTAATTATATTCCTAACAAAATTCGGCTGATTGATGACTATATGCCAGATAAAATCAATCTCAGTTTTACCGAAAAACAAAAGTTTATGGATAATAAAAGTCTCAAATATGAAGATTTAACCGGTTTTCAAGATAAGAAAAACAATTTCTCTTACTCTAATTATTTAAAGAGTGTCGACAGCGTGATGGAAATACTCTACAATGATGTCAACGCTAAAACAATTTTTCGTAAGGATTTTCAATACCACAATGTTGCCGATGCCTTGCAATATGATGATTATTCTTCCTACAACTGTCATACGGATTATGATGACGAATATGGCTATGATGAAGATGATGAGGAGAATGACGATACCAACGCTCAGCAAGATTTTCAGACCAATGAAGTTCGGCGTCCAAATTATCAACTGGATAAGGATGACACTGCACTTAAACTTTATGAGAAAAACATCGATTATGTATCTGATGCGGCGCTAAATTTATGTCGGACATTTGGAGCTCAGGTCGAGAATTTTATTTCGCGTTGCCTAGATGCCTATGACCCCGATTTTGTGATTGATACCAATAAAAGCTCTCAACCAAATTTAGATATGGATTTTGAGGAAGATATTGAATTTTTTACGGAACAGCAATTTAATTTTAGCCATAGAATCAATGCATTGCGGCTAAAAGAGTTTTCTATGCACGGCAATCGCACCGCCAAGCTGTTATCTGTTTCTAAAAATCCGGTTTGCAGTCCTAAGGCTCAAACTCAAATTTTGGATTTACTCAATGTCTTGCCAACCGATTTTTCAAAAGACAAATACACTTCTTTCGGTAAATTTATGATGGAAGATTTTTTCTACAAAGATACTGATGGCAAGTTATGTGCACGCCCAATTTCTGAAGTGGCACAAATTGCCAAGATTTGGCCTCAGCTCACGCCCGAGCAACAAAACTTAGATTATAAGGAAATTTTAGCACTATCGTCTACTGACGATTATCTTAACGCGCAAAAAAGCAATTTTGTAGAAACCGCCAAAATCAACCACCTTTCACCCCAACTCTTTGATATCGCGCAAAGCGCTTATATTCGCGGTCTTGATACTCCAAGAGTGATTAAAGAAGATTATGAACTGCAAGACCAAAATTATACGGTTCGGCTTATGAAAGTAGATGATCCGAGCATTATGTTTGTGGGCAAAGGTTTTTCCTGCCAGACTATTGATAAAGCAGGCGTCTATCCGGCATTGTCTTCGGTGCAGGATCCGTTCTCACGCGCCCTTGTGGTTGAGCAAAAGGGCAAGCCGGTCGGTTTGGCTTGGCTTTGGGTCACCGAGGAAGAAAAATATGGTCAGAAATTCCAATCTTTGTGTATTGATAACTTGGAGTTATCTGATTACGCCATAGGAAACGCTGCCGAGATTTTATCGGTCGTACAAAGGTTATCGGTTAAAATCGCCGATGAGAATGACTTGCGGCGTGTGACATTGGGAGCTAAAGCCACACACTATTCTCCCCGAGGCTATTATAATGATACAGAACCCTTGCAACTCCCCAAAGTTTATGAAAGTCAAACCCCATACCGCGAGTTTCATGCCAAAATCAACTATGGAGATTCTGCCTCTCAAGTGCTCTTATATGAGAATTTTGCGGCCCAACCGTTAAAAAAGCATGACGACAACCAATACTTTGTTACGCATCGCGATGCCTATACCCTGACCAAAGATGAAGAAAAGCAAGCGCTTGCAGTTGGCGATGCTGCTTATGATTGGGCAGCCGAGTTTAGGGAACAAGACCAAAACTCCAAATTTATAATGATGAAAAATTATCAAAATGAGGTTGTTGGCTATGCGCTTTACTCTGATGCCGACCGCCATATCCACGATGTGGCTGTGCATCCTGATTATCGGCGCTATTCCAAGAAGATGCTGTTTGAGCTTTTGCGGCATATGAAAGAAGTTGGCGGCACTTGGGAAGCCGAAACCCGCAAAAATACTTCTTATGCTCTATTGACCAAGCTAAGTAAGGCCGGAATGATTAACCTCACCGAAAAAGAAACCTTTATCGGTATTCAAGGGGAAAAGCTCTATAAAACCTACATTTCATTCCCCGACAAAAAGCAAGAAACAACCAGACAAATAAGCGAAAAAGTCGTAACCAACGTTCGTTAAAAATGATATAATTTGCACATTTTGGCGTTAGTGTAAATTTGTAAACTTCGCAATTTCGTTGACCAGTTCCGTAGTATTGGTATTGGCAATATCGTGAGTGCCATTTGCTAAAATGGCTATGTTATTTTTGAGTTCGGGTACTTTGTCAAGCAAAAGCTGCGGCGGAGTGGCGGTATCTTTCTCACCAAAAATAATCTTAAAATCAGTTGGCTTTATGAGCTTGAGTTTTTCTCTCAAATCTATACTGACAATATTTAGATAAGTTTTTTTAAGAAAATCAGTTCCATAAATGTAGAATGGATTTTTGAGCACTCGACTGATGTATTGGTCTTTGAGAATATCCTGAACGCAATTAGGTAAAAACTTGGTAAAGTATTTTAGCTTGTTGTGCGCCGGAGATTTTTTTTTTATATTTGCGGCTAATGGCCGGAGAAACCAAAATTATCTTGCTTTTATCATATTTAAGTTTATGGGTTAGAGCCACGGCACCGCCGAAAGAATATCCCAAGATATAATCGGGCTTAAAGTTACCGGCTTGAATTTTTTGTTCTACAAAATCGGCAAAATCTTCAAGCTGCCATGGAGTGTTAGGCTCTTTTTCTCCGCAAAAACCAGGCAAAGTAACGATTTTGAGTTCATAGATTTTTGCTAACTCATCAACAAAATTGCGGCGGTTATCCCAAACATCGTGGCTTGAGGTTTGGGTAGAATAATGCTTGTAGTCCCAGCCATGGACTAATATTAATTTTTGCATGACTAGAGCCTTATCTCTTATCAAAGCCAAAAAGATTACTCTACATCTTCGGGAAGTTCGGAAACTTTTCTATATTCTACCGGATATTGTCCCGGTTTGTTTAATTTTAAACTTTCCGGACTAATTTGCATCACTTCATAAGTATCGGAAAAATCAATTGTCTGACCGTTACCGATGCTTTTTCCGCTCAAGGTTAATTGGTTATTATCGAGTTTCCAACTTTCATACTTAAGTGTTGCCATTCCAATAGATTGAGCCGTTCCGTCACCATTAAAGCTAATTCCTTGTACAATATGACGGTTTTCCGGCATAATCTCCAGCCAATGTCCGACAATCGGATTTTTAGGTTGCTGGTCACAAGCAGCAATTAAGCAAAACAAGATAAGCCACAGTTTTTTCATCTCAATCTCACTCCCGGATAAATACATTCGGCTACACTTAATTTACGCGATATTATGAAAACAAAATTAAAAAATGTCAATATAAGATATGCAAGAAGTATTTTACACTTTTAATCATGAAGATTTTATAGATTCCAAATTCTCACCTCACTCTTTAATTTGCCGATTTTGCGGATTAAATATTGGCACAAAGATTATTTTTTGCCTTAGGAGTTGTATACCATGAGAAAATTCTCCCTATTACTTTCGGTAAGCCTATTTCCGCTTTCGGCACAGGCCATCACCACCACGGTTCCGAGCGGAACAACCCAAAGCGGTGGCGATGTCATGACCATTATCACCCAGCAAGTCTACGGCACTGCCGATAATTTTACGGTTTCGGGTACACAGCAAGTAATGAGCGGTGGCGTAACTCATGGTAGTATAATTTACCCATACGGTCAGCAAACTGTGGAAAGTGGTGGAATATCGTACAACACCAATGTAGAACACGCCGGATTGCAAACAATTAAAGGAAAATCTTATAATAGCAATGTATCTGCCAATGGTACCATAAATGTTAATAATGGCGGATATGCCTATGACACGACCGTAAATGGCGGCACTTTGTCGGTACTGCAAGGTGGCAATGCAGAGGGTACAATCTTGGTCTCAGGCACGGAAACCGTGTATGGAACCGACACCAATACCAATATTCAGGGCGGTACTCAGCAGGTTAAACGTTATGGTAAAACTTTCGGCGCTGAGATTAACGGCGGCACTCAGCAAGTGGAAGTGAGAGGGACCGCTAATAATACTGTCATCAACTCCGGTATACAAAATGTTTATGGTGATGCCATGTCGACCAGCATTAATGACAATGGTACCATGAATGTATATAGCAGTGGATATGCGGAAGATACGATTGTTAATGGCGGAAAGTTGGTGCTCAATAGCGGGGCATTTGCATCTCAAACCATTTTAGAACAAGGCGAAGAGATTGTTTATGGTCAGGATATTAACGGTACGGTTAAAGGCGGAACGCAGTTGGTACAAGACGGCGGCGTGGCTGAAGATACTACTATCTCAGGCGGAACACAGCAAATCGGAGTGGATAGTTATGCCTTTAATAATATTGTCAACGGTGGAACCCAAATCGTGGAAAGCGGTGGTTATGCCTATCGCTCACAGATTTCTTCCGGAGGAAGTGTAGAGGTTTCAGGGGGAATTTATGAGGCAAGCCTTGAAAACGGTGGCACTTTGAACGTACTTTCGGGAGGATTAGCGCAAGACACTGCCGTTTCGGGCGGAAGCATGAGTGTAGCGGCTAATTCTACCGCACAAAGCGCCACCCTATCCTCGGGCAGTATGAGTGTATCCGGCACAGATACCGGAACTCAAATCACCGGAGGAACGCAAACTATTGAAAACGGCGGCAAATCTGAAAATGCGATGATTTCGGGAAGTGGCGTGCAGACGGTTTTAAATGGCGGGACTTCTACTAATGCGCAGATTTCTTCAGGCGGTACGGCGCAAGTTTCCGGCGAAATTTATGGGGCAAGCCTTGAAAACGGTGGCACTTTGAACGTACTTTCGGGAGGATTAGCGCAAGACACTGCCGTTTCGGGCGGAAGCATGAGTGTAGCGGCTAATTCTACCGCACAAAGCGCCACCCTATCCTCGGGCAGTATGAGTGTATCCGGCACAGATACCGGAACTCAAATCACCGGAGGAACGCAAACTATTGAAAACGGCGGCAAATCTGAAAATGCGATGATTTCGGGAAGTGGCGTGCAGACGGTTTTAAATGGTAGAACTTCTACCAATGCACAACTCAAAGCTCAAGCCATCCAAAACATATTAGAAGGTGGCACAGCTTCTGGAACACAAATCGGTCTTGGTGGCAAACAAACAATTGCCTCCGGCGGAACGGCTATTAACTCTACACTAACCGGTGGAACCCAATTTGTTTCCGGATTGGCTCAACAAACCATCATTAACGGTGGTTTGCAAGAAATTCGCTCCGGAGGAGTTGCTACCGACACTCAAATCACCCGCGGCGGTATCCAAACCGTGCTAAGCGGAGCCACCGCAACCAATTCTACTTTTAATAACGGAACATTACGCCTATTCAGCGGAGGGAGCTTAAATGGTGTCACCACCGCCAACAACAGTATTCTCTATATTTCCGGCAACAACCAAATTTCTAATATGGAACTTAATAATTCCATTGTCAGTCTGGCTTATAACCCCAATTTCACTACTCTTAATGTCGATAAACTCAACGGCAATGGCGTGTTTTCGATGAGTAGCAATTTAGCCGCCGGCCTATCTGATCAAATCAATGTTCAGAGCGGAGATGGTAAGTTTGGACTAATTGTACATGATTATAGCGATGATACCGCTCCGGCCAAATTTCAGATTATTGATGGAAGCAACGCGGCTCAGGATAATTTTTATCTGATTGGTGGAGCCGTTGACGTTGGAGCTTATCGATATGATTTGGTGCAAGAAGGTAGTGATTGGTATCTTGAAAACACCAAGCAACTCTCTGATGGCACATATATTGCGCGTAACACCTACACGGCACTGTCATCATTGTTTTTCTCGCATCTCAGCCCCGTATATAACCGTCTGCACTATCAGCACCAAGGTCTGGAGCATGATTATGGCTTGTGGGTGAAAGGAATTGGGCGCAGAGTTAACCAAACATATCATGACAGCACCAAGAGTCACACGGATATCTGGGGCGAAAGCATTGGTTTTGACGGTAAAATTATTGATAATGATACCTATCGGCTTGGTGTCGGAATTTACAGCGGCTTTACCAACTCTCACCAAAACTTTGATGTGTTAGGTAAAGGCGACGGCAAAACTTATAGCTTGGGTCTTTATTCTACCATGCTCACTAGCAATATGTGGTTTGTAGATGTTATGGGAACTTATTTCCGACATCATCAGAAAAACCAAAGCTACACACCGGCGATGAGCGAAGTGGTGGCTAAGTTTGAAACCGAAGGTTGGCAAACTGCAGTGTCTGCTGGTCGAAGATTTGATTTTTCCGACCAGTGGTTTTTGACCCCCTACGCCGCCATGAACTATATGTATATCAACGGCGTTAGTTATAAGACCAATTACGACACCCCGATTCGAGCCGAAAGTGCCGGTTATTTGAGCAATACTCTGGGCCTAACCTTAGGAAAATCTTTTAACTGGGGTGACCAAATTGTGCTTGATGCTTATTCACAAGCCAATTTGATTTATGATTGGGATGCCAAAAATTCGGTTTGGATTGTCGATCACTTGATGGAGGAAGATATGGCCTCGTTGCACTATGAATTAAGCTTGGGTATCAACGCCTCCTTCACAGAGCACAGCTCGGCCTATGTGGAGTTTACATCCTCTCTTGGCAGTAAAGTTGACATCCCTTGGGCACTCAGTCTGGGTTATCAGTATGAGTTTTAACAAAATTATATCTTTTGGGCGATGTTGATAGTTTTTATATTAGTGTCGCTACATATCTGCAACCAAAAGATTTAATGTCCGCAATCAAAACAATCTGATTTAGGCGCCCAACCTCAACCTTGGTTAGAGCCCATATTTCCAAAGGATTATCTTTATATAACCAACTGTTATAGCGCAAAATATATCTACAAACTAGCTAACCTTTGCCTATATCAAATATGTTATTTTTACTAAGGCAAAGGTAAGATATCATGATTTCGTCTATCTCTAATCTTTCTAATCTCTCCGGTAAATCTGCCCTCCAAATCATCAGTTTGGTGATGTCTAAAATGAAAGAACAAGATGAGGAAAATGAAATCTTAGAGGAGAAGAATATATATACATATTCCAATCCAGATTTGGCGTATTTTGCTTGGTTAGCCTTGATGGAAGGTAAAAAAGGCGATTATGCATTGGATTTGTATTCCAAATCGGTTCTTTTGAAAATTGCGCTTAATCAAGTAAGTAGTCCAATAAATTCTAGACTACTATCGACATCAATAACTCCTGCAACTCCTTATCTGCCACGGAATCTAGACACATCATCGGATTATTATACATCTGAGGGCAAGATTAACCAAACTGAAGAAAAAGGCAGTATATTTAATCAATTCATGTAGAAACTATATGGTTTCTTTTGAGTACAGCTGACATCAGTTTGTCAGCTGCTTTTTTTGTGGCGCAAAAAAGTTCTTGACTTAGAGTAAGCTCTAAAAATTATGATTATGTTCAGAATCGCTAAGGAGCATGAAATATGATTAATAACAAGAACTTATTATCAATTTTTTCACATGGTCGTCACGCCTTCTCCATTTTGGCCGCGGCGGCAGTTTTAACCTTTTCAACATCTTTGGGAGCAATAGAAATGAAACAAGCACCGATTGATACTGTTTTTGGTCAGGGTGAACCTAACCCTTACGGCAAATTTTTTACCGGTCAGACTTATCTCACCCGGCTCAGTGCCAATGACGAGGTTTGGAACTCTTCTATCGCTAATGTCACTTTTGAGCCCGGCGCCAGAACCAACTGGCACAAACACAGCGGCGGACAAATTTTGCTGGTTGAGGGAGGTGAAGGCCGTTACCAAGAGCGCGGCGGCGAAATCCGAATTTTGCATAAAGGCGATGTGGTCCGCATTCCGCCGGAAGTGGAGCACTGGCATGGGGCCGCACCCAATAGCTGGTTTGCCCATATTTCGGTAGAAACCAACTTGCCCAACAACCAAACCACCTGGCTTAATCCGGTTAGCGATGCGGAATATAAATAATGAAAAAAACTATACTTATAATATTAATATGTGTGCTGGCGGTAGCCTTGTTTGCCGCCTTTAGCTGTTGGAATATTAAGGAAAAACCAATGCAAGACATTAGTCAAACCGACCCCGAGCTGGCTCAGTTGTGGCAAAATTTTATGGACAACGAAGTTACAAACCGCAAGATTATGCCGATTAACACCCGTTATCTGACGGTGATGGCCGCGCATATTGCGACCGGTTCGGTAAATGAATATAAAAATATCCTTACCCAAGCGCTGGACAATGGTGTTTCTCCGCTAGAGGTCAAAGAAGCGCTTTACCAAAGCATTCCCTATGCCGGCATGGCGAAAGTATATGATTTTATCTTGGCCACCAATGAAGTTATGCTGGAGCGCGGTATTAAATTACCGCTTGAACCGCAAAGCACCACAAATCCGCAAAATCGTTTGGATAAAGGTTTGAAAGTTCAAAGCCAAATTTTTGGCACGGAAAATATTGCCAGCATGCGTGCTTCAGCGCCTAAAGAACTCAAGCATATTCAAGATTATTTGTCAGCAAACTGCTTTGGCGACTATTATACTCGCGGCACTTTAGATATTCCGACCCGCGAGCTCATCACATTAGCGGTGCTCATTTCGCTGGGCGGTGCTGATCCGCAAGTCAAGGCTCATGTTGGGGCTAACCTAAATGTCGGTAACAGCCGCGAAATGCTGATTGAGCTGGTGACCCAACTATTACCTTATATCGGCTATCCGAGAAGTTTGAACGCGATTGCGGCGATTAACGAAATTGCAAAGGAGTAAGATTATGAGTAAAAAAGTTTTGATTATTTCATCAAGTTTTCGTAAAGGCGGAAACTCCGACACTTTGAGCGACCAATTTGCTTTGGGAGCTAAAGAGGCCGGACACCAAGTCAGCAAAATTTTTCTAAACGACAAGCATATCGGCTATTGCCGCGGCTGTGGAGTTTGTAATACTACGCATAAATGTGTGCAAAAAGATGATATGGCCGAGATTTTGGAGCAGATGCTGGAAGCTGATGTACTGGTATTTGCAACCCCAATTTATTTTTATACCATGAACGGGCAGATGAAGACTTTTATTGACCGCTGTGTACCCAAATATGAGGAAATTCGCAATAAAGATGTATATTTTATCGTGGCGGCCGCAGATTCTAATCCGGCTAATATGCAAAAGGCTATTGAGGCTTTCCGCGGATTTACGCAAGATTGTCTTGAAGGCACCAAAGAAAAAGGTATTATATATGGAGTAGGGGCTTGGCAAATCGGCGATATAAAATCTTCTCCGGCCATGAAGCAGGCTTATGAAGCCGGCAAAAATGCATAAAGGATTGGTATATGAATAAACTGTGGACTATTTTCTGGGGCTTGCTATTGATGATTGGTTGTCAGCAAGCCCCCGAGCCCAAAGAAGTCAGCGGCACTTTGCAGTTAGGACATGAGGTACGGGCTTTTCGGGATAATGCCGATAACAAAGAATATTGGCTGATTGATAAATCCGGCCGTTTGATGACAGAATATCAAAAGCTCTTAGGAACTGAGACAGTCAAGTATCAACCGGTTCAAGCCACATTAAAGGTTAGAGAAATTACGGAACCGCAAGAAGGCTTTGGAGCAGATTACGACGGCACCTACGAACTGGAAGAAATCATCTTGCTACAGGCTCTGCCCAATTAAATACTTTGCATCTTCTTAGACCTTGGATTCAGTACCGGCCACAAAACTTCCTCAGGTAGAAACATTCCTTGATTTCAAGACCAAGAAATCCGGGGGTGTTTTAATGCCTTACAGACTACCCCCATTTTAATGGGGGTTGAATGCTCACGACGACGATGCTATAAGAAGGTATGGAAGTCGTACAAAGTCAACATAGTGTTTATCGTTTAAGTTACCACATAGTTTGGGTGTGTAAGTATCGTCGTCGTGTCCTAAAGCCTGGCGTCGTAGATTATATAAAGAAATTATTACCCAAGCTACTAAGAAGTATCCCCGGATGTGAGATAGAGAAGATTGGCTTTGATAAAGACCATATTCATTTTGTGATGACAATTCCACCAAGATATGCAATAGCCGATGTAATGGCTAAATTGAAAAGCCAATCTTCCTCGCAAATAAGAGCCAAGTTTACTTGGCTCAGCAAAGTATATTTTAAGGAAAATGTATTTTGGTCACGGGGATACTTCGTCAGTAGCGTTGGCTTAGATGAAGATAAAATTAAACATTATGTAGAATTTCAAGGACGACAGGATTTAGGTCAGCTCCGTTTGGAGCTGTAAAGAAAAGGCACCCAAAGGTGCCTTTTCTATAGAACCCCCAGTTTACTGGGGGATATCTATTG
>CALXUQ010000002.1 GCA_944391725.1 uncultured Alphaproteobacteria bacterium | reverse complement strand
TCTTCATCTTCAAAGCTAGGATTTTTGCTAGGTTTTAAAATTTCAATCAAAAGGACAATCATATGAGTGAAGATATCATAATCAATGCGGTCAGCCCGCGGGTCAGATATATTGCTGACGGTAAGGCCACATCATTCAGCTTTGTTTTCCCAATATTTTCCAATCAGGACATGAATGTTTACATCGACGACGAACTCATCACTAACGGCTATAGCGTCGTCGGAGCAGGTACCACCGAAGGCGGCGAGGTCATTTTTAATACTGCACCGGCCAACGGCCAAATCATAACCTTGATAAGAAATTTGGAAATCAAACGCACCAGCGATTTTCAAGAAAGCGGGGCCTTTCGCGCCAAAGCCATCAATCATGAATTAGACTACCAAATCGCCTGTTTACAACAGTTAAACGAGCAAATCGGACGTAGTGTAAGTTTTCCGCCATATTCAGGCAGCGCTCAAAGCGTTAACCTTCCCGAGCCCGAAATCGGCAAAGCCATTGTCTGGGCCGAGAACGGCATCTCTCTGCGCAACTCAAATTTGGCGTATGACGATTTAGAACAGCTGATGATAGACACCCAAACAACCGTTTTGGCTGCTGAGCAAAATGTAATCAACAAAGAAAATTTAGTTCAAAATCATGAACAAAATGCTACCACTAGCAAAGAAGAAGCCCACAAGTGGGCGGTTGGTACAATCCAAGAACAGCCCAGTGGAAGTGCTAAATATTGGGCCGAAAATGCTAAAGCGGTGACTGACGGCACATTAAACGAAACCCAAATCACCAACTGTATCACTAAGATACCTCAAGACATTATGTTGGAGCTTGTTGATGGTACGCTGACGTTAAAAGCAGGAAGTAAGGTGTATATACCAAATGGTGCAGGTGTGTTCAAGGAAATCTTAGTTAATTCAGATATATCCTTAACAGATACAACAAATTACAATAATTTATTTGTATTTTACATTGATGGTAGATTGGAAAGAATTTTATCCACTCAAGTATTTTCAGGTACAGACGCTCCATCTGGTACTAACTTTTTGTACTGGTATGATACCAAAAATAATCTAATTAAAAGGACTACTGATGGTGGTTCAAATTGGACAAGTGGTAATATTTCATTTCCCTTAGGTCTTTTCAGCACCAATGGCACGGGATTTTCCTCAATCGACCAAGTCTTCAATGGCTTTGGCTATATCGGCAGAACAATATTTTCATTACCAGGTGTCGAAGGGCTTATACCAAGCGGCAGAAATACTGATGGTAGTTTAAATAATGCTAAGTTTATGACAACGAAAGTAACAACCATAAACAATGGTGTATCTTTAGATAACGGAATCTTGGCTTACTTTACTGGAACTAGCGTATTAACATTAACTTATAGTCAAAATTATTATCATAATAATCAAGAAAATTACAACTATTTTAACGGAATAAAAACAGCACAATTTTTGTTATTTGGTACATTAAACGCAGACTCAACCGGTCGAGTGACTTCGTTTAATCCTAAATTACCGGTTAAACTTGCTGATGACCAAGAGGTAGTCCACAAAACAGGCAATGAAACCATTGAAGGCGAAAAGATTTTTACTAGCAATATTACTGTTGGCAATCCTAACGGTGTAAGTATTATGCAATGTGTTGACCCTGCAAACACAAACAACAATGCGAAAATACAATATTATAATGGGGATAATTCTGCATCATTTGCAAATGTGCAGAACGGTTCCACCATTGGAGGAATAAGAATTGATAATAGCGGTTATGCATATAGCATCAAACCGCCGGTTGCTACAGATAAATCTACTCAGATTGCTACCACCCAATGGGTCAGAAACTATGGTGCACAAGTAAATTATTCTGCCGGAATAACCATAAGCTCTGGGGCAACCGCATCAACAAACGGATTGCTGGTGATAAATGAAAACACTGGCGGCGGTTTTCACAATGGCAATTTGAAAATTAATTCCGTCACGGTAGCTACATGGACTGGGCTCGATGGTACAAAGTCATCCGAGGCTTATCCTGTAAAATCTGGCGATAAAATAGAGTTTACCAGCGTTTCAACCGTCATTTTATATCCCTATGTATAAGGAGTTAAACACATGAATGAAGAAATTTATTATATAGCTAATGATGATGGCACAATTTCAAGCTTTGCCGGATATAAGTATGATGAAAATGCTCTTCAAGCCGAAGAAAAAATCGTGCAAGGCTATGACGGCAGGTACTATTTTGAAAGTACTTGTCCCACGCAACCGCTTGAGGAACTAAAACTTGCTAAACGAGCCGAGATTAACAAGGCGCGCGATGCGGCAGAGCAGGGTGGTTTTGAGTATATGGGCAAGGTATTTGACAGTGATGAAATATCTTGTATCCGCATGACCTGTGCGGCTCAAGCCATGCAACTATCTGTCATGAGCGAAGAAACACCAACCATTACCTGGACTTGTCAGGATAACTCAACGATTGACTTGACCGCGCAAGAACTGATGGGCTTAGTCGTGGCCTTAGCAGAATGGTCTAACCGCTGCCACGAAAAAGCAACCACACTCAAAACTCAGGTTGAAGCAGCCACAACTGTAGAAGAATTGGACAACATTGTCTGGGACTAACAATAATTACTCACAAGGCAAAGGGTGATATATTACTCTTTGCCTTATTATTATATACATTATGGGTTGAAGAACATTAAATGAATAAGTATAATATATGCTATCCAAACAATTATAGAAAGGTTAGATCATGGAAATACGCACTTCCTCAACCCCAACGCTAAAGAAGCACTTTTGGCTATATGTCATCACCATAGTTGCCTCATTGGGCGGATTATTATCCGGATTCGATATGGGTGTAATTTCAGGCGCCATGCTCTTTATCAAATCCGATTGGAACTTGGCCGAAAATCAGCAAAGCTTATTGGTAAGCGCCGCCATTGTCGGTGCTATCATCGGAGCCGCCGGAAACGGATTTTTAGCCGACTTATACGGCCGCAAGAAGGTGATTGTCGCCACGGCATTAATATTTATTATTGCATCATTTATGTGCGCATTTTCACCCGATATCACCTGGCTGGTCATTTCTCGAATGTTAATAGGTGTAGCCGTTGGTATGGTAAACTTTGTCGTACCGGTTTACTTATCAGAAATTGCCCCGCAGCGCATTCGCGGTATGTTGGTATCACTATTCCAACTGGCAATTACCGCCGGAATATTGTTCTCATACTTGGTCAACGGCGCTTTTGCCGAAGCCTTGTATAACTGGCGCTGGATGATGGGAGCAGGGGTTTTGCCGGCCTTGGTCTTGTTAGTTGGTATTATTTTCTTGGAAGACACTCCTCGCTGGCTGTTGAGCAAACAACGCGAAGACGAAGCCAAAGCCGTGTTTAAGAAAATTGAACCTGACCAAAGCGTAACCAAACACATAAAAGAAATTAAAGAAAATCTGGCTGCCGAAAAAAGCAGTAGCAATAACAAGATTAGCTTTCAAAGCTGGATGTTGATGCCGATTTTTGTCGGCGTCGGGATGATGTTTTCCCAGATTTGCACCGGTATTAATACGATTATATATTACACCGCCACCATTTTCCAAAATGCCGGTTTTGCCTCCAATACCAGCGCAATCTATGCCACCATCGGTGTCGGTGCCGTCAATTTTGTGATGACCTTGGTGGCCATTTTCTTTGCCGACCGCTGGGGACGCAAACCTTTGCTCTATGCCGGCTTGTGGGGTATGCTGATTGCGCTCATCTGCTTAGGCACTGCTTTCCGCTATGGCGATGTTTTAGGCGAGAGCCTGCGCTGGGTGGCTGTTGGTAGTGTAGTTGTGTACATTGCTTGCTTTGCCTTCAGCTTAGGGCCGATTGGTTGGATTATGGTTTCAGAAGTACTGCCCTTAAAGATTCGCGGCTTTGCCATGGGAGTTTGTACGGTTGCCAATTTCACTTTCAACCTGATTGTGGTATCCTCATTCCCGATACTAACAGCCAAGATAGGCGAGGGGTACACATTCTGGATTTTCGGAGTGATTTCGGTCTTGTGCCTGTTGTTTGTCTTCTTTTACGTTCCCGAAACCAAAGGTATTTCGCTCGAAAAAATTGAGGCCAACTGGCGCAACCGTGTACCGGCTCGCAAGTTCTAAGCATAAGAAAAAGGCTTCCTTGAAGGAAGCCTTTTTTTATCACAAGGTCTGATAGTAAAAATTTCAATCATGATGCTTACCTGATTTTACACGACCACTTACAAGAAGCAATCAACAAAGCACCGAATAAATAAACTTTTGCACGCATCAACTGAATTTTAATTGTCACAATCGGGATAATCCCAAATAGATTAAATTGATAAACTTTGGTTGCCTCCATCAAGAAACGATTGTATAAAACCGGATTTTCAGAACGCACCTGTGCAAAAATTGCCCGAGTTGCCGCTGCCATTTTAGCTTTTTGAATTTTAGAAGTATTACAATCATGGTCCCGATAACGCAGTAACACTTCGGGAATATTGTAAAATTTGGTAAATGGAATCAACCTACACCACAAGCGATAATCTTCAGACGGAGAAAACTCTTGTTCATAGCCAATATGATTATCGGTCAGCACTTTTTTTCGGAGCATTGCCCCCGGATGAATAAGCGCGCAAGTTGCCATCAAAGCAACTTTGATATCTTGGTCATTTTGAGGATACTTACTAATTCTAGATTGATTCTGAAAAAATTCCACTTGGCAACCGACCACCCCGATATCAGGGTTAGCATCTAGTACGGCCGCTTGTTTGGCAAGCCTGTCCGGCAAAGAGATATCATCATGGTCAAATATGGCCAAATATTCTCCTTTTGCAAGAGCAATCAATTTGTTCCGACTAGGCGTAATTCCGAGATTTTTTTCATTTTGCAAATATTTTATACGTTTATCACGATAAGATTTGACGATTTGTTCCCGATTATCATCAGGACAATCATCTAAAATTACCAGTTCAAAATCACTATAGGATTGATTTAAGATACTTTCAATCGCCTCCCGCAAATAAGTTTCAGGAGTTTTATACACCGGCATAAGTACAGAAATTTTAGTCATATATAATCCTCAATTAGTCCAGAGCATAGCTAATTTTATACAAAAAAAGCCAAACACTAACTTGGTTATAACAACTAACCACACAAATTTCCAGAATATAATTAAGTTTTATACAACAAAAAACTTTATATTATACAAGAACACACCTGAGTTATAATTTTTCCAAACAATTAATTAATGTCACAATTAAAAATCACTTGAATTGATAAAATTTTTAGAATAAGTTCAAATCAGACTTAAAAATATTAAGTTCAGGGCGTCAGAACCCTTAATACAATTAGTCGCAGAGCATGCCGACTTTAAACAATCATGCCGATTTCTGTCACGGACGGATGTCGGCTGAATAAGGCTACGAGCCAAATAGGTCGAGCCGTTCTAATTGTATTACGGTTTCTGAACATCCGCCCACCAAAAATTGGTGGGTTTCATTTTATTTTGGATGGAGGAAACCAATGCTTAAACTGATTTTCAATTTATTGAGTATATTCATTCCCCAAGCACAACGTCGCAATTTTCGACACAAACTAAAACACTTAACTTCACTCATTCCCGGCATGTACCTTATTAGCGGTTCTCACAACCAAATTTTTTTAGTAAGCTCCAAAGGAGAAAAAAGGCTGCGATTTGGCCGTATAAAAGGACTAAAAATAATCTTAAGGGGAACAAACAACCTCATCAAGATTGGATTTCCGTGTATATTTGAAAATTCAATCATAAAATGCACCGGCAATAATTGCCAAATAGATATTGGTCGCAACGGAAAAATTCGCAATACATTAATTAAATGTTGCGACGGACAAAACCAACATTGTCATATAGGGGAAGAAGCAAGTATTTGGGGATTAGAATTAGTTATAAGAAATGAAACCTCGTGTTGGATTGGTAATCGGGCACTTTTTTCCAAAAACATCACTATTTGGACCGCTGATGGACATACAATTATAGACAAAGCTAGCAATAAAATTATCAACAATCAAAAATACGAAGTAATGATAGGTGATAACTGTTGGATCTGCCAAAACAGTCAATTTACCAAGAATGCTTCCATTCCCAATCAAACAATCGTTGCGATGGGAAGTGTAGTGAGCAGAAAATTCAAAGAAGAAAACACCATAATTGCGGGCAATCCGGCCAAAGTGGTCAAGACCGGCATAGAACACCTAAGATAAGTGAGCAATTTGCATTATAGTTGAGGCAGAGATTACTCTGCGCGCTGCTTGAGTTGCACTGGCGCTCATGAGCTTAAAGCTCACCGGCGTACTCTCGTCCGCCTTTCGCTGGTAGTCGAACTCTTCTCCCAGAGTTCGAATCAATCCATATCTCTAATTATAAAAAAAACGACCCTAAAGGTCGTCTTTTTTATAATGGCGGAGAGGCAGAGATTCGAACTCTGGGAGGGGTCGCCCCCTCGACGGTTTTCAAGACCGCTGCATTAAACCACTCTGCCACCTCTCCACTCTTAGTATGTGTGGTTTACTTCGCCTTTTTACCCAAAAGCAAATAAAAGGTCAAGAACTATTTTTATATTTTATCAATATTAGTGCAATTTTATAAATTTGTTTACCATTATCAAATATAATATACTCAAATTACGGGGTTTGAGAATGAAGATAAAACTGACACTTACCACATTTTCATTTGCACTGATGGTATCTTGTTGCGCCTCATCAAGCGTATTGCAAGATCCGGAACACCATACTTATACCCTCTGGCTCAATGATTTGAAAGCCGATATGGTCTCTCGCGGCATTTCTCAAACCACCATCGATAAAGCCTATGAAAAAACCGACTATTATCATCCCGCACCGGAAGTCGTACGCATTGACCGCAAACAAGCCGAGTTTGTTTTGACCTCACCCGAATACCTAAACCGCATGGTCCACCCACTGCGTATCAAAAAGGGACGCGAGAACTATCAAAAATTATATCCTCTGTTCAAAAACATTGAGGACAAATACGGAGTCCAGCCGGAATATTTGGTCGCCTTTTGGGGTGCCGAAACCAACTACGGCAGTAATTATGGCAATTTTTCGGTTATTGGCTCTCTCACGCAGTTAAGCTATGATAAACGCCGCGCCAAATTTTTCCGGGAACAGTTGTACAACGCCTTCAAGATCTTGGATCAGACTCAAATTGAGCCCGAACGTATGGTTGGCTCTTGGGCCGGCGCCATGGGACACTACCAGTTTATTCCTTCCACCTTCAATGCCTATGCGGTTGACTATAACGGCGATGGCAAAATTGATATCTGGCACTCATTTGAAGACGCCGCTGCCTCCGCCGCCAATTATCTACATTCCATAGGTTGGAATAAAGATCAACCTTGGGGTATGGAAGTAAGCTTGCCCTGGAATTTTGATTTTGCCCAAAGCGGGAAGGGACATAAGAAAACCGTTAAAGAATGGCAAAAAATCGGAGTAAGAACCCTAGGCAACAAGAAACTTCCGCTCAATTCGGACTGGCAAGCCACCATTTTACTTCCCGACGGCCGCAAAGGTCGCGCTTACTTGGTGCTGGATAATTTCTGGCTGATAATGAAATGGAATCGCTCCGAGAATTATGCTCTGGCCATTGGGCTTTTGGCCGACTATATAAAGACCGGCAAAAAATGGCAGGCCATCCAACAAGCTCCCGCCACCCGGCTCAAAACTGATGACATCACCAAAGTTCAGGCCTTTATCAATCGATTGATTGGCAGCAACATTGCCGAAGATGGCAAACTCGGTCATCAAACCAGGGAAGAAATTAAGAAGGTTCAAGCCTTGGCCAAACTTCCGGCCGATGGCTATCCCGATTATAATTTATTAAACAAAATCAATAATTATAATCCCGAAATTGGCTTTGCCGTTCCGGTTCCTGACCGAAAATTACACAAGAAAAGATAATCTCTTTACGAATGAGTAAAAAGAGTATAAATTAACAAACAAATTAAAGATAAATATGGAATATCATAAATGAACTTAACCAAACAACACTTGTTCACACCGCTGATAGCTGTCGGTTTGCTTTTGCTTTCAGGTTGTGTCTCAGATAGATTGAATCTGGGCGAGCAGTCACAACGCTCCATTTTCAGTGCCAAAGGCAGCAGCTATAAAGTTGGCAAACCCTACAAGATAAACGGCCAGTGGTATTATCCTGCCGAAGACTATGATTATAGCGAAGTCGGTACCGCCTCTTGGTATGGCGAAGATTTTCACGCCAAATACACCGCCAATGGTGAAGTCTATAATATGAACACCCTGACCGCCGCGCACCGCACATTACCATTACCGTCAATCGTGCGTGTAACCAATCTTGAAAACGGACGTTCCCTGGTTTTAAGAGTTAACGACCGCGGCCCCTTTGCCAAAAACCGCATTATTGATATTTCCAAACGCGGCGCCCAGCTTTTAGGCTTCCAAAACCAAGGAACCGCCAAAGTCAGAGTTGAGATAATGGAAGATGAGAGCAAAGAACTCAAAGAAGCAATCTTAAACAAAACCGAAACCAAATTAGCACTTCAAGAGCCGGTTAGAACCAACAATACCATTCCATTGCGCAAAACCAGCACCGGCAACTCGGGGCAATATTTTGTGCAAGCCGGAGCTTTCAGCAGTCGTGAAGTGGCCGACAATTTGACCAACAAGCTCACCCGCTTTGGCACCATCAGCACCACACCCGCCGATGTCAACGGCAATCGTTACTATCGCGTACGTATGGGGCCCTACACTTGCGAGGCCGATGCCAAGAAAGCACTGGCTCAAATTGAAAACTTCGGCGTTGCCGGAGCTGCCGTAATCAAGGACTAAAAAATAAAGAGGGAAAAATGATACTAAACAAAAAATTATACTTGAGCACATTGTTAGCTTCCGGAGTTTTATTTGCCGGAATCCGCGCCGCCAACGCCATTGAAACCACGGCCAAAAATGTTTTGGTGATGGATTATGAAACCGGTCAGTACCTCTATACCAAAGACCACCAGAAAATGATTCCGCCGGCTTCCATGAGCAAGCTGATGACCATTTATATGATTTTTGAAAAATTAAAAGATGGCTCTTTGTCGCTTGATGACACTTTCACGGTCAGCGAAAATGCCTGGAGAAAAGGCGGCGCCGCCAGCGGTAGTTCGACCATGTTCCTAAAAATTGGCGAAAAAGTTCCCGTCCGCGACTTAATCCAAGGTATCATTGTCCAGTCCGGTAACGATGCCTGCATCGTTGCTGCCGAAAACTTGTCCGGAAGCGAGGAAGATTTTGCCGCCGATATGCAGAAAAAAGCCCGTCAGTTGGGACTAACCCACAGTTCCTTTGCCAACTCCACCGGTTGGCCGCACCCCGACCAGCTCATGTCGGTAGAAGACTTAGCCAAGCTGGCTCGCATTATCATCTCACAATTCCCCGAATATTATCACATATTCTCAGAGCAAAACTTCACCCACAACAACATCAAACAAGGCAACCGCAATCCGCTTTTGTATAGTATGCCCAACGCCGACGGCCTAAAAACCGGACACACCGCAGAAGCCGGTTTTTGCCTGGTTGCTTCAGCCAAAAAAGATAATCGCCGTTTGATTAGTGTTATGGCCGGACTAAAGAGTAACAAAGAACGCTCCGAAGAAGCCGAAAAGCTGATAAACTGGGGCTTTAGAGAGTTTTCTAACTACACCTTGTTCAAAAAAGACCAAGTCATTGCCGAAATTCCGGTTTGGCAGGGCGATGAGAATAACATAAAGCTTATTGTCGACCATGACATCCGTCGTACTTTAAAGAAAAGTAGTGTCAATAAAATCAAAATGACTGCCGTCTATGACAAACCGGTATCTGCTCCCATCAAAAAGGGCGATAAACTGGGCGTAATTAAAGTCGACATTCCCGGACAAGGCAATTTTGAAATTCCGCTGACCTCCGACCGTAATGTGGAAAAACTCGGTTTCTTTGGCCGCCTTATGGCAAACTTGCGCTATCTGTTGTTTGGAGAAATCTAAGATGAGCAAGAAACTCGGATATTTCATCACCTTTGAAGGCGGCGAGGGGACCGGAAAATCCACACAGCTAAAGTTGCTGGCCGACTATCTGAGTTCCAAGCATATTCGCAACATCCAAACCAAAGAACCCGGAGGCACTCCGGTTGGCTTAGAGCTAAGAAAACTCCTAGTCTGCGGCGACAAGAACAAATTTGACCCCATTGCCGAGGCTCTGCTATATTATGCCGACCGTCGTGTGCATCTGGTTAACAAAATTTGGCCGGCCTTAGAAAACGGCGAGTGGGTTTTAAGCGACCGCTTTGCCGATTCGACCATGGCTTATCAGTATTACGGCTACGAAAAAAGAGTCGATAAAAGCGTGCTGGAACAGTTATATAACTTAACTGTCGGCCATTTTAAGCCCGATTTAACAATTTTGTTGGATATTGACCCCCAAATTGGTCTGGCACGTTCTCTGCAAAAAGCCTCCGGTATGACTGTCAAAGAAACACGTTTTGAAAGCCGCGAACTCAATTTTCATAATCATATGAGGGCCGGCTATCTTGAAATGGCCGCCGCCGCGCCGGAACGCTTTGTAGTGTTAAATGCCGACAAAAGCATCGAAGAACTGCATCAAGACGTAGTCAACGCCATCAACGAAAGGTTTAAGCTAAGCTAATGCCCGAAGACGCCGTTAATATATCCCCGCGCGATAACGACTATCTTTTAGGACACGAAGAAGCCGAGCAGTTTTTGCTAGATGCTTGGAAGCACAACTCCTTGCACAATTCTTTGCTGTTCTCAGGCATTGAGGGAATTGGCAAAGCCACATTAGCCTACCGCTTTGCCCGTTTTTTACTATCTGCCGATGCTGGTAAAGCCGATGAATATACTAGTTTGAATATTGGTAAGGATAATCAAATTTTTAAGCTGGTTTCACAAAATTCGCATCCCGACTTAAAAATCATTGAACGCGATTACACCGACACCGACCGCCGCAAGATTTTGAAAGCCATCAAAGACGGGGAGGCGCTTTCTCAAGAGGAACTCCAAGGGCTGAAACGCTCAGCCTTCATCAGGGTTGATGATGTCAGAACCATCAACGAGTTTTTATCCAAGCGCTCCTCACAAGACGGCTGGCGCGTAGTGATAATTGATAGTATTGATGACATGAACACCGCCAGCGCCAACGCCATCTTAAAGATTTTGGAAGAGCCGCCGTATAAAACGGTGATGATACTAATTTCGCACAACCCCAACCGTCTTTTGCCGACCATCAAGTCGCGTTGTGCCAAAATTCTCCTCAAACCCTTGAGCGATTCCAACCTGGGCAGTTTGTTGCGGCGCTATCGTCCCACACTTTCCGAAGCCGCAGTTAAAAGCCTGATTGGCATTAGCTCCGGCAGCATCGGCCAAGCCTTAAACTATGCCGATAACAATGCCGTTGAACAGTATGAAAAGCTCAAAAAACTAGTCACCTCCGGGAGCAAATTCAAACTCAGCGAACTATTGAGTTTTTGCGATTCTGCCGTTCAAGATGAAGACACCTACTATCTGGTCGAAAGTCTGATTTTGAAACTATATCGCCAACTTATGCACGAGGTAGGAGATGTTGAAGCTCTGGCCCAAAGTTGGGAAGACAGCATCAAAATTTTTAGCGAAACCGATAGTCTCAACCTCGATAAAAAACAAGCCCTATTAAGCATCATCACTAATTTTAATAAAAGGATAAGTAATGTTAATTGACAGCCATTGTCACTTAGATTTTAATGATTTTGACGAAGATTTTGAAGACATTCTCACCCGCGCCCGAGAGGCCGGCGTCACGGCCATGCTCAATGCCGGCAACAATATCAACGAGCTTGAAGGGCAGTTAGAGTTGTCCGAAACTTACCCGTTTATCTATACCGCTGTTGGCGTTCACCCGCATAATGCCGCCGAATATCCTGACATTAAGGCTCAAGACTTTATCGAAAAATCAAAGCACAAGAAGGTCGTCGGGATTGGCGAATGTGGGCTCGACTACTACTATGACTACTCCCCCAAAGATGTTCAGCACCGAGTTTTTGTCGAGCAGATTATTGCCGCTCAAGAAACCGGCTTGCCTCTGATTATTCATACCAGAGATGCCGACGATGATACAATTGCCATTCTAAAAGAGCACTATAACCAAAAACCCTTCACCGGCGAGATACATTGTTTTAGCACCTCGCGCAAATTAGCCGAATTTGCTTTGTCGATAGGTTTTTATATTTCGGCATCGGGTATAATTACCTTTAACAAATCCGGCGAATTAAGAGAAATTTTTAAGGATATTCCGCTGGATAGATTATTGGTCGAAACCGATTCTCCGTTTTTGGCTCCAATTCCGATGCGTGGCCGCCGCAACGAACCGTCTTACGTGCGCTACACGGCCGAGAGATTAGCCCAGCTCAAGGAAATTCCGTTTGAAAAGCTGGCGCAAATCACCTCTGACAATTTTCACAATCTGTTTCGCAAAGCCAGCGACAAGGGGAGGTACGATTATAAATGAACCGACTGATTATTTTGGGTTGCGGAGCAGCCATGGGCGTTCCGTCTTTAGGCCGCGGCTGGGGCGACTGCAATCCCGAAAACTTAAAAAATAATAGATTAAGAACTACAACTTACTTAGAGTATAACGGAGTAAAACTGCTGATAGACACCAGTCCGGATTTGCGTACGCAGTTGATTAATCAAAACATTCGCAACATTGACGGTGTTTTGTATACTCATTCTCATGCCGACCATTTGCACGGCATTGATGACCTGCGTGAAATTAACCGCATCAGCCGCCAAAGCCTCAACTTTTACGCCGGAAAACTAACCTATAAGGCCATTAAAAGAAGATTTGAATATCTGATTGCCACCGTCAAAAAGACCAACAATGTCATGCGCCGTCCGAGTTTAGTGCCCAATATTGTCAAACCCAACCACCCGTTTTACATCAAAGGGGTTAAGATTACGCCGATAAAACTCAAGGACCATTGCCCCGAGTGCTTGGGCTATGTTTTTGATGATGGTGAGTATGTACATATTGCCGATTTCAAGTCTTTAGCCGGCAGTGCCTACAAAATGATACCAAAACAGCCCAAACTGATGACCATTCCTCTCACCACCATTAAAGGCGAGGTCCAACACGCCGGATTAGATGAGATAATGGCCGTGATTGAGCAAATTAAACCGCAAAAAGTTTTGATTAATCACATGACAAACGAATGTGACTATGATAATGTCAACCAATTAACTCCGGACTATGTTCGTCCGGCTTATGATAATCTGATTGTCGAGTTTTAGAGAGTAAGGAGAAGAAATCAATGTTATGCATATACCACATTGCCGACCACGATGGTAAAGGCTCGGCAGCAATTGTCAAAAGCATTTATCCCGAAATTAAGTGCTTAGGTCTTAATCATGACATGGAACTTCCCTTGGAAGAGATAACAAAACACGATAAGATCATTGTCTGTGACATTGCTCTTCCGATTGATTTAATGTTTGAACTAAGTGCCACCAAAGACTTCACCTGGATTGACCACCACATTTCTGTGATTAAGGAATATGATGAACATATGGCAACCGGAAAATATAAACCAATCAAAGGCTTGAGACGTTCCGGCACTGCCGCCATCATGCTGACCTGGGAGTATTTTCATCCCGAGAAAGAAGCACCGCTAGGCGTTAAACTTTTAGGCTTAAACGATATTTTTGACTTGCGCGACGAGCGGGTCCGACCTTTTGAATATGCCTTTCAGTCACTGGGTGTTAACCGTCCTGAAGATGAAAATTGGAAAAAATTGTTTAATAACGAGATTGATATCCCCGCCATGGTTGAGAAAGGTGAGGCTATATTGTCTTGGATAAAGATTCGCAACTACCGCTTGGTGCGTTCCATGGCTTTTGAGAGTGAGGTAATGGGGTATAAATGCGTCTGCTCAAATATGGCCCAAGGTTACTCCGAATTTTTCGATTCGCTGGAGAATTTGTCTGATTATCAAATTTTGGTCAATTTCTACAAGAACCGCAAAGGCGGATGGAATCTAACCTTTTATTCCAACCACCCCGATGCCGATGCCTCCAAAATCGCCGCCACCTTTGGGGGAGGCGGACATAAAGGAGCCGCCGGAGCCTCTAACTTAAAAGAACTTCCCGACTTTTTACAACATGGCAAACCTTGGAGTTTTGCAGACCGACAATCTTAAAATAAACCCACGCTTTAAAAGGCGAAAAGCCAGTGTTTCACAACACTGACTTTTCTAACGCTATGAAAAAATTAAAACTTACAGTATGATTGACTACATTAGCGATTATAATTTTTCATAATTAAGTATGACAAAAGAAAATATCTTATCATGGAAAGTAAAAAAATGCCTCAGCATATAAATTTTTAGTTTCCACATCATAATTTCAATAATTGTACAAAAGATAACTCTTTGTTAACACTACTTTGTCATAATGTCAACAAAATTTTGCCAAAAAATTTTTCTCTTGAGAAATTGGAGTAAAAGCAATAGAATTTTCAAAACTAAACCATATTTAAGATACATCAAAAATACGGAATACACCGATGAGAAAACAAAGCAAATCACGCCAAGACGACATCACAACCAGCAAAGGACTGCTAGGCTTTCTGCACAAGACCGTAATGTTTGTGCTCTGGCCGTTGCGCAAACCCTACATTGCCATTCCGCTTTTGATTTTGATGTATTTAATTCCCACTTTTATCGGCGCTCGTCCCACCGAAGTGCATATTTGGTATTGGAACAAGATAAAAGGCTGGTTTAATCCGGTTAGTGAGCAAATTGTCAGCAAGAGCAAAGAATTGGTGCAAAGCGCAAACTTCACAATTCCCGATATGAGCGAGCTCAAAAACAAGATTATGCCCTCATCTGACTCCGCACCACAAGAGCAACTCTCCGACGACTATACCAAAGAGCAAGAAATTCGCCGTCAAATTTTCGAAAAAGCCAAAAATTCCGAAGCTCCGCTCAGCATAGATATTATGTCGCAACAAAACCAACCACAAGCTCCGAAATTTGCGGCCGAACCGCTTGCTGACCATCTGGCACCGACCGTTGAAACCGAGGCCACGTCTGAAACATCTCAACCCGAGCAAGCCGAAACCTCATCCACCGTTGCCAAAGCCAAACAACGTAATCTAGATTTAATCTACCTCAACACTCCGCAAGAAATCAGTGGGGAAGCCTATGTCGTCAGCGCCAACGAAATCATCATCAACGGCAACGACATCTTCTTGTTTGGCATATATGTCAATCCCAACAGCAGAGAAGGGACTGTAGGCAAAGAATTTTTGCAAAACTTTATCGGCAATGACCCCGTCAATTGTACCATTGAAGCCTATACCAAACAAGGAATTGCCACCGGAATGTGCTATGTTCGCAAAATCAGCATCAACCACACTCTGGTCAACAATGGCATCTCGCAAAATGTTGCGCTGTAACTAACCTCACTCCAATTTAGGGGAAAAGATATGTGGCAACCGGTTTTAATGATAAGTGGATATTTCATCAGCGTTTTGGGCTTAGCCATGCTTTTCCCTGCGGCCTTAGATATCTATGACAACCACACTTCGTGGTCTCCGTTTTTATCCTCGGCCATCATTGCCCTTTTCCTTGGTATGTCCATGTTTTTAGCCAACAAAACCCGCATTGACAGGGTCAGTCTTCAGCAAGGCTATTTATTAACCGTGGTCAGTTGGTTTTCTGTCACCCTCATTGCCGCCATTCCTTTTATGATGTATGGCACGGTAGATAACTGGGCCGATGCCATTTTTGAGGCATCTTCGGGGATCAGCACCACCGGCGCCACCATCATTACCAATCTTGATGAAACCCCGCGGGCCATTTTGCTTTGGCGCGCAATTCTAAATGGCTTGGGAGGGATAGGGATAGTCATCTTTGCCATCGCCATGCTGCCGTTTTTAGGCATTGGCGGCATGCAGATATTCCAGCACGAAAATTCCGACTTCAACGACAAACTCATGCCCAAAATCAGTTATATAGCCAAGCGCATAATTTATATCTATATTGCCTTAAACATTGGTTGCCTTTTGTGCTTATATTTAGCGGGCATGGGTTGGTTTGATGCCCTCTGCCATGCTTTGGCCACGGTTGCCACCGGCGGTATGTCGACCAAAGACGCCTCCGTTGGCTACTTTGATAATGCGGCAATCGACTACACCATCACGATTTTCATGATTTTAGGCGCTGTTCCGCTCACATTGTACCATACCATTTTGATTAACAAGAGCACCAATTCTTTGCGAGTTGAGCAAGTCAGGTTTTTCCTCAAACTTTTGGTCTTTTATGTTGGTTTAACTGCCCTTTGGCTTGTCTATACCGGCAAATACGATTTTGTAGATGCTTTGCGCTATGCCTCATTTAATGTTGTTTCCATCACCACTTCGACCGGCTTTGTCACTACCGACTATCTTAAATGGGGAGCATTTGCCTCTACCATCTTCATTATTTTTGCGCTAACCGGCGGCTGTACGGGGTCCACCTCCGGTTCCGTCAAAGTCTTCCGCTGGCAGGTAGTAATTGCTTTTCTAAAAAAATCGCTTATAACCGCCATTGAACCCAACCGAGTTGTTCCCATAAAAATCGGACGTTTATCCAGCGACAACAACTTAGTCATTTCGGTATTTGTGTTTTTTTCCGCCTATATATTTAGTTTATTAATACTAAGTGTTCTCATCGCCATCACCGGACTAGACTTCCCAACGGCCGTCGGCTCGGTCATTGCCTGCATAACCAACTCCGGCCCCTCCATTAGTCCCATCACCGGCCCCGACGGTAATTATTACGGCTTGAGTGCCTACTGCAAATATATTCTTTCTTTTGCCATGTTGTTAGGACGTTTAGATATTCTCACTGTTCTGGTTATCTTTACTCGCAGTTTCTGGAGAAAATAATGCTATTGGCCCTAACCATAGTCTTAACTTTTATCTCAATTTATGTGTCTATATACATCATATCAGCATATCTCAAATCCGAACACGGGAAATATCCACCTTTTGTGCCCACTTTCGGAGCCATGAAAAACATCAGCCTCCAAGAAGCCCGAAAAATTTTGCCGAGCAGTAACAAACCGCTTAAAATTGTCGATTTGGGCAGCGGTGACGGACGCATGCTCTTGCCCTTGGCTCAAGCTTTTCCACAGCACCACTTTTGCGGCTATGAGTGGTCATGGACCCTCTGGCGCATTTCCGCTTGGCGAGGGCAGGGGCTGGATAACCTCCGCTTTATCAAACAAAATTTTATGCAAGCCGATTTGAGTGATGTCGACTTAGTTATGTGCTTTTTGAGTAATGAATTGTCGCAAGACCTGTCAAACAAATTCAAACATGAGCTAAAACAAGGCAGCATCATCATTTCATCCGCCTTTGCCATCAAGGAACTGACACCACTAAAAGAAATTTCCGCCCCCACCTACGGTTTTCTTCCTCTCAAAGTTTACGTATATCACATATAGATACCCACATAAAAAAAGCGCCCTAAGGCGCTTTTTCATGCAGTTTGAAAGACTATTCGGAAAAATCAATCAATTGATCATCTAACATACCGTTTTCTTCAAACTCCTCCGCCGGAAGCATATTATCTTCCGGAAGCTCAATATCTTCAGCTGTCATCGGAGCTGTCTGAGCATTGTTATCAGCCGGCAATGCGGTCGGAATATCTTCCGGAATAAGCGGCATCTCGGGCAAGTTTGCCGGAGCGGTATTTTCCGCACTCTCCGGATTAATTTCTGTCGGTTCCGTCGTCACACTCTCTGCTGATGTCAGCATATCAGACTGCACATTATCTGCCGAAACATTTTCCGGCCGTTGCGGAGCATCCGTTGGCGCAGCTGGTTCTGCAGCCGCTCCGGTATTTATATTAACCAAAGCTTGCGGCACCCCGTCGCCTTGTGTATTTTCAGACTGAGCCGGAATTTGGGCTTCTTCTGTTTGAACATCACTAGCTTGCAAATTAACAGCCCCATCAGCCACAGCTTTAACCATATTGGGAGTTGCAACTGTTTCGGTTGTTGGTGCAGGAGCTTCATTAGCCAAAGTAGCATCTACCGGTTCTTTTCCGCCATTCAGCAAATTAGCCGGCACGTTTTCCACATCAATCGGCTCATTTTTAGCTTGAGTATTCACCTGAGGGATTTGTTCACGTGCTTTAAGTTCCTCGGCTGTCATAATTTTCAAATTCGGATTAATTGCACCGTTTTCACAGCTCAACAGCCAAATATCATAAATTGGATGTTCCACCGGATTAAGCGACGGAGAAGAAGAAATCATCCACCCCCGAAAGATATTAACCGGATTTTCGCTTTTATAATTATCCACCACGTCAACAAAGGCAAAATTTTCCGGTGTTTCTTCGGGCGGACGAGTTTTGCAGGCACGTACCACAATCGAAAAACTGCCATACTTCACCTCACTGTTAACCGGCACATTAATTACCCGCACCATACCGGTAATCTTGTCCATAGCTTGCATTCTTGCAATATTGGTGTCAATTTCTTTGGCCTGAGCCAAACTTCCGCCAAGCGCAAGCGCCAGAGCAGGGATAGAAGCCAATAATTTGATTTTAATTGCCATTATCTGTCACCATAAAAATGATTTCGCCCACCATATCTTCCAAAGTCTTAAAATCTTTGGTATTAGAGATAACATCGCCGTCTTGCAAGAATTCCGAAGCTTTACCCGGTTCAATTTTAATAAACTTATCACCCACCAAACCCGAACTTGCAATCACGGCCGTGCTGTCTTTCGGCAGTTTAATATTTGAGGCCAAGCTCATCTTAATTTCGGCTTCATAATTATCAGCATCAAGCTGTTGACCAACCACGGTACCGACCTTAATTCCGTTGATTCGCACATCAGAACCGACGTTCAAACCACCGACTTTCAGGAAACGTGCCGTAACATTATAACCTTTCACCACCTGCAAATCCGAAACATTATAAGCAAAATAGAGGAAGAAAGCCGCCACAAACACCACGACTAACCCCATAATTGTTTCAACTGGTCTCTTATTCATCAAAAAATCTCCTTGCCTGCTACATTAATTTTGTTTACTAGAATTTTTTTCATTGCTTTGAGCTTTGCACTTAGCGGCATCTTCCACCAACTGCTCACGATTAGCCTTGCCGATACTCACAATTCTATCCAACAACTCCTCAATCACCATTGCATCTTGAGTATAAGCAAATTCTCCGCCCGGAGCGATCATATCTTCCGACCCGCCGGGTTCAATTTCAATATATTTGGACCCGACCAAACCTCCGCTCACGATAGAGGCGCTGCTATCATCGGGGATATTGATTCCGTCTTTAATTTCCATCGTCAAAATTGCCTTAAAATGGTCATCTAACTTAGCATCCACCACTTTACCGACATTCATCCCGGCCATTCTGACCCAATCTCCGACCAACAGACCGTCCGTACGGTTAAAGCGCGCCGTTACCGAATAATACTTACCGTTATCGAGTTCCACTTTTTTATGATTACTCACAAAATAAGCCAGCAACACCAGCAAAATAAGGCTGATATAAAGCCCCACTTTCAAGAATTTGCTTTCCTCGCGAGAATACATTTCCACTGCCATTTTTAGCTCCATAAATATCAAAAATTGACTTATCATACCAATTTTTACATAGAAATAAACCAAAATAACCAATTTGTCAGCAACCTTTTTGCACGACCGTTGCAAAATTGCTCAAAATGCAAAAATAATTCTTACACTTTAAAATAAATTTGTTAAAATAGATAAAAACATATGGCAGGAGGAACTTCATGCTGGTAGTCAAAAAACTCTCCAAAAATTTCGGCCGCATCCGCGCCGTCAACAATGTTAATTTTGCGCTAAAGCGCGGAGAAATCGTCACCTTATTGGGTCCCAACGGCGCCGGAAAGACCACACTGATGCGCCTGCTCAGCGGATATCTTGAGCCCAGTTCCGGCAGTGTCAGCATTTTGGGCCACGACATCACTACCGCCCGACAAGAAGCTCTCAAAAACATCGGCTACGTTCCAGAAAACAGCCCGCTGTACGGTGACATGACCGTTTTTGAATATTTTTTATTTATAGCCAAACTCCGCCGCATGGACGATTCTGCCTTTCAGGAGCGCTATAACGAGATTGTAAATAATTTTGAACTAAAAACGGTGATAAACCAACGAATTGAAACACTTTCCAAAGGGTTTAGACATCGCACCGCCATCGCCGGCGCTTTGCTTACCAAACCCCAAGTCCTGATTTTAGATGAGCCCACCGAGGGCCTAGACCCCAACCAAAAACACGTTTTTCGCCAGTTTATCAAAAGCTACGGACAAAGAAATTTAGTCGTGGTTTCCACCCACATCATGGAAGAAGTAGAGGCTTTAGCCACCCGCGTAATTATGATGAACAAAGGCCGCATAATTAAAGATTCAACCGCCGTTGACCTCAAAAGCTTTGCCAAGAGCCAAAATCTGGAAGACGCCTTCCGCCAAATCATCAACCAATAGGAGTGAGTATAATGATGTATCAAACCTATATCATTTTTGCCAAAGAGTTTGGCGGATATTTCCGCAGCCGTCTGGCTTATTTTTTGCTCGGAGCCTATGCCTTTATCTCCATGTTTGCCGCTTTTTACATGGGCGGATTTTTTGACCTCAACAACATGGAACTTTTTTCATTTTTCTACTTTCAGGGAGATATTTTTGCGCTTTTGGTACCGGCCATCACCATGCGCTTGTGGGCCGAAGAACGTCGCTCCGGCACCATGGAAGTTTTACTGACCCAGCCTGTGAGTTACACGGGGGTAGTTTTGGGCAAATTTTTCTCCGCCTGGATGTTCTGCACGGTATTATTGGTTGTAACCATGCCGTTTTTATTTTCGGTTGGCAGTATCTATCCGATAGACTATCTAAACATTTTGTGTTCATATCTTGCTTGTTGGTTTATTTCCGGCACTTTTTGCGCTGTTGGCTGTTGCGTTTCGGCTTTCAACAAAAGTCCGGTCATTGCCTACATTGCCACACTGATATTATCACTCATCATCAGCACCGGCAATTTTGACTTTTTGATAAGCGAATTTGGCTTCTCAAGCAACATTATGATACGCACCATTCAGTCGCTCAACTTCTCCAAACATTTTCAGGACTTAAGCGGCGGTCAGCTTGGGCTTGACAACATTATTTACTATCTCAGCATGATGATTTTGCCTTTATGGCTCAATGTCATCACGGTAGAATATAAAAAGAGTTAGGAAAGGAGAGGGACATGAACATTTCATCAGCCAAAATCCGCAGCCTTAAAAAGCATGGTTCGGTAGTTTTGTTTATACTGATTTTATTGACTTGTTTTGTGTTGCTGAATATGGCCTCTGGCTTATTGTTTGCCGACCACAAACTTGACCTCACTCGTGACCAACGCTACAGCTTCCGCCCCGAGACTCAAAAGGCGCTCAAAAATCTCTCTCAGCCGATAAACATAAATATATATTATTCGTCCGAGATATACAAAGACTATCCGCTCTATGCGCAATATGCCCAAATTGTGATGCGTATGCTGGATCGCTATCGTAATGAATCACATAACCAAATCAAAATAAACATTTTCAATCCAGAGCCCTATAGCAGTGTGGAAGAAGACGCCAAACGCTACGGCTTAAGAAAGTTTTCTACCTCTGAAAGCGAAAACGGCTACTATTTTGGAGCCGTCATGACCAACGCCCAAGGCAAAAGTTATGTTATACCTTATTTTCAGAGTCTGCGCCAAAACTATCTGGAAAATGACTTAACCCGCGGCATTGAGGCCTTAAGCGGATTTAAGCGCCAGAACATTGGTATAATGTCACCTGACTTACCGATTCTCGATACCACTTACCGCGGTCGCAAAGCCGACAAAGACTGGACTTTTGTCAAACTCCTAAGACAAGACTATAATGTGGTTGAGGTATCCGCCGGTTCTCCGCAAATTCCCTTAGATATCAATACTCTTATAGTGGTCAGCACCCGCCAACTTTCCGCTGTTGGTATGTATGCCATCGACCAGTTTGTCATGCGGGGAGGCAACCTGCTGGTGTTGGTAGATCCGTTCTCCGAATATGAAGATGCCCTCAAAGGTGTCACCGAACAAGAAGGCTCCGACATCAATTTATTGCTCAAGAGCTATGGAATTGATTACCAAAGCGGCAAAGTCATCGGCGACAGACAACTCTCCTCCGAAATCACCTTTGCCGACGGCTCCGTCCGCAAATATTATCCTTGGTTTAACTTATCGGCAGGGTATCTCAATGCGGAAAGTCCCCTCACCAAAAATCTGACCACCATGAGTTTCAAAACCCCGGGGAGTTTGCTTTTAGAGCCGATAGAAGGCGCCAAAACCTCTGTTTTGCTGCAAACCTCGGCCGATGCCATGACGATAGATGCTAAAATTGCCAAATATGGCGACAAGCTCGAAGTTGTTAAATTCATGAAAGAAAGTTCCGCCCCGATTATCCTTGCCGCTCTGAGCCAAGGCAATTATCATAGCATTTTTGAGAGCGATCCCTTTGCCGAAAGTAATATATCGCAAAATTTATTGCCTTATCTAAGCAGCAGTGTCACTCCGGCTCAAATCATAGTTGTTGCCGATTCTGACTGGATATATCAACAAAACTGGGTGTCTACTGGTTTTCGCACCGGCAGCAAGATTGATGAAATTGTGCCCTACAACAACAATTATGACTTTTTGTTGCGCTCGGTTGACTATTTAAGCGGCAATGCCAATTTCATGGCCATCGGCAGTAAAGAAATGGCCAACCGCGACGACACCATTCGGAGCCGCCTAGAACAACTCACCGCCGCCGAATTTGCCGACCGCTATGAAGAACTGCGCCAAGACTTTGAGCAACAAAAACTCACTCTTAACACCACTTTGCAGATGATTAAGAATCAAGAAATCGCCGCCTCAGTCAAGGTATATAGCGAAATCCAGGAAATGCAGCGCAACCTGCAGAAAAAAGAAGAAGAAATGCGCCGGATGGAGTATAGAATCAAACAAGAGAGCGAAAATGCCATCAACGGCATTGTCACCCTCAATGTCTTAATCTTCCCGCTTTTAGCACTTTTGGTGGCCTGGATACTAGACATCATCATTCACCGTCACTATGCCCGCCGGGCTGAAAGGTTGCTCCATGACTAAAAAAAGCCTCATCATCGGCTTAGTCCTGATGTTTGCCTCCATGATATTTGCATTCTGCGGTATCTGGCTGACCACTATGGAAGAGCAAAGCAACCTTTCGGGCAAACTGCTCTTCGAGCACACGGCCGACCAAGGAGCCGACTTTGACCGTGCCGTCATCACCAACGCAGATACAACGGCCACCATAGAACTCAAAGACGGTTTTTGGAGAATCCGCGAGGCTCACGGCTATTATGCCAACTTTGCTTTAGCAAACGCCTTGTTTATAAATATGAATCAGAGTAGATATTTCATCGAGGCAGACCTTAAGCAACAATCTTTAAGTGAGTTAAAATTATTGTTACCGGGCGAGGGGGAGGCCGCCGCCACCGGTACATTGATTCAAACTTTTGCCCAAGACAAGCTTTTAGACGAGATTGTGGTTGGCAAAAACACCGCCGACAATCTCTATACCTACGTCCGCAAAAAAAATGACAACCACGTCTGGTTGGTCAACAACGATTTCACCCTGCCGCAAAAGCTATATTCATGGTTTCAGCAACCGTTGCTAAACTATGCCCCCGAGCAGATTCGGACCATATCTGCCGAAATCGACGATAAAGACATTGAATATACTCGCTTAACCCCGCGTGAACCGTTCACTAACCAACGAGGCGAACAAGCCACCTTAACCTTGTTTGCCGATGTCTTCTCCTTTCTCACTTTTCAAGAAGTAATCCCCGAAAACGAGTTTAAGGAGGCCGATTTTCCGCTCCGAACCGATTTAGAAATCACTTTGTTTAATGGTCTGGTCACCGATATCAGTTTATTTAGCAACTCCGAGCAAAAAACTTTCTGGGCTCAAATAAAAATCTCGACCAACCGTCTTCCAACTCTTGGCGTTAATGATTATATAAAAAATAACAGTTTCTACTATGATGGCTGGCTGTTCAAGCTGGCTCCGGAAACTGGATACATTTTATTTAATACATTAGCCAAGAAGGAACAATGAACAACCAAGGATTTGCTTTCCGCCAACTGGCCGACGCCGCCACCGATATTTTGGTCATGATGGATAAACAAGGTAAGATTTGCCTTGCCAACCAAAATGCGCAAATTTTAGAAGTGGCCACCCCTCAAGGCGACTTAGGAGCTCAATTGCCTCAGGGCGAATTTTCCGATTTTTACCAAACATATCAAGAGAGTATGCGTCGTCAAGCCCCGCAAATGAGCCATTTGATGGTTCGCGATAGGCTGTATCAAACCAGTTTTTATCCCCACGCTAATCATTGTGCCGTCTGTTTTCATGATATCACCGAAAAGACCGAACTCTCCGCCGAGCTAAAACAATTAAGCTCTCGGCTAAACTTTGCCGAAAACATTGCTCAGCTTGGCTATTGGGAATTTGATTGGCACCATAAACGGATTTATTGGTCCGCACAAATGTATAAAATATTTGGCGTAAACCCGCAAGAAGTGAGATATAAGCGCAATATTTTTAAGGATTATGTCTACCCCGATGACTTGCCACAATATTGGGCTCAACTCCAAGAGCTGATAAAACATCGCCACCCGGTTGAGGGGCAACTAAGAATACGCCGCGCGGATAATCAGGTAATTTATTGTGTTTACAAAGCCTCCGTCATCCAAGAAGGCGCGCAAAGCAAGATTGCCGGCACATTTCAAGATGTCAGCAAATTTATCCTAACTCAGCAAGCGCTTGAAAAAGCCAAATTTATGGCCGAGAAAGCCAACCGCGATAAATCATACTTTTTAGCTCAAGCCAGCCATGATTTGCGCCAACCCATGCAGGCCCTAAATATCTTTATAGCCGCTATGTTTGATGAAGGATTGAGCAAGAAACAACAAGAAATTTTAGAAAAAATTGAAGCCTCGGCGCATAATTTAAACAATTTGCTCAATAACTTGCTGGATATTTCCAAATTAGATTCCGGCGGAATTAAATATGAGCCACAAGAGTTCAACATTGGTAGCTTAATCAGGAATATTGCTAAAGAATATGCTGAGCTAGCCTCATGCAAACACATCAAATTTCATACTTTGGTGCATAACGGAGAGGTTTATAGCGACCCCATACTCATTGAGCGTATCATTCGCAATCTGTTGAGCAATGCGTTTAAGTATACCCAAAGCAAAATTGTTTTGGGTTGCAAAAGAGAGCAAGACCATATCCGGATTATGATTTTAGACAATGGTCCTGGCATCTCGGAACAAGAAAGAAACAAGATTTTTGAAGAATTTTACCAAAGTCCGCAAATTATTGATAACCGTAAACAAGGAGCAGGGCTGGGATTAACCATCGTGAGCAAAATTGCCGCCGTGATTGATACCAAAATCGAAATTTCCAGCATTCCGGGGCGAGGGAGTTGCTTTTCGTTCTTACTGCCGCTTTTGAAATTTTAGGAATTTGCAACCTATTCCACATATTGTTTAAATAATTGCTGTTCTCGATTGCTTTAGTCTTATTTAAAGTCATCACACGATTGTGGAGCAATCGTGAAGGAAGCTACAAATTAATTCAAGCAACCGGCACATAGAAAGCATCGCGGATACAAGGCATATACGTAAAGCAACTAACTGATGCCTCAGGCGCTGCCTGCGACGCGAAACGAATGTTACAAACCAAGTGACCGCAGCGAGTTAGTGTTTGTAAAAACACTTACGAGCCAGAAGAACCCTTTAGGGTGAGAACCCCTTAATATGGATATAAAAAAATCGCCTTAACAAATTAAGACGATTTTTACGAATGGTAGGCGCATGGGGGTTCGAACCCCAGACCCACTGATTAAGAGTCAGTTGCTCTACCAACTGAGCTATGCACCCACAACAAACATATTGTTGTCGAACAACAAGGGCAATATAAACCGCATAATTTTTTTTTGCAACAGAATTTTGCACAAAAATCCAAAAAAAATTAATAAGGAATTTTATCTTTTTTATTCAGCCACTTATTCATTTTTAAGTTGAATAACTTTCAAGACATCATCCTCATAAAAGATTCGGTCGCGAAAACCGATATGTTCGGCATCATAGCGGTCAGCAGCATAATAAATTTCCTTAATATTAGCCCATTTAGCCGCATTCAGGCACATCGGGCAGGGCTCACAAGAGGTATACAATACACAGCCGGACAAATCAAAACTTTTGATATTGGCGCAAGCATTACGAATTGCCACAATTTCGCCATGAGCAGTAGGGTCATTATCCAACACCACATGATTATAGCCTTCACCAATCACTTCTCCCTGTGGGTTAACGATAACACAACCAAAAGGTGAGCTGCCGTTATCCACCGATTCATCACTTAGTTTAATAGCTTTTTGCAGATTTTCCTGATGATTAAGCATAATACACCTCAGACTTACACAATATTAGTGCATTTATATCATCCAATCCTTAATTTTTTACCAAAATTTTTAGAATTTTAATTGACAAATAGAAAAAATAGACTTATATAGCAAGCAGTTTAATACGATTTGTGTTTTTGTATTTATACTTATTATGCGTAGCTAAGCTTAATAGAGAATAGTGTTAACAATTCATGTCTTTTATACATTTTATCCATACGATTGTAACTTAGTTTATCGTTGTTTCGAGCATTTGTTAACACACAACTGATTGCCCCTTTGGGAAAAAGCGGTATAAGTTCATGTCTCTATTCTGTGTAGTGATTAAAAGCTTTTTCGTTGTGAAACGAGAAAGCTTTTTTTGTGCACAAAGCGCAATCAACACTATCCATCAAGCCGAAAATCTGCTTTGATAAAGCTAATGGAGAAAACAATGCTGGATTGTCAACACGAAGAGAAACTTTTATATCAAGAATATGAAAACTGCATTAAAAAAGTACAATCATCGCCTTTTCATAAATTGATGGCCGAAGAAAAAATAAAACATTCACTGCAGGTTCTCGGCGCCGGCAATTACATAATGAAACACGAAATATATTACCAGCATCAGCCGCAGGCATATTTGCGTTATGCCAAATTAGCTTACTTATTTCATGACATCGGCCGGTTTCGCGAAATCTGCGAATTATATCAGCAAAAGCAAGGACATTTTGTCGGCTCCAAGTTTGACCATGGGCAATTTGGCGCCCAATATCTTGAGAAAAATCCGGAATATAACACCCCCTTTATTGTCATTCCGGTAAAATATCACAACAAATTGATTGAAGATTATTATAGCTCTGAGGACTATCAAAAGTTAGGAAACATTAAAGATTCGGTTACCGAAATCTTAAAACTGGTGCGCGATGCCGACAAAATTGCTAATTTTTATCTTATTACCACCCAAACCGAGCGCATGAAAAAGCTTTTTTGTCCCGAAGCCGATGAAACAAAAGATATGAGGATACAGCCCGCCATTCTTGCAGATTTCATGGCCGAAAAAGCCATAGATTTACAAAAAGTCAAAACCGCCTGCGACCGCATACTCAATCTGCTAAGCTGGGTTTACGACCTCAACTATTTGCCCTCATTTGTTTTTTGCGACAAACTCAACTGCTTTGACAACATGCTCAATATCTTAAAAACATATAATCCCGATGCTAAAATGCAGAAGGACGTTGAAAAAAAACTAAAATCATATATAAATAAACGATATACACAACTCTCATCAAACTAACGGAAGGAAAAGGCATGAAGAAATATATTTTTCTCGCAATACTTTTAATCATTGGCGGCGGAATTTTTTATGTTGCCAATTCATACGAAAGCATTGTTAAAAATCTGGTCCACAAATACGGTAGCGAAATCACCGGCACCAACGTCAGCTTGGAAGGTTTCAAAATTTCACTCACCAATGGCGAAGGGCAGATTAAGAAAATTGTCGTTGCCAACCCCAAAGGCTATCAGAACGCTAACTTTTTGAGCTTAGACGGTATCACCGTTAAGGTCGATATCAAAAGTCTGACCACAGATACCATCATCATTGACAGTATTATCATTGACAAACCGGTAATCAGCTATGAGATTTTGTCTTTGACTCAAAACAACATTAAAGAAATTCAAAACAACATCAACAAATTCACCGCCAAATCTGCATCTTCTGACAAGACTAAAGAAGCTGCTCCGACCAAAGAAGAAAGCGGATCTTCTAAAAAAGTCATCATCAAAAAGCTGCAAATTAACAGCGGAGAGATTAATGCAGCTGCTTCTGCCGGTGATTTAGCCAGCGGCAACATTACCGTTCCTCTGCCGGATATCAATATGACTAACATCGGCGGCGGTCAAAACGGCAATGACATTCCCGAAATCATCAGCAAAGTCTTAAACCAGATTTTGAGTACCGCTTCCAAAGCTGTTGCAACTGTTAAAATCGGTGATCTCAAAGACATTGCCGAAAAGAACTTGGACAACGTAGTCGGCGGGGTCAAAGACCGGGTTAAAAACTTGGGCATTTTTGGCAAGTAAGCCATTGAGTTAAATAAAAAAAATCCCCGAGGCAACTCGGGGATTTTTTTTACTTCAAGTGGTCACATAAGATGGAAGACGTAAGCAACTGCGGCAAAATATGATATTGTTTACCGTCATAATATACATAAAGAGGAATGCTGTTGCGCCCATAACTCGCTAATGCTTTGGTAATTTCCGGATTCTCATTGGTCCAATCTCCCTTAAAAAGATGAATCTTTTTTTGTTGTACCAATTTTTCAAACTCCGGAGCCCTGAATGCCAAGCGCTCATTGGCTAAACACGTAATACACCACTTGGCCGTAAAATTAAGCAGTATCGGTTCTCCATTTGCCACCAACTGTTTTACTTTGTTGGCATCATATTCCTGCCACATTTCCGCCGATTGGCTCGCAGTTTGTGTCACGGCAAGTTGATTATACAACACCCACCCCAACCACACACAGGTCAAAAACACCGGTATGGCAAATATTTTTTTCAAAATTTCCATCCAGCGCCCGGGTTTAGGCAAGATTTTGTGCAGCACTTTCGGAAAGAAACCCACCAAGGTAAAGGGCAGGGCATATCCTAACCCCAAAAACAAGAATACCGGCACATAAACATAAGCCGCCTGGCTCAAAGTATACCCGATAGCAATCCCCATAAACGGAGCCGTGCAAGGACTTGCAATTAACACCGCAAAAAATCCGGTTGCAAAAGCTCCGATGCGTTTATCGCTCATTGAGAGACGACCAAGCTTGTCTGCCAACGGATTTTTCAGCGCAATTAAATCCAAAAGCAACAACAATACCACCACAAAAATCAGCAACATCAACACCACAAAATACGGATTTTGGAGTTGGAAACCCCAACCCACGGCTTCACCTTGAGCCCGCAGAACCGCCAATATACCGGCCACCAGCAGAAAAGAAACCACCACGCCCAGCATATACAAAAGTGCATCAATCCTCATTTCCCGATGATTAAATCGCCCCTGAATAAGCGAAATTGCCTTAAGCGTAAGAATAGGGAAAATACACGGCATAAAGTTCAGAATAATTCCACCGACAAAAGCCATTAATAAAACCAACAGCAAAGAAGAATTTGCGGAATTTGATGTATTAGTTTGAGCCGCTTCTGCCGTAAAGCTTTGTTCAGCCTCAGCGGCAATTTTCTTAAAATCATTGCTCGGAAAGACATTCCACTCTGTCACCTCAAAATCCATGGTCGTGGCAAATTTTCCGGGGATACATTCTTCCCGACATGACAGCCACGAAACATTAAGAGGGATTCTGATTTGCCGTTCCGGACGATAAATCGGCACAACACTGACCCGATAATATGCCGTATCATCATACCCAAATTGCACAATTCCGTCAGTTTCAAAGTGTTTAGGAGCTGACCAGCGTTTGTTTTTAAGTTGATATCCTTCCGGCAAATCCAGTTTCACCACGGTCGGTCGTCCGATATCTCCGGGGTTCTCCGCAAGAATATGCCAACCGTTTTTCATTTCAAACTTCAAAATAACATCAAGCGGTTGAGAGGAATGGAGCTGTGAATTTTCCGTCCACACCTCCAGCCGCAATTTATCATTTTCAAAGTTATTCTGCCAAGCATGGCTCTTGCCGGCAAAGACAAGAGCCATGATTAGGATTAGAAAAAATCTGCCCAAATTCTTATTCATTAATATCTGTTGTTCCTGATTTTTTATTAGCAATCACAAAATTGTAATAAGCGGCAATAACTATCGTTAGAGCTTTAACCAGCCCCAACACCCCAAAGATAATGGCAATCGGCAAAAACCACCAGGGTAGGAGGCACATTAACACCAAAGCCAAAAGTGTTTCAAAACCCTGGGCAAAACCACCAAGATAGAAAGGAGAGTTGTTCAATAGCTCATAATTTTGGCTGCTTTTGTGAGCCACCACACCATAAGCCAGCAACGCACAAGCCGAAGACATAAACGCAAACAGCAAGAAAGCCGCCGCCACGGCGTTTTGAGCCGGATTAGCCAAGGCAAAAGCAAAAATCACGCCGGCATAAAAGACATAATCGAGCACAGCATCAAGAAAAACACCATAATCGGTAATTTTAGTTTTTCTGGCAATTGCACCGTCCAAACCATCAAACAAGCGGTTCACCACAATCAGCACCAGCCCCCACATATACATCTGCATCGAGATAAAATTAATGGCGAGCAACCCGATTAAAAATCCCAAAATCGAAACCACGTTTGCCGGCACTCCGATTTTAACCATTTTAGCGGCCAAGATGTCCATATATTTCCGCATTAGATCCGAAAACTTGGTAACAAGGCTGACTGTTTTGTCCGAATAGACCTTAATCTTTTCCAAATTCACTTTTTTATTAACCTTATTCAAGATTGGTTTTAATTTAACTTGCATATTAACATGACCTTTCATAGTATAAGAACAGATTAAAGCAACTATAAATGAATTTATTTAATTTATGGTAAAAGAGGCAATTCGGAGTATTAATAATATGAGATTATTTAAGTATATTTCAATATTAGTAGTAATATCATTAGGTACATATCTACTTTTTTTCCGCGAAAATCCATACCAAGAGATAAGTGGACGTACTTTTGGCACTTATTATAATATCAAAATCAAGACCGAGCACAAGAACCGGCTTCTCACCAATCGTATCAAAGAAGAGCTAGACAAGATAAACTCTGAAATGTCGGTATTTGAACCCGGCTCCGAAATTAATACCATTAACGAAACCGGCGCCCATCAGGCCCTCAACCTCTCTGACAATATGGCTAAACTAATGCGCAGTGCCGATGAAATATATCGTCTGACCGACGGAAATTTTGACCCCACGGTCGGACAGTTGGTGGACTTGTGGGGATTCGGCGCCGGCCAACACTCCGACATTCCCACCGACCAACAAATCAAAGATACCCTAAAAAGCACCGGCTTTAACAAATTAAGCTTTGCCAACAACTATAAAATTATGCAAAAAAGCAATGCCGATACACTCATCAACCTCTCAGCCATCGCCAAAGGACACGCGGTTGACCGAGTTTCTGCCATTCTCAAAAACGCCGGTTACAAAGACTACATTGTCGATATCGGTGGTGAGATTTATGCCTCCGGAGCCCGCGAAGAAGGTGTAAACGGCTGGAATATAGGCATTGCCGCCCCCAATCTTGACAATGCACCGGAGGAAAACGCCGCGGTTATCCGCCTACACAATATGGCTGTAGCCACCTCCGGAGATTATCGCAACTACTATTACAAAAACAACAAGCGCTATTCTCACACCATCTCGCCGCAAACCGGATATCCCGTAGAGCACAATCTGGCCTCGGCCACGGTTTTTGATAGCAACTGTATGCGAGCCGACGCCTTAGCCACCGCATTCATGGCCATGGGAGAAGAGAAGGGCTTAAAGTTCGCCAACAAAAACAAAATCCCGGTTATTTTCTTCACTCGCAATGAATATAACGAAACCAAAATGATAAGCTCCAACGAGGCTCAAAAATTGCTGGATAAATATCAAATCGTGTCAGAAGATGCAACCTCAACTCAGGAGAAAAAATAGGTGGCAGTCATCAAACACCTGGCCGAAGTAGTCAACACCGGCTCCAACGAAATCTGGATAAGGCTTTGCCGCGAGAGTGCCTGCCAAAGTTGTCCGGCCAACACTGCTTGCGGCCTCAAAAGCGGACGCGGGCAAATATACCGCTTGCCTCATGCAAACCCTAACCAATTCCACCCCGGACAATCCATCGAAATTGAAATCAGCCCCAAAGATGGCGCCTGGGCCATTTTCTGGGCCTATTTATTGCCCTTAATCTTAATGTTATCCACATTAGTTTTGAGCACTGCCATTAGCGGAAACGAGATAACCGGCGGAATTTGCAGTATTATTATTTTAATTCCTTATTATATAGGGCTGTTTTTGAACCAAAAATACTTTCAGAAAAAATTTAACTTTAAAATTATTGAAAAATAGCACAGAATTAGGAAAAAACTCAGCAAATACGGAATTTATAATGGATAATCTCATATTGATAAATATTATCATCTTGGTCAGCATTGCCCTGATTGCAGCCGCAGTCTTGTACTTTGTCTCCCAAAAATTCAAAGTCACGGAAAACCCGCTCATTGCAGAAGTCGAAAATTGCCTTCCGCACGCCAATTGCGGAGCTTGCGGCAAAGCCGGTTGTCACGATTTTGCCCGTGCCTGCGTCAACACTGCGGCCGAAGATTTCAAAAAACTCTATTGTCCGGTCGGCGGCAATGCCGTGATGTGTCAAATTGCTCATCTTTTGGGCCACCCAGATATCATCAAAGAAGAAACCGTTGCCGTCCTGCGTTGTCAGGGCAGTTGCCAAAATGCTCCCGACAAAGTTGAATATAGCGGGATAGCCTTTTGCCGCATTGCCAACAAAATTTCCAGTGGCCGAAGCGGTTGCCCCAATGGCTGTCTGCGCTTGGGCGATTGCGTTCGTGCTTGTCCGTTTGGCGCCATCAGTATGAACAAAGAGACCGGACTTCCGGTTGTTGATGAAGACAAATGCACCTCTTGCGGCACTTGTGTGGCCATTTGTCCGCGCGGCATATACGAAATTCGTCCCAAAGGCGCCCAAACTGGACGTGTATACGTTGCCTGCAACAACAAACAAAAAGGGGGCATTGCTCGCAAAAACTGCAAAACCGCCTGCATTGCCTGCCAAAAATGCGCCAAAATCTGCCCCGACATCAAAATTGAGAATAACCTTTCTTACATTCCGACAACTGTTCCGGCAGATAAGTTCGGAGCCGAATTAGCGGCCAACTGTCCCACCAAAGCCATCGTCTATATCGGCAATAAAAATAAAGAAGAGGAGGTCAAACATGACTAAAACCTTTCCGATGGGCGGAATTCATCCCGACAAGCACAAAATTGCCGGAGATATAGCCATCAGCAATCCCGGACTACCCGAAATTGTCTACATTCCCACCAAACAGCACATTGGCGCTCCGGCCAAAATTATGGTCAAACAAGGTGACAAAGTCAAAGTTGGAACCTTGCTGGCTGCTGCCGACGGTATCGTATCTGCTCCCATCCACTCTTCCGTATCCGGAGAGGTTATCAAAATAGAAGATGTTATCGGTGAGTTTGGCTATTATGAACCGATGATCTGTATCAAAGTTGAAGGCGATGAATGGGAAGACAGCATTGACCGCAGTGACGCAATTGTGCGGACCATTCCGGAAAATACCGAAGAAATCATTGCCAAGATTCGTTCTGCCGGCATTGTCGGCATGGGCGGAGCCGGCTATCCAACCCCCATCAAAACCACTATCCCCGAGGGTAAAAAAGTCGATTGCTTAATTCTAAACGGCATTGAGTGCGAACCGTTTCTGGCCGCAGACGACCGCCTCATGCAAGAAAAAGGCGAACAAATCATCGTCGGTGCCAAAATCTTGAACAAACTCCTCGGCATTCAAAAGGCCATTATTGCCATTGACGAGAACAAACCGCGTGCCATTGAGATAATGACCAAATTGACCAAAACTTATGTCGGCGTCAATGTACGCGTCTGTGAAAGCAAATATCCGCAAGGTGGTGAAAAACAGCTAATTGCCGCCATCACCGGACGCGAAGTACCTTCCGGCAAATTGCCGGTTGATGTCGGTTGCATCGTCCAAAATGTCGGCACGGTCTTTGCCATTTATGAAGCCGTAATGAAAAACAAACCCTTGTTTGAACGCGTTGTAACCGTAAGCGGCGATGCTATTGAAAAATCGGCCAATTTTATGACCAGAGTAGGGACCCCGGCCTCTTTTCTGATTGAGCAATGCGGAAAGATCTCCTCTGATCTTGGTCAAATTGTTTTCGGTGGCCCGATGATGGGCACTTCAGCCGTCAACCCCAATGCCCCGATTACCAAACTCACCTCCGGCATTTTGCTTCTTTCCAGCCAAATGTCAGATAAAAAACCGGAAACTCCCTGCATTCGTTGCGGTCGTTGTGTTGATGGTTGCCCCATGGGCTTGCAGCCCAATGCCATAGCTCGGGCTGTTCGCAGTCACAACATGGATGCCCTGTTAGAACTTCACGTTTTAGATTGCATTGAGTGTGGCTCTTGCGCATACATTTGTCCGGCCAGATTGCCGTTGTTAGATTGTTGCAAACTGGGCAAAATCGAAGTACGCCAACACCAAAACAAGAAATAAACACGGAAAAAGACTATGTTAAAAATTTCTACTGCTCCCCATATGAGCTCCCCAGTTGATACCCCCATTCTCATGAGAGATGTGGTCATTGCCCTAATGCCGGCCGCCATCGTTTCGGTTTTGTTTTTCGGTTTAGCGGCAATAGTCGTAATCATCAGTTCGGTTGCCGCCTGTATGCTGTGCGAATATGCCGTTTGCCGTTGGCTTCTCCACAAAAAAAGCACTCTTCATGACTATTCTGCTATCATCACCGGACTTTTGCTGGCCTACAATCTTCCGGCCGGTTTTCCGGTCTGGATGATACTCATCGGCGCTTTTGTAGCCATTGTCATCAGCAAGATGGCCTTTGGCGGTTTAGGCAAGAACATATTTAATCCGGCCTTGGTAGGCAGAGTGTTTTTGTTTGTATCATTTCCGCTTCAAATGACCACCTGGCCCAAACCGCATTTTCTTGACTTCTGGGGTGCAGACGCACAAACCGGTGCCACAACTTTAGGGATTCTCAAGCAGTTAGATGCATCAACTTCAGCTACTGCATTAAGTAAATACGGTCCCAATTTAGATGATTTACCGAACTACTGGCAAATGTTTATCGGCTACACCGGTGGCTGCCTCGGCGAAGTTTCGGCCGCAGCTTTGCTGCTTGGTTTGGCCTATATGCTGTGGAGCAGGGTAATAAGCTGGCACATTCCGTTCTATTATCTCAGTACCGTATTTATTCTTACATCAATACTTTGGCTGACCAAAGGTTCTCCGGTTTATGACCCGGTCACTCACTTGCTTTCGGGTGGACTGATGTTAGGTGCAATCTTTATGGCCACCGATTATGTAACCTCGCCCATGAGCACCAACGGCAAGATTATCTTTGCCATCGGTTGCGGCGTTCTCACAGTCATTATCCGCCTCTGCGGCGCCTATCCGGAAGGAGTATCCTTTGCCATTCTGATTATGAATGCTTTTGTGCCGCTGATTGACCGTTTTGCCGCACCTCGAATATTTGGAACGAGGAGAAAATAAATGAGTAACACAAATCGCAAAGTCTTATCATCAACCCTTGGCCACATGATAATTGCCATGGTCTGCGTGGCCGCTTTTTCCGGCGCCATATTAGGGTTCAGCTACCAAATCACCAAAGCCCCGATAGAAGAGGCCAAAAACGCTCGTCAAGCCGAAGCCGTATTGGAAGTTGTCCCCGGAGAATTTGATAACAATCCGTTCCAAGACCGCATCCCCATTGGTCACAAAGGCATTGAGTTATACCCCGCACGCCAAGGCTCAAAAATCACCTCCATTGCCGTAAAGAGCTATAGCAATAATGGTTTTAGCGGCCGAATTGAGTTGATAGTCGGCTTTTTGTTAGACGGCACCATAACCGGCTATACGGTCATTGAGCAAAAAGAAACTCCCGGTCTTGGCACCAAGGTCACCGAGAGCAAATTTTCCAACCAGTTCAAGGGCATGAATCCGCGTAGCCATGGTTTCAAGGTCAAACAAGACGGCGGCGAGATAGATGCGGTAACCTCTGCCACCATCAGTTCTCGTGCCGTAATTGATGCCATCAAACGTGCCTACAAAAACTATACCCGCTTCAGCACCATGACTGACGATGAGGAGAAAGATAATGGATAATCAAAGCTTAAACAATCTTACTCGTGGTATTATCAAAGAAAACCCCACTTTTGTAATGCTGTTAGGTATGTGCCCCACCTTAGGTGTCACCACTTCAGCGGCCAACGGCTTGGGCATGGGGCTAGCCACTTTATTTGTGCTCATGCTGTCAAACTTAGCCATCTCAAGCGTCAAGAGCCTCATTCCCGACATGGTTCGCATTCCGTGTTATATTGTAATTATAGCCTCATTTGTAACGGTAGTTGAACTGTTAATGGCGGCCTATCTGCCAGGCTTACATGCCAAATTAGGTATCTTCATTCCGCTGATTGTGGTCAACTGCATCATTTTAGGACGCGCCGAAGCTTTTGCATCTAAAAACAATATCTTACAGTCATTATTTGATGCAATAGGTATGGGACTGGGATTTACTCTTGGACTAACCAGTCTTGGTATTGTCCGCGAGATTTTAGGTAGTGGCTCACTCTTTGGTTGGAGTTTTGTCGGGGAGGGGGCCGACACAATGTTACTGTTCATTATGCCGCCCGGAGCTTTCCTAGCCTTAGCCGGATTAATTATGATTTTTAACAAAATTCGCGGAGTTGCCAAATGAGTTACTTAATGATATTTATTGCCGCCATCTTTGTTAACAACATTGTATTGTCACAGTTTTTAGGCATATGTCCGTTTTTGGGCGTATCCAAAAAGATGAGCACTGCCGCTGGCATGGGTGTAGCGGTTATGTTTGTGATGACGCTTTCCACCATTGCCACCTATCTGGCATATCACCTATTGCTTGTTCCCAATCAGTTAGAATTTATGATTACGGTAGTCTTCATCTTAATCATCGCTTCGTTGGTGCAAATGGTTGAAATTATATTAAAAAAGGTTTCGCCGGACTTATATCAGGCGTTAGGAATTTTCTTACCGCTCATCACCACCAATTGCGCGGTTTTGGGTATCGCCATCTTAGCCGCCCAAAAAGATTATAACCTCATCAACTCAGTATGTTTTGCATTAGCCAATGCCATGGGGTTCACCTTAGCCATTATCTTGTTTGCCGGCTTAAGAGAGCGTTTGGATAACGCTGCATTGCCCAACGCCGTCAAAGGTGCCCCGATAGCTTTGATTACGGCCGGTCTCTTATCTATGGCTTTCATGGGCTTTACCGGTATCGGACATTAAAGTAGAGCATGAATAAAAAAGCAGGAGACATTCTCCTGCTTTTTTATTTTGCTAAAATACTTACGTTTTGCTCAACATCGGAAAAGAGCTCAGTTTTACCCACCATTGGCACAACAAATCATTATTCACTTCCACAAAGCATTCATCAGATATTTTTTGTTTTGCCATGTTTTGCAAAGTTTCCAAATCGACCAAAGAATAATAGATAGGAGGTTTAGGCACTTTTTGATGAGTATTATCTTCAAAGACGGCATATTCTTCTTCCACCACCGCGGCAGTTTCTTCCATATCAAATACGCCAAAAGCAATCACATTATCTACACTAAGAGATAAAGATGTCGTACCACCGTTTTTTAATAAAACATGATACACATTAACAATAATTTTTTTCATTTGAGTATAATTTTAGATTAAACAATAATTGATTTATAATAACGAATTAGCATATCAATATACCAATGCGCCAAGTGAGTCAAGAAAAATTTCAGCACAGGCTGCGGAGCTTTTCGACAATTTTTTCAAACATTTCAAAGGTTAATACGCCTGTATTAATGTTATACCTTGACGTATGATAAGAGTTTAACATTAATAGATTATGCTTGTCTAAACGGTGCAGAGCCCCATGCGCAAATTTGAAAGCCGATTTTTTATATCCGAGCACCCCCAAAAGTGCATTGTGAGCCACACTGCCCAAAGTCAACACTACTTTGAGGTTAGGCATATTATTAAGTTCATCAATCAGATAAGTGCCGCAGTTTTTCACTTCCTCACCGGTAACCTTATTTTGCGGCGGCACACAACGCACCGAATTGGTCACTCTCACATCAATAAGTTCAAAACCGTCATCTTTACGTTTTTGATAATTTCCTTTGGCAAAACCATATTTTTTCAAGATAGGGTAGAGGACATCACCGGCATAATCATTGGTAAACGGTCTGGCCGTCTGATTGGCCCCATTTAGCCCCGGAGCCAGTCCCAAGATAAGGATTTTCGCATTAATATCTCCAAAAGAAGGCACCGGACCGTTATAATAAGTCGGGAATTTTTTTTCGTTTTCTTTTCTAAATTCGAGTAAGCGCTTGCATTTATTGCATTTTTTATCAGGACACACAAAAGACATTCTCATCAACCTCCGTTTTTTATTACTTTATCATAAAAAAAATAATAAACACCCTTTAAATCCGTTTTTCCAGTATTAAATCAAGTTCAACCAATGAGAAACATGGGCAAAATAATATTGAGTCTTTTAGGGGAAGCCCCCAAGCCCAATATAATTTTTACCGCTTTTCATTGTTCGGACTAGGGAAGCCCGTCAGGGCATATTAAATAAGATTAAACCTATTTAAATGGAGTTTAAAAAATGAAAAAAACATTATTGTTAGCAGGAGTTGCTTGCCTGTTTTCATTTGGCGCAAATGCAGAAGAAATTAAGCCTTATGTCGGTTTAGATTATGTCTACAGTCACGCCAATGTCAAAAAAGACTATGACTTCAAGAAAAACTACAATTCAGGCGCCATCAATGCCGGTATGAAAGTAGGCGACTACATGGGTTTGGAGGCATTTTTCCAACAATCTATGGAAGAGAAAAAAGACATCAGTGCCACCCAAAACACCAAATCCAAATTCCATGCTTATGGTATTGATTTGTATGGCTATATGCCGGTTCCCGAATGCAATGAAAAGTTTGATTTGTTAGGTTCTATCGGTATTGCCAACTACAATATGGAAACCAAATTCAACGGTGTTGAACGCGGCAAAATCGATAAAGATAGAATGGGCTACCGTGTAGGTCTTGGTGCTCAGTATAACTTTGATGAACACTGGGGTGCTCGTATCATGGGTCGTTACACCTATCTTGGTGCTAAAGCCCTGAAAGACTTGAAAGAAGTCACCGCAGGTATCAGATATACTTTCTAAAATTAACACACCGTCCCTCTAACTGAACTCCCGAAGCAATTCGGGAGTTTTTTTTATCTCAAACAATCCACAGGGGCGGGATAAAGTTGACGAGATAAGATAAACTGTATAATAATTGGCACAAGAAGCAATTAGCAAGGAACCTATAATGCAAAACATAATAAAGATTCTGGTTATAGTCAGCGGAGTTATATTCCCGATGCTCTGCCAAGCTCAAGGTTTGAGACCGGCCTCGTTTAACGATATGTACGCCGCCGCCTCACAAGGCAAGATTGGCATTTTGAAAGATGCCGTATATCGCGGTATGGACATTAATGCGGTTAACGAGGATGGAGACACCGGACTGTGTATGGCAATCCGCCGTTGGGACTATCGGGCTTACAATTCTTTTCGGGCAGCCGGAGCTGCTCCGCAGACTTATTGCACCGGAACCATCCCACGGGATCATTATGAAGATTTCATGAGCTCCTCACGCATTCCCGAATTTTTCAAATATGAGCAAAATGCCTTTTATGCCAAGACCGGAGGCAACACCACGAGTTCATTCTGGCCTTGGGTTATTGGCGGCGCCATCATCACAGTAATTTTAGTTGTCGCATTATAAAAAAGAAAGGACGAGAAGATGAAAAAAAGCACAGCCTATTTCAGCATATTACTTATCACATTGGCCGTTGTATTGGTTGGATATTTGGTTCCGGTTGGGAGCATCAAGCACTTTGCACATGGTGCTTTTCACGCCGCCTTCAACCCCTGGATAGCAATTTCTGCCGCTGCCTGCGCTTTTATCTTTATTAATAACCAACACTATTGGCTGATTAATATAGCTTGTGGCGTAATTGCCGCCATTGTAGTTTTGCTGTTGCACAAGAGTGGGTTAGGGGTGATGAGCATACTCATTCGCGCCACTGCCTTTGTGTACATTGTATATATCTTAAACTACATCCGGCTAATTATCGGCAAGCAATAAGACCAGCCCATCATGAAAAACGAACAAAGCACCTGGTGGGTTGCACTCGGCAACATCGGAGCGGTATATTTCTTTGCTTGTTTAGCAAGTCATGCTCCATTAATCTTTACGGCAATTGGCTTTTTGCTATTTGTATTCGTCAGCATACCGGTAATGATGAAACAAGCCTTCCGCAAAATTCCGCTGGAAGAAATTAACATCCTAACTCCCGAACAAGAAGAGAAAATATACAATAGCAAACAAACAATAAAAATGCTTATAAGCATCATCATTATAATGATTATTACATACTACGTCGGACAGAAAAAATATCATCTTGATGACTATCAAACAATTGGCGTCATATACAGTGGTTTCATTATCTTCCTATTCAGCATTTACTTTGGCGAATACCGCATTGGATATGACTTTATCAAACGCCAAAAATTTTGGCGAATAATGATGATTATAGATACTTTCATCATCACCATAGTCTGCATGTATATCCCTTGGGGATTAACTAAATTTTTTCTTATTAGCGGACTTATTTTTTATTGGGCCTATTGTTGGGATAAACAAACTCTTAACCGCAAAAAACAAATGATTATTGAACAAAGTCAAGCAAATATTGCAAAAGAAAAAACATCTACTGCCGACGAAAAGAAATGAAACAATTATATTATAACGCCAACATTTTTTATCAAAACCGGCTCCAATTCGGAGCTCTGCTGGTAGAAGATGGCAATATTACGGCCATTGAAGCTGATGCAACCAAGTTTCAGCATATTGATAACAAAACAGATTTAGCCGGTAAATATTTGATTCCCGGATTTATAGATTCTCATATCCACGGCATTGGCGGCTATAGTTTTCAAAATCAGTCTAGTCAGGATGTTTTAGAAGCTTCACAAAAGCTGGCCTCTTATGGCGTAACCTCATTTATTCCCACCATCTCGCGTTCAAGCTCTCAAGATGAAGAAATTATTGGGGATATTCAAGCAATTGTCAACGCAAAGAGCAAAGAAAGCGGCGCCAAAATTTTGGGCATTCACCTTGAAGGACCGTTTTTGTCCCTAGAAAAGAGAGGAGGGCAGTCAGCCGCCGGAATTACCCCTATCAATTTGAATTTGATGAAAAAATTATGGGAAGCATCTCAAGGACAAATCCTCACCATGACCGTTGCTCCGGAATTAGATAAGCTAGAAGAACTGGTTGCTTTTTGTAAGGATAAAGATATCAAACTCCAAACCGGACATTCTGCCGCCACCTACGAGCAAATGGCGCAAGCCGCGAGGTTAGGGCTCAAGCATATCACCCATACCTTTAATGCCGTCAGCGGACTGCACCACCGTTATCCTGGAATCATTGGCTATACTCTTGAAAATGATGATATTTCCTGCGAGCTGATTGCCGATGGCTATCATGTTGTGCCACCCGTCGTGAAAATACTCTTCAAATGCAAACCAGATGATAAAATAATGATTGTGACCGATGCGCAAAAATACAGCAAAACCGGCATTAATAAATTTAGCGAAAACAATATTGAGTACCGCGCCGACGATTACATCTATAGAGCAGAGGACCATACCTTAGTCGGCTCCAACATCTCCATGCTTGACGGCTTCCAAAATCTCATCCACTGGAAAATTTCGCTCGAACGCGCGATTATGGCCACCTCATGCAACATCGCTAAGTACTTAAATCTAAACAATACCGGAAAGATTGAGCTTGGCTATTGTGCCGATTTCATCATTCTCAATTCGGATTTTAGCCTAGATAAAACAATTATCAACGGCCAAGAAGTCAGCGCGAGCAGAGAAGGGACCAAGCTTTAGACTGCAGCGATTAAATCTCTCCGATAAAACACCATATTGTTCTATGCGCACTTTAGAACGGCATAACGGGCCAATCCACTCAATAGGCACAAGGTTAATCTTCCGAATAAAAATAACGAGTAGATATCACACAGATTTACCGCCTTGATAACTTGTACGCAAATACGCAAAGTTGAGATATGTTTATTTAGGGACAAGCCCATAAAACACCATTAGCTAAAAGCTCTGTAACGCACCACTATACTTTGACTTCTTTAATAACTGCCGTCCCATAAAACCTCATTATCTTTTGACAATTTAATTAACTCTTTTAATACCAGTAGCTCCGCAGAATATCGTTAACTTTTGAGAAGTAATTTAACTTCTTTAATATCTGTAGTCCACAAAACATTGTTAACCTTTGACAAACAGATTAAGCTATTGTTTTTGCACATATATACATGAGGGGACTCCTATTTACCCTACATCATTTTGTCGCATAATATATATTATGTATAGTAAGATTATGAGATACGCAACAAAAGCTACTTGACAACAGCAATTACACATCGCCGTATCAAAACAATTTTGAACGCTCACAACGCCGCGGATATCAATTCTCGTGTATACTCATGCCGAGGTCGCCGTAAAATTTCATCGCTCGGACCAATTTCCACCAGCTGACCATCTTTCATCACACCAATTCTATCTGCAACCGCACGAATGGCAGCCATATCATGCGATATAAAAATATAAGAAATTTCTCGCTGTTCCTGAATCTGATTTAGCAGCTGCAAAACTTGTTTTTGTATTGTCGCATCTAAAGCCGATGTCGGTTCATCTAAAATCAAAATTTTCGGTTTGAGAATTAATGCCCGAGCAATTGCAATTCTCTGCCGCTGTCCGCCTGAAAATTCGTGCGGATATTTGTTGAGCACGTCATCAGACAACCCCACTTCACGCAATACCCGAATAATCCAGCGCCTTTTTTCTGCCTTAGATAGCTCCGGAAAATGCACTTCCAGCCCTTCACCGACAATTTCCTCCACCGACATCCGTGGATTAAGTGAATTATACGGGTCCTGGAAGACAATCTGCACCAACTTCCGGAAACTTTTACTTGATTGAATAATATTTTGTTTTTCTTCAATATTTTCAAAACTAACAAACCCATCATGCTTGATAAGATTTGCAATTGCCAAGCCCAAGGTGGTTTTCCCCGAGCCGGATTCTCCCACAATCCCTAAGGTTTCATTACGATAAAGCACTAAAGAAACCTGATTAACCGCTTTTAATTTGTCCAAACTTTTACCCCAAAAGTTTTTCTTGAGGTCAAATTCGACCGTCACGTCATTGGCCGTCATCACAATTTCTTTACTGATTTTATTATTATTTTTCAAAGTGTAAAAAGAAGATATTAAACTTCTGGTATACTCATGCTGAGGCTCATTAAATACCTGTTCCACCTCGCCTTGCTCCACAACCTGCCCATTTTTCATTACCATCACCCGATTAGCAATTTTTCGAACCAACCGCAAATCATGACTAATGAAAATGATTGACATACCGGTATTTTCACGCAGTTTCAAGAGCAAATCCACAATCTGCTTTTGCACCGTCACATCCAGAGCCGTTGTCGGCTCGTCTGCCACCAAAATATCGGGATTGTTAGCCATCGCCATAGCAATCATCACTCTTTGGCGTTGTCCACCCGACAGTTCAAACGGAAAAGCATTCATTTTTTGCCGCGCATTTTTAATACCGGTCATTTTTAATAAGCGCAACACTTCTTTTTTAGCTTCTTTAGAACTAAATCCACGGTGCAAAGTCAGAGCCTCGCTGATTTGTTTTCCCACGCGATGCAACGGGTTAAGCGATGACATTGGCTCCTGAAATATAAATGCGATTTTATTGCCGCGAATTTGCTGAATTTTTTTGTCGCCAATCAGCTCCCGCCCCTCAAATCTAATTGACGAATTTGAGCTGTGAAATGCTTTTGGATAAGGCAATAAACCAAGCAAAGACAATGCAGTAACCGATTTTCCTGAACCAGATTCTCCCACAATGCCCAAAATTTCGCCTTTTTCGACCTCAAAAGACACATCTTTCACCGCTTGCGAGGCCAAACCATTGCTATTCCTAAAAAAAACCGAAAGATTTTTAACTTCGAGCAGCGCCATTATTTATTTTTCCTCGCATCAAAGGCATCACGCACCCCTTCCCCAATAAAAATCAGCAAAGTCAGTAACGTGGCTAATACTACAAAAATACTCAGCCCAATCCACGGAGCTTGCAAATTGTCCTTGCCCTGCCGCACCAAATCCCCGAGCGACGGATATTCATAAGGCAATCCAAAACCCAAGAAGTCCAAAGCTGTCAGCGACACAATCGCCTCTGAGAGAATAAACGGCACAAAAGTTATAGTCGCAATCACCGCATTAGGTAAGATATGCCGAAACATAATCCGTGCATTGCTAACCCCCAACGCCTTTGCCGCCAATACAAATTCTAGGTTTCTCGCCCGTAAAAATTCCGCCCTCACCACACCGGTCAAATTCACCCACGAGAATAAAATTAGAATTAACAAGAGTGTCCAGAATGTTGGTGTAAAAATACTGGCAATAATGATAAGCACAAACAACTGTGGCAAAGATTCCCAAATTTCCATAAACCTCTGCATAAAAATGTCTAACTTGCCGCCAAAATATCCCTGAATTGCTCCGGCAAAAATCCCGATAATGGAAGATATAGCCGTCAGCAAAAAGGCAAATACGATTGAGAGGCGCAAACCATAGACAATTCTCACCAAAATATCGCGACCTTCATCATCTGTCCCCAACCAGTGACGAGCTGACGGTGCCGACGGCGTTGGACTGTTCAAATCATAGTCCACCGTATTAAAAGAAAAGCGGATTGGCGGCCAAATTGCCCAACCGTCTTTTTCAATATTTTCAATAATCAGCTTGTCTTTATAATCAGCCGGGGTCGGGAAGTCTCCGCCAAAATCCGCATCGGTGTATGTATTAAATAGCGGAAAATACAAATCCCCTTTATAAGCTAACATTAGCGGCTTATCATTGGCCCACACTTCCGCAAATAAGCTTATAATAAACACCACAAGGAAAATCCCCAAAGACACCACTGCCCGCCGGTTCGCCGCAAAAACTGCCATTCGCCGCCGGTTCAAAGGAGAAATATGTCTTTTCAGCCATTTTTGAAACAATTTCAGTTTCCTTTAGTTTTGTATTGTTTCATCAGGTTCAGGCAGTGCAGAATCATTGCGCTCAAACAGCACATTTTCACCAATTTCATCTTGTTGTGGCACCGGCTGTGGAATTAACATTTCCGGCTTAGGCCGTTGAATTTCTGGCACAAAGTTTTCCGGTTTAAGCGGTACCTGCGGAGCCTTAATCTCCGACAAATCCGCGATCTCGTTTTGAACTTTATCCTTAGTTTCATCTGCTTTGGCAATGATTTCTGCCGTCAAATTTTCCAACTTGGCTGCAGGTGTTGTTTCTTGCTCCTGCGGCAAATTGCCTTCTTCAGTACCTATTTTAATAATAATTTTATCAGACTTATCATCACCTTGCGGAATAATCACCACTTTTTCGTCGGTTGCAATTTCCTCCGCTGGCGCAGTTTTAGATTCTACATTTGCTGGCTTATCATTAGTGATAGTGTTTGCCTCCTTCGGAGCAACTTCACTCCCAACAATATTTTGCGTGTTTTCTTCTGGCTTCTGACTAACCTCAACCCGATTGGGTTCACTTACCTCCGGTTCTTGATTAACCACAGCTGACTTAGATTCGGTTTCTGCCTGTTGATTTTCCTCAGCCGACTTATCATTTTGCTGATCTAATGGTTTTTGCCCCTCCCCGATTACCAGATTGTTAGGTTGAGATGCCTCTTTAATTTGGGCTTGTGTTTCAGTCGACTTTTGCATCTCGACATCGGCATTTTCGGGCTTATTCTGTACTTCTGCCCCATTTGATGTTTCCAGTTCATCGCCCTTGACCGTTTTTTCCTCCGGCTCAGTTTGTACCTGAGGTTCAGTCGTGTTGTCGAGCTGATTTTCAGTATCCGACTTATCGGTCATATCATTAGCAGTTTTACCTGTTGCTAACGATTTCTCCTGCGGTGCCGGAACTTTCTTAATCCCAGCGTTTTCCAACAAATTTTGTGGTTGTGAAAGTGCATTTTCATCACTAACTGACTTATTATCCTCACTCACAACCGGAGCTGAGGTTTCATCGGTCCGCAGCTTAATGGCTTTTACTTTTTCAGCTTCTTCTTTAGCAGCTTCGGCAATTGTTTTAGTTTCCTGCTTAACCAATTGTTCCTTAGCTTGTTGCGGATTTTGCAGTTTGCTGTCGGCCACTTCTTTTTCCTCAATCACCGGCATTTCAATCGGAATCACCATATCCGGATAATTAGCCCGCAACCAGTTTCTAAACCACTCATTGGCATCAGTTAATGTATTTAATGAATTATTAGAGATAACATTTTGTTTTTTAATGTTTTCAACAATTTCATTTTTAACATTCTCATCCAGATTTAAGCCCTCTTGCTCGCGGCACTCATCTTTCTTGAACAAATACTGACGCACAATTTTCGGGGCACTGCAAAAACGGTTATCAAGCGTAAACTTCGTATGTTTGGGGTCACGAACCGCCATTGTAACCATATTCTCGGCCTCAAATTTATCAGCCGGCTTTAATCCGGCAATTTCCAAACCGCTCACTCCTTGCAAAATCACTACAGTATTTTTATCGACCTTATTTTCCTTAAGTTGCCGCATAAAATCATTGAGTTTGCCAAACAAGCAAGCCGTCTGTTCAAAATAAGCATTAATTTGCTTATCTTCGTCTTTTTCCGTTCCGCCTTTCACAATCCATTTATCCACCGGCTTAAGCTGACAAAATTCATCATATACAAAGCCTTGCCCCGGCAAATTCATCCACACCACATATGCCCGATTGCCTTTTCCTTGCGCAATATCTTCCGCCACTTTGTCCAATGTTTCCACACTGCCCAAAGCTTTCTGCTCTGCATAATCCTGTCCGATAAACGGAACATCAGCCACATTAAACGACTTCAAGACATTATACAGCGGCCGGTTCAGAGTAAACATATCCATACTTCCGAGCCACTGCCCCACCAACAACATAATCCGTTGCCGCAAAGAAAACTTTTCGGCCTCCAGAGCCATAGGCACCATTTTGCGTCGATAGCAAGCATTAGCCACCGGTTTAGCGTCCACAAAGCACAGCTCGACACTATTATCCTCAAACACCTTGCGCACATATCCGTTTTTCTCAAAAGTCGCCAACATCTGGCTTGACTTCAGTTCTGTTCTTTTTGCGGCCAAGCTGTCAAAATCCCAATTTTCGGCATACTTTGCCGGACGACTTAGCAAATCTTTATCAATCGAAAGGTTTAAGCTCTGCGCCAAATTTTCCGCCTCGTTTTGTCCCAAAGTATAAGCATTGGGAAACAACACAAAGCCATTTCTTGTATACAACCCCAACATTGCTTTAAGAGCCTTGTTCGCTATTTTATATTTAGGGCTGATACTTTCCAAATATCGGTAAGAAGGCAAATTTGGCACTGCAATAAACACAAAATTATTACCTTGTTTATTATTGGTAATCACCTTATCGGCATATACCTCCTCAAAATCCGACATATTATTGCGCTGATTATAGAGTTTCGCCCCCGAAATCAAGGCAATTGCGGCCAAAATCACCACCAAATAAAATTGTTTTCTGTGTGCTGCAAAAGTAAAAAACACCCACGATACCAAAAATATCAGCGCCGCCGCTATCCACTGTGAATAGTTCGCAAAAGGAACGGCCGCCGCCTCACCAAACCAACTAACGGCCAAATTATACAGAAAAGAATCTGCATCAAACAAGGCAAACTGGTTCACCAACACCACAAACCAAAAACCCACCAACGCGGCAGCAACCAAATTTTGAATAAACCGTGCCAAAGATGCGGCAAACATCAGCAACCAAGATAGCACAAAAAGTCCGAGCACGACATAAGACACTTCCGGCACCAATTCCCATGGAGCGCCGCGAAAAGCATTTAAGTTTCCCACGCTCAAAAACAAAACCAAATTGATTGCCGCAAGCAAGAACACAATCAAAGACTTGTTAAACCAATCAGCCAAATAGCTCAACACACCGGGACCTTGTTTTTTGACTTTAATTTTTACCTTAGTCTCTGTTGTTTTAGCAGGTTCTTTGGTCGAAACAGGAGTAGCCGGTCTTTCTTCAATTATAATGTCTTCCATTGCTCTATCCTTACAGATTAGATTTACATTCTGCAGAATATATAAGCATAAGATTCATGATATTTAAAGCAAAAACCTCGAAGCTTGCATAAGTTTCGAGGTTTTTAACAAAAATAGCAAAGAGTTTACTATCTGGAGTAGAACTCGATAACCAGATTGGGTTCCATTTGAGATGCATAAGGAACATCATCAAATTTCGGCACAAAGGTATATTTTGCGGTTAACTTTTTGCTGTCTACTTCAAGATAACCCGGCAAATCGCGGCTGGTAGATTCAACAGCGGCAATCACCATCGGCAACTGTTTAGATTTTTCGCGAACTTCAATCACATCGCCTGCTTTAACCAAATAAGAAGGGATGTTAACTTTTTTACCGTTAACCAATACGTGACCATGGTTAACAAATTGACGAGCTGCAAACACAGTCGGTACAAATTTTGATCTATAGACCAAGTTATCCAAACGAGACTCGAGCAAACCAATCAGATTTTCGGCCGTATCACCTTTTCTTCTGATAGCTTCTTCATAATATTTACGGAATTGCTTTTCACCAATATTACCATAACTGGTTTTCAGGCTTTGTTTAGCATAGAGCTGTTCACCATAGTCGGTTTGTTTTTTTCTGCGTTGACCATGCTGACCGGGAGCATATTCTCTCTTAGCAAAAGAGCTATTGGGATTACCCCACAAAGCTTTGCCATAGCGGCGTTCAGCTTTTTTCTTAGCGTTTTCAATACTTTTCATAGATAAATCCTAATTTTGTTACACTTACATTGTTGTTCCGGTAGTTTCGACACCACAATTTGCCGAACGGGAAATTTCATCCACCTTCCCAGAAGTGGGTACAACTTACATCACTTTTTTTCAAATTTCAAGTACATTTTTCAAAAAAAAGCTGGAAAACAAACCACAACGGATTAATATAAGCTCAAAGGAGTAAATATATGTCGTATGATTTAATGTTTCGGCGTGCGATTGAGTTGCACGAACAAGGAGAATTTGATAAAGCCGAACAGATTTACCGCCAACTTTTGGAAACCGTACCCGAAAACCCCGATATTTTGAACCTTTTGGGGCTGATTGCACAGGTCAAGGGTGTCCATGAAGAAGCCGCCGGTCTATTCTATCGCGCCATTAAAGCCGACGGGAAAAGAGCTCCTTTTTATTTTAATTTAGGCATTTCGCTCAACTGCTGGGGCAAATCACATGAAGCGATTGAAGCTTTTTCCAATGCGCTGAGATATGAACCCAAGATGAAAGAGGCTTGGTTGCAAATCGGACATATCCGTCACGACTTAGGACAAACCAACCAAGCCCAAAATGCCTATGAGCAAGCTCTCAAAATTGATGATAAGTATTGCGAAGCCCTGATTGGGCAGATTATGCTTACCCCGGAAAATGCCATTAGCAAATTGCAAGAACTAAAAACCAAATTTCCTAACGAACCTCAAATAGGCTTTGAGTTAAGTCGTCTCTTTTTGGATAAGCAAGAATTTCAAAACGCCCTCCTCCATGCCCAAAATGCCGCCGCTGTTTATCCTGACAGCCCCGAAGTGCAAACCGTTTTAGGACAAGCTTTACTGGGAGTTGGTCAAATTGGGCCGGCCGCAACCCATTTTAGCCATGCTTTGGAACTTGATGCCAACAATATCTTAGCTCATCTCAATCTGGCAGATATTAAGTCCCAACAACAAGAATATGACTCCGCCGAAAAACACTATCTCCGCGTTTTGGAACTAGACCGCAATAATTTTGCCGCTCATCTTAATTATGCCACCTTGCTCTACCACGAACATCGCTTGAGCGAAGCCTTGGAAGAATTTCGCCACGCCGTCATCATCAATCCCAAGAGTGCCGAAGCCAGTAACAATCTGGGACTCATCTTAAAAGACCTTCAAGAGTATGAAGAAGCTTTGGGCTTGTTTTTCAATGCATATGCCCTCAACCCAGAGCTTGAAGAAGTTTCTGTTAATCTTTCCGAAACCATGATGCTTTATCACCAAACAGATGCCTCTACCGCCGTAAAAATTGCCGAAAACTGGCTCCGTCAAGCCCCCAACAATATTTTTGCCGCACGCACAGCTGCCGCACTCAAAGGCATTCCCGTCACTTCAGCCGACAACAAAGCTTATGCCGCAAAATTATTTGATAATTTCGCTGAGCATTATGATAATACATTACATCAAATCAACTACCAACTCCCTCAAGCTTTCAGCCAACATCTTGGTAACATTAGCGGACAAATTTTAGACTTAGGCTGTGGAACCGGATTGCTGGGAGAAGCACTAAAAACCCCGCACAATCAAATAATTGGTGTTGATATATCCGAGGCCATGCTCCAACAAGCTAACGCTAAAAACATCTACCAAACGCTAATCAATTGCGACATTTTAACCTATCTTAGCAACCATCATCCTGCGTTTAACTTAATCACTGCTGCCGATGTATTTTGCTATTTTTCTGACCTTGCACCGGTTATAAGCAAATGTTTTCCAACTCCGCTATGTTTTTCGGTTGAACTTGCACCCAACATAACCGACTGGCAACTTTCTCCTCGCGGCCGCTATAAACATTCTTTGGAATATGTTAATAAACTATTAAGCACCGCCGGATATAATCATATAGAATATAAACTTTTGACCTTGCGTACCGAAAATGGTCAAGATGTCCAAGGCGCCATATTTTTCGCCAATACCGTAAAGGAGAACGCCCATGAACCGCGATGAACTGATTGATATTTACGACGAGCATATGAATCTCTTAGGTACGGCCCCGCGCTCACAAGCCCACCACGAAGGCTTGTGGCACATGACCTTTCACTGTTGGATAGTGAGCCGTCCCGACAAAATCTGGTTGCAACGTCGCGGTGACCACGTTGAAACCCACCCCAACAAATTAGACATCTCCTCTGCCGGACACCTCCTTGCCGGAGAACGTCCCAAAGACGGCATCCGCGAGATTAAAGAAGAACTGGGCTTTGACGTAGATTTTAACAAACTGACCAAACTTTTTACCGGCAAAAAAATCACCGAACGTCCCAGCTACATCAATCGCGAATTTACGGCCACATACTTACTCGAAACTGATAAAAAACTTTCCGAACTGGTCTTAAATCCCGAAGAAGTATCCGGCGTATATGAAATCTGCATTGACGATTTGATTAATTTGTTCAACCGCAAAGTCAGCAAAGTCTACGGCTCAGGATTAGTTTTAGGTGAGGATGGCCAATTCAGCCTTCAAACCGGTGCCTTTGGAATTTGCGACTTTACACCGCATAGTGCCGAATATTATCTCAAAATCTTAAACACCGCCAAGAGATACCTCGAAAATTCGAAAGCAGCAGCATAAAATGTCTTTACCAATCTGCCGCTTAACTGCGGATGATTACAGCGCAATACTTGATGTTTGGGAACTCTCGGTTAAAGCCACCCACCACTTTTTTACTCCCGAAGAGATTGATTACTATCGTCCTTTAATTCTCAAATATACCCTGCCCCAAGTAGATTTATATGGTATCCGCAACGAGCAACAAGAATTACTTGCCTTTATTGCCATTCGGGATAACAAAATTGAGATGTTGTTTGTCCACCCTCAATATCTCCGCCAAAAGCTTGGTTCTTCCCTACTCTCATTGGCAATTTATGAACACAAATGCAATCGTATTGATGTTAATGAAGAAAACCCCGATGCACTTAAGGTGTATCAAAAATTCGGCTTCAAACAAATTGCGCGCCACCCCACGGATGACTGCGGCAAACCTCACCCCATTTTAGAATTAGCCTTATAAATAGATTTTCCCTACAAAAAAAATAATTCCGGATTTCTCCGGAATTATTTTGCTCTAAAAAGCTCCATCTGCATTTAGTCCTCAGGGATTGGAGTTACCTCACCCACGTTTTCCGGAACTTTTGTCTGTTCTCTAGCTTGAGCGACCTGCCGTTCTTTTAACATTTCAAAATAAGTCCTCCCGGTCGAATCTCTCAATTTAGGATTAGCCTTAGCCTCCAACAAAACCTCCGCTACGGCATCACCGTTGGGATTGTACAACACCGTCAACATCAGCGGTGTCAGACCGGAACGGTCTTGTGCATTAACATTTGCTCCAGCCTCTACCAGAACTTTAGCCATATCCGGATTTGGATTTGAAGCTGCCGCCATATGTAACGGAGTAATTTTATCCGGCGTTATCATATTGACATCGGCACCAAGTTTTAGCATTTGCCGCACATTTTCCACCATATTATTTTTTCCTGCCGCAATCACCAACAGCGGAATTTCCTGTTGAGCAAAATCAATTTTGCCGCCTTTATTAGCAAAATATTCCAATATTTTGCTATTCGGATTTAAGGCTGCCTGCAACATCGCATGATTAATTTCGGCTTGGTGTTTTCCGTCTTTGACATAAGCATCTAGCAGCAAGAGAGCCATATCTTGATCATGAATACTGGAAGCGGCATAATCCAAAGCCGTATTTCCTTCATTATCCGTAGCAAAAATATCGACCTTACGATCCAACAAATATTGCACGACATCTTTGCCTGCATTATTTTTGATTGCCGCCATCAACACGGTTTGGCCATTATTATCCTTGGCATCAAAATTGGCTCCGTTTTTGTTTAGCATATTGAGCACATCAAAACTTTGTCCCGGTATCATTGCCGCAAAAACCGGAGTTCGTCCTTTTGAATCCTTACGATTGATAATATCATCATACTTCAAGACTTTTGCCAGCATTTGCTCTTGGTTGGGAATTTGTACCGTCTCAGCCACCAAAGAAAAATCATCATCATCAAGACGCAACTTCATATTAGCTTTAGCCAAAACATCCAACACCTTCGGATCTTTATTTTTAGTCACCGCATTTCTCAGTATAGCTTTGGGATTAGTGTTCAAATCAGCTCCGGCTTCGATCAAAGTCTGCACCATTTTTTCACCGCTCGACTGGAACAAAGCCATCAACAACGGCGTCATCTCTTGCAAGTTTGCCTGGTTAACATCACTTCCGTTTTCGGCTAATAACTTAATAACCTCAGGATTTGCCTTAAGCATAACGGCTTTTGCAATCAATGTATTCCCATCCTTATCCATTTCTTGCACATTTGCGCCGGCCTCAATCAATTCGGACACCACCTCAGCGGGAGCTTGTGTCTGGAGTGCCAAATTGACCAAACCAATTTTTCCCTCCAGCTTAAACCTGACATCTGCCTTACGTTGCAATAATAATTTTACAATTTCGGCATTATCCGAATTTGAAACTGCGAACGCCAGCGGAGACCAACCGTTCATATTTACAAAATTAGCATCGGCTCCGGCTGCCAACAACAACTTCACCGCCTCTGCATTATGATTTAAGATTGCCATCATCAGCGGAGTAATACCGTCTTTAGCCTCCACATTCACCTGCGCTCCGGCCTCAAGCACAGCCTTAACCATTTCGGGGTCTTTATTTGCCGCCGCATAGGTAATCAGAGTATATCCGTTAACATCGGCTTGTTTCAAATCAGGATTATAAATTCGCAAATATTTTTTTACTTTGCTCGGAGCAGATTCTTCAGCCGCCTTAAACACATTGGTAATTCCCGTATTATCATAATAGTAGCTGTAATACCCGATACCGCCTGCAGCCACAACTGCTACGGCCGCCACACTCATCAATAAATATTTTTTCATTATCTGCTCCTATCTTATTTGTTTGACAAAGTCAGCCCATCAACCAATACCGAAGGCGAACCGACACTTGTTTGATAAAAGTCCAAATCACTACCCACCTTACGAATATTCAGTAACAATTCGTAAAAATTACCGGCAATGGTGAATTGAGTAACTGGCTGACCGATTTTGCCATTTTTGACCAAGAAACCGGCTCCCACTACCGAGAAATCACCCGAGACCAAATCCATACCCACGTTCAAGCCCTTAATTTCTGACACCAGTATACCCTCATTCATTTCACAAAGCAATTGTTCAAATGATGTTTCCCCAGCTTTAAGATATAAGTTTGTGATAAGATTTTTCCCGTTTCCGGTAGAATGTGTCTTAAAGCGGTGTGCTGTTTTGAGATTATGTAAATAGGTCTGCAATACCCCGTCTTTGATAATTTCTTTTTGAGAGGTCGGATAACCTTCATAATCAAAAGCTCTGGTTTGCATTCCTCCTTCCATAAACGGGTCTTCCACCACACTCACCACAGAACTAGCCACCTTTTGACCGATTTTGCCTTCAAATTTTGATTTTTTATCAATAATATTTTGTGCAAATGTAGCTTTGACCAACTTTCCAAGCAAAGTCCGAAAAGCCCTGTTTTTAATCACCACCGGCATTTTTCCGGACGTAAAATCGACGGCGTGGAGTTTAGACAATGCATCATCCACAACCTTTTTGGCTAAGCTTTGCGGATTAAAATCTTCATCTTTGGCAAAGACCACATATTCAAAAGCATCTTTAACCTCATCACCGTCTTTGACCGCCAGATAAAGCGTGGCATTAGCCTGAGCCCAATTTATCTCCAAATCAAGCCCCAAAGAATTTCGCAATATAGCTTGATATATTGTTTCTCTGTACCGACAACTAAGAACTTTGCTCACAAGCTTACTTTGCTTGTAGGCTTCTTTTTCCAGTTTTTGCAAAAATTCTTCCTTGTTAAGCTTTTTCAACTTGTCAGTCAAAGGCTTGTATGGTTTCAAATCTTGACGATATTCTCCGCTCCCATCATGAAAGAAATTTTCATCTTCATCAGAAATAAGCTCGGCGTTTTCAACCGCGTTTGATATAATCTCGGGGATATCTTTTTCCTCAAATGGAGATTTGATAACATATTGACCTATTTTGCCGTCTTTCTTGACCTTAAAAACCAAAGTCTGCGTTTCGCTGTTTTCAGCTTTTTCAATTTTGCCTTCAAACAACGACAAACCAGCCTCCGCGTTATAACCGCAATAGATTTGGAATTCCCCTACTCCGGAATTTTCTGCCGCTGCATATAAGGCCTCAACAAAAGCTTTTGCTTCCATTATCCCTGTCCTCCTACCGTAATTTCGCTCACTCTGATAGTCGGTTGTCCCACTGTTACCGGAATATGTCCCGAACTTGCACCGCAAGTGCCTTCTTGGAGTTTCAAATCATTACCCACCATATCAATTCTCTTCAAAATATCTATACCTTTACCAATAAGGCGCGCCCCTTTGACTTGCTCGGCAATTTTACCGTCTCTGACGATATAAGCCTCACTAACCGCAAAGTTAAATTCGCCGGTTGTGGTGTTCACCGACCCTCCGCTGATTTCTTTGGCATAAAGTCCGTATTTGGTGTTGGCAACAATTTCTTCCGGCGTCGATTTTCCTGGCGCAATAAAAGTATTGCTCATTCTTGGCACCGGCATATAGGTATAGTCTTCGCGCCTTGCCGCCGCGTTAGAAGACATACCGATTTTTCGACCATAGAACTTATCAACCAAATAATTTTTGAGCACTCCGTTTTCAATTAGTAGACGTGTTTGAACCGGCGTACCTTCATCATCAATATTAACCGAGCCCCAAAGACCGGGTTTAAGCCCATCATCATAAGCACTCACCAACTCACTTGCCACTTGCTGACCGATTTTGCCGCAAAATTCCGACATCCCGCGTGAAATGGCAATCGCCTCCAAGCTATGTCCGCAAGCCTCATGAAAAATTGTGCCCCCAAAACCATTGGCAATAATCACCGGTATTTTTCCGCTGGGAGCATTTTTTGCATAAGTTCTCGCAATGGCTTTTTCCGCCAACTCGCTTGCAAAAGCGGCCTTTCCGTCGGGAAACTCATCTAGTAGTTCATACCCACACATTTTAGCAAAACCAAGACTGGCCTCCTCTTTAATATCTTCACGCAAAGCCGTTGCCATCAAACGGAACCGTGAACGAATTTGGCTGTCTTCCGCCCAAATACTTTCCGAATTAGCCACCAAAATCTGCCGGTCTTCCGCTTGAATCCACCCGGCCGCTTTGCATATTAAATTGCTGTGAGCATAAACCAAATTAGACAGCTCCGATAAGAGCTCAATTTTTTGTTTTTTCGCTACTGCAAGCGGATGCACCAAAACCGAATTTTGATTATGAACTTCCAACGGATTATTAAGATTGATGATATTGTGAGCACTTTTTTGTTTAATCGCCTGCGCCGCTTTTCGTGCCGTTCTGAGCAGATTATCGCGGGTCAAAACATTAGTGTAAGCATAAGTCTGGAACTCGCCGCTAAAAACTCGCACTCCAACTCCAAACTGCTTTTCAGAAACAATGTTTTTAACCTGCCGCTCCGACATTGAAACGTTTTCGCTTTTCTTATTTTCGACAAACACTTCGGCAAAATCGCCACCCGAGGACAAAGCCTCATCTAAAACATCACCTACTAATGCCTTATCTAACAAGCTCATTTTACCCTCTTAAAAATCATATTGTTTCAAAAAAACTTTAGTTTCTTGGCGCAAAACCTTAAACAACATTTTGCTGCCATGTCCCATATCCGGCACAATCACCAATTTAGAGTTTGGCATTGCTTTGTGTAAACGATAAGCCCCTTTAAGCGGGCACACAAAATCCAACCGATTATGCACGATTAAAGTCGGCAGCTTCGCAATTTTTTTGATATTCTTAAAAATTTCGTTTTCCTTGAGGTAGAACTTTTTGGCCGCATACATAATAAAGATACGGTTCTGCGCCAAACTTTCTTCCGTCACCTCTTGGAGCTCAAATTGCGGATTAAGTGCCGAGCGCAACCGTTCATACATTCCATACCGACTAATGGCATATTGCTGTTTTTCTCGTTCGCCCGAACAAATCATCTGCGCATAAAATGAGGGAATATTTTCCCATTCGGAAACCCCTTCCTTAATTTTATCCAACACATCGGGATAAAAATATGCCGCGTCTTCTTCTTCCCATTTTTCGGCATCTTTGTCGGCCAAAAATACGCTGTTAAGTATCAAAGCTTTAACTTGCTTGGGAAAAGTTTCGGCAAATTTGAGAGCCAAAGCCGCCCCCCAAGATGGACCTTTAACAATCAGCTTATCAAAAATTTTCAGATATTTGAGCAATCTTGCCGCATCGTTAATAATGTCGGTAGAAGTATTATTGTTCCACTGGCCCATCGGCAAAGATTTTCCGCTACCGCGCTGATCAAAACCAATCACCCGATATTTTTTGAGATCAAAATCTTGAGCGTGCTTAGGCTTAAAACTTCCGCCCGGTCCGCCATGAAATACAAGCACCGGACGCCCGTTCGGATTACCGAATTCCTGAAAAAAAACTTTATGCCCATCAACTTCCGGCAAATATCCTTGGTTAAAAGCCTTGGGTTCAAACCAACTAGTCCAAATCATCTTTTGGCCCCTTCTCAGTTTCGTTCAAATCAATCCAAAAACGCAAGATATCGCCGTTTGGTTCATCTTCCACACCACCGTTTTTCATAATCACTTCAATTGAGGCAAAATTATCATATTTAGCCGTCAACAAAATCTTTTTCATACCGCGTCGCTTAGCTTCCTCTTTTAATGCCTCCAAGATTTCACTGGCATAGCCCTTGCCGCGATACTCCGGCCGCACATAATACCCGCAATTTCCGCCTTTTTTCTCTAATGCCTCATTAAGCTTATGACGCAAACGCCCAATACCGATTAACTTTGTTCCATCATATACCCAATAAGTCGTGGTCGGCACCATACCTTCTTCTAAATATAATCCCAATGCCGAATTATACAAACGCTGCAAAAAACCCACAATGGTTACTTTTGAAATTCTACCGTATCCGCGCAAAAAAGCCGAATCCTCCTTCGGAATTTGCGACAACATTTCCAACACTTCCGGCTTATAACGCAACCCTGCCTGCACTAACCTGACTGTCACTATTTTTATCCTTGTTTATTATCCTTTAACCTTATATATCTTATATCAGTATAGCGACAAATTTATTAATCAAAGGTAAAGATAATCACCATGAATTCTACATACAAAAACATTTTAATTTTGACCGGAGCCGGAATTTCTGCAGAATCCGGACTTTCCACCTTTCGCAGTTCTAACGGTCTGTGGAACAATCACCGTGTTGAAGATGTTGCCTCCATCGAAGGTTTTGAGTGCAATCCGGCCTTAGTGCACGATTTTTATAATGAGCTCAAAATTGAGGTTGCCAAAGCCAAACCCAATGCGGCGCATTTAGCCATCACCAAGTTGCAACAAGAATATCCTGGACAAGTCAGCATCGCCACCCAAAATGTCGATACCTTGCACGAAAAAGCCGGTAATCAGAATGTATACCACATCCATGGGCAAATCAATCAGGCGGTATGCTTAAACTGCGGACAAGTTATGGAAACCTGGGGAGATGTTGATACCGAAACCACCTGCCCGCACTGTCATATTATGGGCATGATGAAACCCAACATTGTTTTCTTTGGTGAGAATTTACTGTGCATGGATAAGGTTGAGGAGCTTTTGCGCCGCTGCGACTTGTTTATCTCAATTGGCACTTCGGGAGTGGTTTATCCGGCCGCAGGCTTTGTACAAACCGCCAAATATTACGGAGCCGATACCATTGAGTTCACCTTAGAAACCACCGCCAATAATTTTTTGTTTGATAAGCATATATATGGCAAAGCCGGCGAAACTTTTCCGCCCTTTGTTGATGAGTTGATTAAGAAGGCCAAAAAGGAAGCCTAAACGCTTCCTTTTTTTTTACTTTTTCATATTTTCCAACCAGTGAAAAAACTTTCTGTCCCGATGATGAAAGATATAAACCGCGACCAAAATAAAGTATAGCAGTCCCAGCCCCCACAATCCCCAAAATTTGAGATCCTTGTCATTCCATTCACGAGTAATTTCGTTCACATTAAGCGCCGAACCGGTAATCTTAATATCATCGCTTGGGTTCTCGTGCAAGACCGAAACCGCAATCTGATAATCGGGGTTCAGATAATCAAAATCCAACACCAGTTCATCATTAACCGGATTAATTTTGGCGGTAATAGCATCGGTTGTTGCCGTGTTATCAAGAGTATAATGCACCATTCCGGCCTCTTTGGGCACCACCAAGCGGATGGGGTCATGTCCGGGCTTAGATACATCGGAGCCCGAGAGCGCACTTGCCCCGACATTATATAAGTAGACCCGCGTTTGATATAAGTCTTTATATTCTTTGCCCTTGACCTGAACTTTATAATCATTTTCGTTTTGGGAAGAAATAAAATTCAATGTTTCGGTATCATATTTCAAAATCGGCCGACTGATATAAAATTGATACCAACCAACCGCAATCGCCGAAACACCAATAATAAACGCTCCGGTCTTACTGGTCAAAAAATCCCACAATGCCGCGATAACATATTTGCTCTTGCTTGTAAATTCTATCATCTTATACTCCTTTTATCTGCTAAAAAGATATAATCTCCTCTCTGCAAATAAAAAGATAGCAAGTATAAATAAATTAGAGCTTATAAACGCCGTTTTAAGTTGCCTTTACGACAGTTAGGAACATCTTTTCCACTTTTCAGCACCGACATAATCTCACGCACTTGCTGAGCTTGATAGGGCTTATACAGAAAATCCGCCCGATAAAAATCCGCCGCCACTTCGGAAATCTGAGCTCCGAAACACAATGGTTCGCGGGCAAATAACATTGTCTGACAGTCTTTAGACAATACATCATACTCTTGCCCATCGCGAGTAAGTTTCAGCCACTTGGTACCACGCGGACAAATCTTGCAAGGATTTGAACGGATACACGCCGCACTCGTAAATAACGGCGCATCTTGATATACGCTAAAGACTATCGGCAGCGGCGAAACTGCGGATAATTTTTGCCAGTTTTCCAAATTGTCTTCTATAGATAAGCATACTCTTGATGCCCCCATTTCTTTGACCTGCATAATTGCTTGCGAGTTTAGCATATATAATGAGGCATCAAAACTTAAATCAATTCCCTGATGCGGCAAAAATTCCAATCCCCAATAGTTCCCGATTTCCCACTTGCGATAACCTTGTGCTAAAAGCTTGTCGGTAATTTCTGCCCAAAGTTTAGGGTTTCGTGCCACCGTCGGCAAAGCAAAACGTAATTTGTTTTTAGGAATATGCTTCCAATCATCAGGAGTAGATTCTGATGATAACATAAAGGCAATTTCCGCCACCTCATCACAATTAATACCTTGCAAAACTTCTTTTTGGTCAGTTCTGACTATCCATTGCGGAGCACTGGAGCGGCGGCAAGCTGTAACCTCTGGCAACTCACGAGGAGTTGAGAGCACTGCTGGCAAACTTGCATATAATTGGCGGCGCAGTTCATTGAGCATTGAAACCGGCACAAACAAATTTTGCGGATTTTCCAAAGTAAGGTCGATAAGTTCAACTCCGACATCTCCACCTTTGGCAAAAGCTTTTTCAAAAGCCTCTTTGGTCTTGAGCGGATTATCTGCGGTGGTAAAACTTCCGCTTAACGAAACTCTCTGACCTTCCGCTTGCGCCCATACCTCAGATTCGTCCACCCCGGCAACAACTGCAACCTTGCGCCGTGGTTTGAATGCTCCGGGCTTGGGCTTAGTATAGTCATATGCACCCTTCACACGGCTGGATGAGGCCAAATAAATATTTTGCCCTTTTCTTAAAAAAGGAGCTTGGGGCGGCATAAGCACTTCAACCACATCACCGGCTTTAGCCTCAAAACCATTTTTACCATTAATGCGCATTTCCTGAACGGAAAATCCGAACGGCTTTTCTTGTCCGTCCACATCAATCTGAATACCGTCATGACGTGCAATTGGAAATTTGGTTTTGAAAATAATCTTGTTTTTAGCAATTTGTTCGATTCTTCCGGTCAAAAGCCCACGATGTCCCACAAATTCGCGGTCAATAATATTTTTGTTGCGCCCCTTAAAATGAAAATCGCACCACGGCCGCGCAAAAATCTGCTTAATATTATCGGCTTTTGCTGGAATAGCCCCCTTCCCGTCTAAAATATTGCGATAATAGTCGGTTACTGCTGCCACATAAAGAGCCGTTTTTTTACGTCCTTCAATTTTGAGAGAAGTCACCGGCATTTTTAAAATATTTTCTTCCAGCGCCATATCTTTCATTGAGAAATAGTGTTTGTTGCCGTCTTCACCGCCAAACTCCGCCCGACACGGATATAAACACTTGCCCCGATTGGCACTTCTGCCATATTCAAGTGATGAAAACAGGCATAACCCGCTATATGAGTAACACAAAGCCCCATGAATAAAGGCCTCGGTTTCCAACCCCGGGATAGCGGCAATTTCCCTAATTTCGGAAAGCGTAAGCTCACGAGCTAACACCACACGACTAAATCCGGCTTTTTGCAAAGCTAAAGCCCCTTCTTTATTATGTACTGCCATTTGCGTGCTGGCATGAAGTTCCAGTTCGGGATAATTGGCTTTCACGATTCTGATCACACCCAAATCTTGCACAATCAACGCATCAACATGAGTACGAACACAAATCTCCAGATTCTTAATTAAATCTTGCAGTTCCGATTCCTGAATAAGGGTGTTGAGCGCCACATATACTTTCCGCTTAAGCGAATGAGCATAAGCCACAAACTCTGCCAGATTCGCCTCATCAAAATTTGTTGCGGTGGCACGTGCCGAAAACTGCTGCAATCCAAGATAAACAGCATCGGCACCATAGTAAAGAGCCGCATAACCGGCCTCGATATCGCCGGCCGGAGCCAAAAGTTCTTTAGTCATAGAAGATTCCTTATAATTAATAATATAGAAGTATTTCAGGAAAAAAATAATGTCAAGGGCAATTAGTTTGTCCATTTCTGCGATTATCGCAATTTTTATCCATCTATATCTTTGAAAATTCACAAAAATTTTTTATTTTGGTAAAGATTTTTTAACACTTTTGATTTAGTTTAGAAAATGATTTCAGAACTTAAACTATTACTTTGGAGAATTAAAATGAAAAACTTGAACGAAAATGCAATCAGAGAAGCTGCTTACTACATTTGGCAAAACAATGGTTGCCCGTCTGGCACCAGCTTGCAAGATTGGAACTTGGCAATTCAACAATTGACTTCTGCCAATAAAAATTCTTCTCTGCTGAAAACTGCATCTTCGATGTTGAAAAACACTTCTTCTGCAAAGAAGAGCACCAGCAAAACTTCTGCCAGCAAGATTGCTGCTCCGAAGAAAACTTCTGCTAAAGCCAATGCTAAAGTAGCTACTAAATCTGCTGCTAAAGCCAGCGCTAAAAAATCTAAATAATTTAGATTAGAGCCAAGATACAAAAAACTCCTCAAACTGAGGAGTTTTTTTTGATATCAAGGGGTCACCCCTCGATTGCGCCAGCATTATTTAAAGTCATCCTTCGTTTTTCGCAGAAAAACATCCTGGGATCTTCGAATTAATTTAAGCAATCGACACATCGGTAGCATTTCTGCTCTTGGTCACAAACTCTCAACCTTTAACTTGTCGTGCCGCGCACCAGCTGTGCTGGCCATCTCTCGATTGCACCAGCATTATTTAAAGTCATCCCTCGTTTTTCGCAGAAAAACATCCAGGGATCTTCGAATTTTCCCATTTACTCCAAACTTTCACAATAAATCCTACGACCTCTTGGGAGTTCAAACCTCTCATCTCGCCAAATCCAAGCACAAAAAAAATCCACCCTTTGAGGTGGACTTTTTGGTGGGCGCTGAGAGTGTACTCTGCGCGCTGCTTGAGTTGCACTGACGCTCATGAGCCAAGGCTCACCGGCGTACTCTCGTCCGCCTTTCGCTTGTCGTGCGCACGCGCTATGCACTGCGCGTCCTCGCTTTGCTCGGATCGTCGACTACGTCTTCCTTCCAACTGCACTTCACTAAAGCGAAGTTTGTTGTCAAACTCCCTTCCTCGGGAGTTCGAACCCCTCATCTCGCCAAATCCAAGCACAAAAAAAATCCACCATTTGAGGTGGACTTTTTGGTGGGCGCTGAGAGGTTCGAACTCCCGACCCTCTCGGTGTAAACGAGATGCTCTTCCAGCTGAGCTAAGCGCCCATCGCGTTTACATCGGCTTTTATACACTCACAAAAATAAATAATCAAGAACTTTTTTCATTTTTTTTATTTTTATATTTAATATTGCTATATTTTGCTTATAATTCTACAAATATTTAATTTATTTCAATACATTATACTAAAATTTATATCCAAGATGGGTGGGCGTTCAAAACTGCCATAGATAAAAACAGCTCGTTTTATTTGGTCATACCTTATTTGCCGTCACCCACCCAATAGGTAACAATAGTGATTTAACCTAAAAAAATTAAATGCAAGCAAAAAATCTTTCTTCTTTTTTTCTTGCCAAAGCCAAATAAAAATAATAAAAATAAAGGCAAATTGTTAGCTAATTAATTAAAAGAGAAAAATCATGTCAGAAAAATTTTATATCACAACCCCGATTTATTATCCCTCCGGTTCTCCGCATATCGGACACTGCTATACTACTGTTGCCTGCGATGCCATGGCTCGCTACAAACGTGCCCGCGGTTTTGATGTTATGTTTCTGACCGGAACCGACGAGCACGGCCAAAAAATTGAAGACAAAGCCAAATCCGCCGGCCTCACTCCTAAAGAATATACCGACAAAGTCGTCGCCGAGTTCAAAAAACTCTGGAGCTACATCAACATTTCTTACGACCGCTTTGTTCGCACGACCGACGACTACCATATTAAAACCGTGCAAGATGTTTTCAAAACTCTGTATGACAAGGGTTACATTTACAAAGGCGAATACAGCGGCAAATATTGCAAACCCTGCGAAAGTTTCTGGACCGATTCTCAGCTCATCGACGGCAAATGCCCTGACTGCGGCCGCGAAGTGGTAGAAGCCAAAGAAGAAGCATACTTTTTCAAACTCTCGGCCTTTTCCGACAAGTTGCAAAATTTATTGGAAAACAGCAGCTTTTTGGAACCCCGCACCCGCGTTAACGAAATGGTCAACAACTTTATTAAAGCCGGCTTAGAGGATTTGTGTGTCTCCCGCACCAGTTTCAAATGGGGCGTTCCGGTCACCTTTGATGACAAACACGTGGTTTATGTCTGGATTGACGCTCTTTCTAACTATATTTCCGCATTGGGATACAAAAACGATACCTATCACGATTTTGAAAAATATTGGCCGGCAGATGTTCACGTCATGGCTAAAGAAATTGTCCGTTTCCATGCTTTGATTTGGCCGGCGATTCTCATGGCATTAGACCTGCCCTTGCCTAAAAAGATTTACGGCCACGGCTGGATTACGTTTGGCGATAAGAAAATGAGTAAATCCTTGGGCAACGTGGTTGATCCGTTTGTCTTGGGCGAGCGCTATGGTGTAGATGCCCTGCGTTTTGAAATCATGAGAGAAATGCCCTTTAACGGCGATAGCACTTTTGTTGCCGAGCAATTTTTGCAACGTATAAATACCGATTTAGCCAACAATCTTGGCAATTTGGTTTCTCGCAGTACCTCTATGGTTAAGAAATATTTCAATGGCACACTGCCGACCGAACGCGAAAATGACGCTCTTGACCAAGAGTTAATTAATCTGGCGCAATCAATTCCCGAAAGTGTTGAGCAAAAAATGGATACTCTCCACTTTAGCGATGCCTTAGCCGAGATTTTTGAACTGATTTCGCGTGCCAACAAATACATTGACGAAACCACCCCTTGGGCCTTGGCTAAAGACGAGAGCAAAAAGACCCGCTTGGCTACAGTACTCTACAATTTGTTGGAGAGCATTCGTATCAGTAGCATTATGCTGGCTCCCTTCATGCCGCAAACCATGCCGGAAGTCTGGAAACGTATCGGCGCCAGTGAAAGCGAGACCACTTGGAATAGCATTTACAAATTCGGCGGTTTGAAAGCCAATGCCACGGTTGGCGAAGGCGCTCCCTTGTTCCCAAGAATTAATATCGAAAAGGAATTGGAAGAGCTGTCATCCGTCGCTTAAATTTGGATAGATAAGTATAGTAAAACTCCGGCAGCTCAATCTACCGGAGTTTTATTTTTTATTGTCTTCAATTGCATATTATTATAGCGTCATCCCTCAATTGCATTAGCATTATTTAAAGTCATCCCTCGTTTTTCGCAGAAAAACGTCAAACCAATAGTGTCATCCCTCGATTGCGAAGCAATCGTCCAGGGATCTTCAAATTTTTTATGCTTTCCCAATAGTAAGACTAACTCGAAGACCCCATGACGACTACTATCGTAGTCGAGGGGTGACATTTATGGGTGGTGACGACCCTATCGTAGTCGAGGGGTGACAATATGACTAAAACAACTTCAAAATTGCCTGCGAAGCTTGTGAGGCCAGAGATAAGGAGTTGACGGCTAAGCTCTGACGAGTTTGCAGTGCCAGCATATTAGCTGTTTCTTCGTTCATGTCAGCAAGCGTGAGCTTATCTGCCCCTTCTTCAAGTACGTTAATAAGATTATTAGTAAAATCTTCTCTCGTGGTGATAATCGAGTAATAGTTCCCGAGTTGCGAGGCCGCACTGCGCAATGCGTTTTTAGCATTAGTAATTTGCTCTAGGCTAACTTGCACCTCGTCTTGGGTCAACCATTCGGCACTCTGCAATCCCAAATTTTCGGAAGTAACATCAACTCCTTCTACCAACACATTCGAGCTCTTATCCTCATTAAAGTTGATTCTGATGTGTCCGGTCTCAAGTAGATTAATTCCCTTATACGAACTGTCTTTAATCAGCATATCATATTGGGATAAGATGTTGTTATATTGGTTTTGATAGTCGGCTAATCTAGCTTGTTCTTCAGCCGCCTTTTGGGCTAATTCGGCTTGCTCTTGCGCGATGATGTCCGTTGGTGTCTGCCAGGCCGCACTCACCCCCGCCGTTTTAATCGTAGTGGCAAAATTATCTGCCGTAATGTTATGGTTACCAGTAGTGTCGGTTTCGTCCTTATAATCATCATTCACCTGATACCAAGACTTGGCTCCGTCTTTTTCAAACCCAATCTTTGCCCCCTTGGCGAAATTAATCACATTCGGTCCATCAGTCCCATTATCTTTACTACTATAAAAAGCCTCCGAAGTTCCGGTATTGAAATACATTTGCGCGGTTGATAAAATATTTACCTGACTTCCACTTACACTGGCATTCATAATTCCATGTGCATTAGTTCCTGATGTTATAATTTGCACATTTCCAGATATGTTACTTGTCGAACTAACCGTAGCTATAATACCATATCCAAATTGCCCCAAGGTTTGGATATTAACATTTGCGCCCAATTGAATATCAAGTTTTGAATTATTATTAATATAAATTCCATGTCCACTCTGCCCAGAAGTTTGAATATTAACCTGAGCACCTGCCCAAATATCCGCCTTTGCACCATTCAATAACTGGACACCCCACCCAATACGACCACTAATTTCTATATCAATATTTCTTTGTATATTTGCGTTTGCACCAATACTTACTAATATTGCCGCTTTCCCATCTGTATTACTATCATTAAATTCAGCTTTAATCTCCAGATTCTGTAACTCTGCCGTAACATCCGCTCCATTTACATAAAGAGCATATATGCTTCCGGTCTCTGCCATATTCTCATAATTAATACTTAAATCACTAACCAGACAATTATCTTTATTGATATTGATTAGATGTTTAGCAACTGTAGCCGTAGCCGAGATACCGGAAAATCCCTCTCCGTCGGAATAGTTACCAAAATATTCCACTCCCACCAGTTTTTGGTTTTCTTTTAAGGTTAATCCTCCAGACGTCGAAATATCACCCAAATCAATTTTGCCATAAACACAAATCGTTTCTTTTCCGGCATCTATCGCCGCGCGCAGCTCGTCCGATGTACTCACTACCGCCCCGTTGAAACCGACCTTATTGGCAAAATATTCTTTTTCCGGAACTTTGCTCAATCCTCCCGTGCTCGCTTGCTCCGATACCGCCGCCATTTGCTCCAACAACTCTCCTGCCGTTTCTATTCCCTCATTCGCCGCCTTAATGGTCTGGATACCTTGTCCCATGGAGTCTAACAAACTGCGCAAATCTCCAGCCCGATTACTTAATGATTGTGCCGCATAATATGAGCTCGGGTTATCTATCGCCGAGTTAACCTTCAATCCGGTTGAAAGTCGCAATTGCGTTTGATCTTGCTGTTTGGAGATATTCTGCAAACTAAGTAGATTGCTCCTCATCGAGGCAGTTAGCGAGATTTTACTCATATTTACGTCTGCTCCGTCTTTTACACAAAATTAAACCGCCTGTCTTGAGGCGGTCGGAGAGTTCGTAAATCATATTGCTCACAATGATTCTTTTAGCCTTTGAGCCGAAGCTTTGGACATACGCTAAAAGCTTGTATATTGCAAAAAGACAGTAAAAAGCATATAAACTGTTAGACACGCAAGGTGTTGCAACACCTTGCGTGTCGGAACGGCGAGCTAAACTAAAGGCAT
>CALXUQ010000001.1 GCA_944391725.1 uncultured Alphaproteobacteria bacterium | reverse complement strand
CGTACTAATATGTACGCTCAAGTTTCTGCGCTCCGTGATTTCACTTTATCTTCCACGTTAAAAACCGTTAAACCGTGCCCGGAACCAGAAGAGGAGAACCTAAAGCAAAATTCCGGTGCTCGAAACTCACGTACTAATATGTACGCTCAAGTTTCTGCGCTCCGTGATTTCACTTTATCTTCCACGTTAAAAACCGTTAAACCGTGTCCGGAACCAAAAGAGGAGAACCTAAAGCAAAATTCCGGTGCAGGAAACTCACGTACTAATATGTACGCTCAAAAATCATCTAATCTTCCGGTTTTTTATGCCACGACTTATCGTTGTCAGCTGGAAGAAATCAGTTCCGCCGAAAGAGCCGAGGAGCTATTGTTAATGGGGTTGCGTTTAGTGCAAGGTATTGATAAATCCTTATTCTTTTCTACCTGCGGATTGGATCTTGAAGAAGTTGTTAACCAACAAAAACTAGCCGACCTTATAGAAGGTGATTGGTTAATCAACACTCCCACTCATCTTAAAGCTACCAAAAAAGGTTTTCCGGTACTTAATTTCCTAATTGAACAGCTGGTTAGTCAATAATTCCGTAATTGCCGTTGACCAGCACCAGCAAGGCAATTAAAAACAGTACATTAAACAATCCGGCTCGGAGTGAAAAATCATCGGGAATCCGATTATATTTGTTCATTATCAGCACAAAAAAAGGTGAGGTTAAAAGCAAAGCCGTTACATATCCGGGGTTGGGGGCAACTCTTAAGGCGATGGTTTTGGCCATAATCAATGCGGCACTAAATCCGACGATATATAATCCGGCGGCGCGGGTGGGGGCGAAAAATACTTGCCTCACATATCCCTTCATATCTAATTTTTCTTTTTTTACAAACAAATATGAATTATAAACACCGCTGACAAAAGTAGATACGGTCAAATAATAAATAATACCCGACCAAGAGCTACTGCTATGAATGGCAATGTCTTTTGTGATTACACTCATAAAAGCTAGGGCCAAAATTACCGGTGCCATATAGAGCGTGATTTCCTTGGTGATGCTATCTTTAAGCATTAGCCAATAGCTGACCGTAAAACCTAAAATGATTAAAATCAAGGTCATGAACACTGTTCCGTTTTGTAAGATTTCCAAAAATTCGTGCGGGGTCATCAGCCACCAGATGATGGTGGTGATTAAGACGGTTACGGCCATGACCCGTGAGGTTGGTCCGGCACCATAGCGGGCAGAGGCAAAAAAGAGGTGCGAATCATAAAAGCCAATCAGCCAGCCTTGTAAGATTAGTAATCCCCAATAATACAAATTTTGCGGAAGCGGAAACAAAAATGTGAATGGGAAAAAAATTGCCGCTATGCCAAAGCCACGCCAGATTCCCAACAGATAACCGTTCATTTGGTATTTTTGGTTGGCAAGAGTATAAAGTGCGGTAAAAAAACCGTATAACAGTCCGTTTAATATCCAAATCACGGCTTGTCCTTAAAAAACAGAATATCACAACCTCATCATAGCGGTTAATGTAAGCTGTTTTGCGGCCTTTTAAAGATGCGGGTTTGAGCAATCTTCTGATGATAGCGGAGTAATTTTGATTTGGCAGATTTGGTTTTTGTGGCGTTTGATAACCTCAAAACGAAAATCGTCAAACTCAAATTTTTGGCCGGCTTCGGGAATGTTGCGCGCCGCATCAATCAGGTATCCGGCAATGGTGACGGCATTTTCATCGTTAAAATTCCAGCCAAAGCGACGGTTCAAATCTCTTAACGGAACTTGCCCGTCAACAATGTAGCTGTTGGGACCAGATTTTCTAATGCCGGTGATGTCTAAGGACATAATGTCGCATTCATCGTTAATGTCGCCGACAATTTCTTCCAAAATGTCTTCTAAGGTTACAATGCCTTGCAAATCGCCATATTCATCGACAACAACCGCAAAATGTTCGCGGCGAGCCCGAAACATTTGCAACTGTTGGAGCAAGGTGGTGTTATCGGGGATAAACCAAGGATCATACATGATTTTGCGAATGTCTAGTTTGGAATAGTCTTTGCCGCAGTCTATTGCCTCGCGGAGCAAGGCTTTGACCCGAATAACACCAATAATATTTTCAGGGCGGTCCTCATATACCGGAATTCGCGAAAAGGGACTGTCTTTGACTTTGTTGATGATTTTTTTGATTGGCATATTAACATCAACCGAAAACAGGTTGCGGCGGTGGTTCATGACATCATAAACCGTTACTTCCGATAAATCGAGCACGGCTTTGAGCATTTCTTTTTCTTCGCAACCTTCCGAATCCGGGTGCATATAAATTGCGCCGCGAATCTCGGCTAAGCTGGTGGCTTTGTCACGGTTTTCAGGCTTGTTGAGGCCAAAAATTCGAAATGTGGTGTTGACGATTTTTTGTAATACATAAGTCAGAGGAAAGAACATCTTGACAAAGAAACTAATCAACGGAGACATGGCTAGGGCAACGCTGTCGGCATGGCGAACCGAATAGGATTTCGGCAGCATATCCGTATATATCAAAACCAAAATGGTCATGATAACGGTGGCATAAGCAACACCTTCGGTGCCAAACAAATTAATCAAGACACTGGTGGATAAAGCGGTGGCCAAAGTGTTGCTCAAATTTGAACCGAGCAGGGTAGTGATAATTAGGCGGTCTTTGTGCTCAAATAAGCGGTTGATGGTTTTGGCACGAGGATTGTGATGGTTTTTTTCCAAATCATGCATAATCGCGGGAGAAGCTCCGGTCATGGCGGTTTCGGTGCCGGAAAAAAAGGCGGATAAAACTAACATAACAATAATGGTGATAATGGCTAATATCATGAGCGTTATCCTTGTGGTTTGAATTTGTTTAAAGCCTCAACAACCCTTTCAACCGTGGTGTCGACCTGTTCTTCACGGGTTTCAACAACTATGTCGGCTTCTTGATAATAGGGATATTCGTCGTGAATGTATTTTTCGAGCTTATCCTTGAGATGATTATCGCATCCGATTAGAAACGGACGATGTTTGCGGCCGGCGGTGCGATGGTATAAAATATCAATATCGGCTTTGAGCCAAATGGTGATAGCATGTTGTTTGGCCAGAGCTCGAGTTTGCTCGGCTACAAAAGAACCACCACCGGAGGCTAACACGCAGGGTGAGCCTTGCAATAATCTTTTCATGACTCGTTCTTCGCCGGCGCGAAACTCTTTTTCGCCAAAGCATTTTAACACGTCTACCAATGATAATCCGGCGGCTTTTTCAACTTCTTGGTCGCCGTCAACAAAGGGCAAATTAAGTTTTTTAGCCAATCTTTTGCCGACGCTGGTTTTGCCGCTACCCATCAAGCCGACAAGTAAAATTATTTTATCAATTTTGTTTAGATTCATTTTTTTAATGTTTCTTTCAATTATTTTGTGATACAGTTTACTACAAACTAATCAATATATTGTTAACAAAAGGATATAATATGCGACAGAAAAAATCAAAAACAATCTTTTATGTGGCGGCGGTTTTGATTATTGCGGCTTTGGGATATGTCTTGACCAAAGATGTTTCGGTTAATGTGGAACATGTCGAGCAGCCGTTAGAAAATAATTTCAGCAATGAATGAGACGCTGATTGAACAATTTTTGCAGATGATGTCGGCCGAAAAAGGCGCTGCAGCTAATACGCTGGAGGCTTATCGGCGCGATATGGAGCTGTTTTTTGAGCTTTGCTCACAACAAGAGGTTGGAAAAATTACCAAGGCCGATTTGTCGGCTTATGTTCAAGAACTTTCCAGACAGGCTTATGCCCCCAGAAGTATTTGCCGTAAAATTTCTTCTTTGCGGGAGTTTTTTAAATTTCTCTATACCGAAAAAGTGGTTAAGGATAATTTAGCCATTTATCTCATGCCGCCCAAACGGGAAAAGTCTTTGCCCAAATTTTTAAGCGATGCAGAAGTGCGTAAGATGATTGAAATTGCCGAAAGCAGTTCCAAACCGGCAATCAGGCGTATCGGGGTAATGCTGATTTTGATGTATGCCTGCGGGCTTCGCGTTTCCGAACTGGTTGGTTTGCCCGAAAACTGTATCAGCTTTGAGAAAAAACAAATTTTGGTACGAGGCAAGGGGAGTAAGGAGCGGATTATTCCGGTGGCCGATAAGGCGCTTAATGCGGTGAGTGATTATTATGATTATCGCGATTTATTCTTAAAAGGGGGGCGGCGCTCAATTTGGATGTTCCCCTCACAATCAAAGTCCGGGCATTTGACCCGTGATGCGTTTTTTAAGGAAGTGAAAAATTTGGCCGTGCAAGCCGGAATTGAGCCGGCAAGAGTTTCGCCTCACGTTTTGCGGCACTCTTTTGCCACTTATCTGCTCAACCATGGGGCGGATTTGCGCGCAGTGCAGAAAACTCTTGGGCATGCCGATATCACTACTACCGAAATTTATACTCACATCACATCTGAAAAACTGATGAACGAGGTGCGGAGTAAGCACCCGTTGGCAAACTTAAAAGATTTTTCTAAAATCTAAAGAGTTCTTGCTAAGCTTAAAAATTGTTGAGGGCTCAATTGTTCGGCGCGCCAGCTGTTGGGAATTTCTAATTTTTCCAATGCAGCTTCAATCCCTGGTAAGCTTTTTAAGCTTTGGCGAATCATCTTGCGTCTTTGTCCGAAAGCAAGCGCAGTAAGCTGCTCAAGTTTTTTGATATTCTCTTTACTGATATCGTTGCCAAGTGGCTGAAACAGCAAAACACTCGACCAAATTTTTGGGGCCGGAACAAAACAATTGGGATTTAAGTCAAAAAGACGTTCAATCTTGCAAAGCAACTGCGCCAAAACCGAAATGCGGCCATAGTTTTTGTTGCCGGGAGTGGCGGTAATGCGGTCAGCAACTTCTTTTTGAAACATCAATGTAAGGCTGTTAAAATTGTTTATCTCCATCAGCCAGCCGGTTAACAGCGGAACTGAAATGTTGTAGGGTAAATTGCTAATAATATGTCGTGGCGCATTACCAAGCTTGCCAAAATCAATTTTTAGAGCATCGCTATTGATGATTTCAAGTTTTTCACCGACCAATGATTTTATCTCTTCCATAATAGCAATACAGCGCTCGTCCATCTCTACAACGGTGAGTTTTTGAGGGTTGGCTTTTAATATGGCTCTGGTCAATCCGCCTGGCCCAGGGCCGATTTCAAAAACATCGGCATGAGCAAAATCGGTCAAATTTTGCTTTTCCAGTGAAAGACGAATTATCTTGTCGGTGATGTTAGAATCGAGCAAAAAGTTTTGACCCAAAGCCTTTTTAGCCATAAGGCCATGGGTTTCAACAGTTGCACGCAGGCTTGGCAATTGGTTGATGTAGGAGGCTAAATCAATCATGCTAGTTTCTCAGCTCAATGACGGCTTTTTGGTGTAAATCCTGCAAGTATTTTTTGCTGAACTCTTCCATTTTTTGGTTTTCCAAAAATTTTTTCATATCATTTTGAGTGGGCATTTGCGGCTTGTCAACTTTGGGGTCAAAAGTTTTATCTAGACGGACAATGTAATATCCTTCCCCATACAAAATGGGGTCGGAGATTTCACCTTCATGCATTTTATCGAGTTTCTTTTCGATGACTTCGGGTAGTTTACCCTTATTGAGCCAACCGAGACGACCTCCGTTGGCCGCAGTCGGGCTTTGCGAAAATTGCATGGCATATAATTCAAAACGAGGGTCTTGGCGCAGGTTATTGACCAGAACGGACAGGTCTTTGGCATCTTTTTTGCGAATGTATATCTCAGATACAAAATATTTGGGGGTTGATAAATCAGTCTTGGCGTCGGCCATGGCTTTTTCCAACTCTTTTTGAGTGACCTGAGCATCAGAATACATCTTGCGACGAACCAGTCTGACCCAAGCCATATCGGCTTTCATTTGGCTTTCGAAAGTGTCCATATCAACTTTGTTTTGAGCCAGAATTTTCTTTAGTTCGCCAGTAGCAATTTGGTTGTTTTTTTCAAATTGACGTACAGATTCCGATAGTTCTTGCGGTGATATGGTAATGCCTTCTTTTGCGGCTGCTTGCAGTTTGAGCTTTTCCTCAATGGCGTTATTGAGTACGCGGCTAAAAATCATATTTTTAGTCTGCGGGTTGAGCGGAATGCGAGTGGTCATTAAAAAAAGATTGACCCGATTTTGCAAATCGCGCGTGGAGATGATTTCATCGTTTACCACGGCCGCAATTTTTAATGATTCTGCCTGAGCTGAGGTGGAATAAAAATTAAAAATTCCACTGATTAAAAGGATTAAAACAGAAAGTCGCAATTTCATGGTCATTCTCCTTTAGTTTATTTTGAGCCGGCGGCACCCAAAGTTTTGAGTATGAAGTTGGCGGTGAAGTCAAAGCCTCCTTCATAATCCGGATCGGTTGAATCGTCTTGACTGATGTTTAAGAACAGTGCAAAACATTCGTCTTCGTAAATCAGCGAGCCGCCATGTTCCAAAGAGCCTCCGTTCTTGGTCAGGTCTTGTCGGTTGTAGATGCTGATGGACCAATCGCGGGTCAGTTTGGAGCGCAGAACAGTATATAGTTCTTGGCGTTCGCGATATCTACTGGTATAGTTTTTATCATCGCCTTTAAGATAAATATAAGAGATGTAAGCGTTCAGCATTTGGGGGCCAATCGAGCTGGAAAGTTCGCTGTATTTGAGCTCTAAAGTATCTTTGTCTAATTTGAAGCGATAGTCTAAATCCAAATATTTGCTGGGTGCGGCATTAATGCGGCCGACATAATCGCTGAAGTAGCCTTCTTGCATATCGGCTTCGCTAAAGCTTTCATTTTTGGAAAAATTGTAACTTTGTCCCAAAAAGGCTGAGGTTCTGCCGGTGCGGTTGCCATAAGCACTCCAGTTGAAACCATAACTAATGCGGCTACCGGTATCGTTGCGGTCGTATCCGGCATAGCGGTTTAAGTCTAAGATATTGGTGTCATCAAGTTCGACATCTTGGCTGTCGTCATTGGGGATTTCGTTTTCTTTATTGCCGCCATTGGGGGCCAAAACAGCCACAACGGTCGGTTCTAAAATTTGGCGCGAGGTTTCGGTTGCGCGAATGAACGGAAGACGCCATTCGGCTCCCAACTGTGGGAAAACACGAGCTACTCCGCCGTCAAACTTTTCGCCATCGGGATTGGTGTAGTTGTCAACATTGTATAAGTCGGTTTTAACCGAGGCAACTAACTTGTATTTTTCACCATAAGGGCTGGTGTAGGGCAAGTTCCACGAATTTATCATCGACAAGCGCTGCGAGCTGTTTTCTTCATCGCGGTGGATGATGGCGGAGTTAATGGTGGTTTTGTTATAAGCACCATACTCTCCGACTTGTCCATAATTTTCATAGTTGAAATATGGGATTACATAGGGTTTATCAACCTCTTTTAGGGCATTACTGATAAATTGGTAGTAATAGCCTTCGACACTGGCATAATTACGATTATCAAAACCCTGAAATTTGAGGCTGGAGCTTAACCAAGAATCGTCTTCTTTGGGCAAGGACATATCTTTTAAGTAAGTGCGGTCGGAGGCATAGTTAATGTCAAGATCGGAAACCCAATAGTCATTAAGCTCATAGCGTCCGGTTAAAAATAAACTGCCGCGGTCTTTGTCTTTGTCCTTGTCTTGCATAAAGGTACCGCTGGCATCGATATCTCCTTTATAAAAATATTTGCGGTAGCGGACATCTTGAACTACACCATGGTCAGAAGTGAGCATGGGGGCGTAGGTCAAATCTTCATGATCGGAAATGGCCCAAAAATAACGCGGCGTGATGGCGGCGCCTAAATAACTGTTACCGCCAAAGCTGGGGGTCAAAAATCCGGAACGTCTTTTAACAGTGGGGTCCGGATGCGAGAAAAACGGAGTGTAGAAAACCGGAATTCCTTTCAGCTCCAAAAAAGCATCGTTATAGTTGATGTTTTTGGCCGCAGCGTCATGTTTGACCTTACGGGCTTTGAGCTGCCAGAGCGGGTCGCTGTCTTTGCAAACATCACAGGGAGAATAGACCACCTTTTCCATGACTTTGTTATCGTTAGACATTTTACGGGCTTTTGCAGCGGCTATCCTGGTTTTGTCTTTCATGATGATTTTGATGTTTTTCATGTTGCCGGCGGTCATTTGGTCGGTGAGCTCAAGATAGTCCGAAAAAACAACACTGCCGTCTTTTTCTACCAAAATTACATTGTCAATGGCAGTAACAACATCTTCTTTTTGGTTGTAGATGACTTTGTCGGCAATCAAGGTCAGGTTTTCGCGCATGATGTTGACATTGCCTCGAGCAGTGATGGTTTGCTGGGCATCGTTGTTTTCCATTTCATCGGCGCTAAAATAAATGTTTACTTCCTCATCTTCAGACTTTTTTTGAGGAGCGGAAGGCATGAAACCGGTTACGTTAAATTGGGGTTCAACAGTGGCCGTATAGGGGATATCATTGGCTTTGTTAATGATACTGCCGGCGTCTTTGACTGTGGCCGCTTGCGCAAAATCTGAAAATGATATGAGAGATAAGAAAACTACCGGTAGTCTACGCATTATCAAACTCCTCGGGAGTGCGGCGATGGCGTTTGAACATACCGGGATGATAAAAACGCAACAGGTAAAAACAAACAACTAAGGGTATAAACAGGTTGATATACAAAAGCGGCAAAAGCTTTAAGTCCTTGTTGGCTAAATTGGTGAAGGCTAAATCTAAAGCCTGCAAGACAACCATGCTGATAATGCTCATTGAAATAATTCGGCTTTGGCCGCGGCGGTTGAAGTTGCCAACCAAAAGTCCGGTACAGCCCAAAAGAGCAAACAGCAAGTTATACAGCGGTACCAAAATACGGCGATGGCCTTCAACAATGTATTTGCGTTTTTCTTTGTCATCTAAGCTGGTGTCTTTATCGGCGTTCATGAGTTCGCTAAAGGTGCGTTCGCGGGCGCTGGTGTCTTTTTCCTTTTGTTTCCCGCTTAAGCCAAAATCTACCGAATAGCGGTCAAAAGCCAAAGAGGTAAACTGGTTTTTTAAGATATTGATTTCTTGGCGGCTGCCATTGACCAAAATAATCCGCGGGCCTTTGTCGGTATAGACAATGCGGCCTTGCTCGGAGGTAACCGTCATTTTGACATTGGGAGTGCGCTCGTCATTAATCAAAATGCCGGCAACGGAGCCGTCTTTGTGGTGCTCGGAAATGAAAACCGTTAAACCGGACTGGAGCTCGGTGAACTCGCCTTCACGGAACATGAGGTGAGAAACATCGTTTTTAACTTGCCATTCTAACTCGTTGAAAGCTTTTTCGGCGGCGGGAATCCCAAAATTTTGAACATAAACAATAAACAAAGTCATGATTATGCCCATGAACATGGCCGGTTTGGAATTTTGCCAGGGGCTGATTCCGGCGGCTTGCATGACTACCAGTTCGCGGTCGGAAAGCATGCGGTTATAGACAAACAAAACGGATACAAACAAACAAATCGGCGAGAGAATCACAAACAAACGCGGCATTAAAAGCGAGGTCATTTCAACAAAAAGACCAATCGGGATACCTTTGTTAGTAATCAAACTGACAAATCTGAGGGATTGTGTCAGCCATAAAATCGACATCAGTGAAAAGGACACTAACAAAAAGCCGATGATGATTTGTTTGACTATGTAAATATTTAGTTTTTTCATAGTCGCGATTATACCTAAAATTATTAAGAAAAAAACAATTTTTTTGCATATTTTGCAAAAAAAGAGTGTTTTTTGTTTGTGTTGGATAAATTTATAAAAAAAGGCAGAGAATTTCTCTGCCTTTTAAGGTGTTTGTTTTCAAGCAAATGCTTGCATAAATGATTGAAAATCAAGTTCTTCTCGTTCAATATCAGAGATTGATTTTTTGATACTGCTGGGAAGAGATTTTAAGTTAGTTAACTTAAACTGATAAAGAATTTCAGCTAATTTATCGTTTAAGCGCGAATCTAAAACCAGAATGTTTTTGACGACGTGACTAATGGCTGATTGTTTAAGTTCAACAAATTGCTTGGCATCGGTGTTTGGGGTTTTGAGCTCTATCAACATATCTAAAATTTTTGACAAATGTGATGTGTTGGTGTAGCGATTGAGTTCGGTTTGGAGCTCGTCTTTCCACTGCAAAAGCAAAATGGATAAAATTTCTGCAGAAATTAGTTCCGGTATATGAATTATTTCGGAAACAATTTTGCTGCCCAAAGAACGATATTTACCATTTGATGCGCAATCAGACAAGGTTTTGAGCAATTTAAGTATGCTGCCTTTTTCGGACAAGAGTTCCTTTTGGTGCAATGATATGCTCTTAATCGTGAAGTGGATATATGTATATGCCATATCACAAATTTCATCTTGGGGATATTGCTTAATGATTGCCGTATAAAAAGCAATTTGGCTTTCGGGCCATTTGTCGCCGTGCCGTTTGAAGACATCTAATGTTTTGCTAAGTGTATCGATACCACACATTAAGGATAAGCGTCCATATTCTTCAAGCAGAGCTTGATCTTGAATGTGACGACAAATCAAATCCAGAATTTTTATGTCGGCTTGTGGTGACAAGTTGCGACTTTTAATGAATTGGCGTAGCAGTTCAGTGTCAAAATTGCTATAAAATTTATAGCGGAAATTGGCAAATGATCTGATGGCAATTTCTTCAGTTCCTGGAGTGTGAGGCATGCACATTTCACTGCGTAAACTTAAATACTTGAGCATCTCGTTGGGGCAAAAACTTCCTGAGTTGACCACAATCCAAACACCAATTTTATCCTGATTGGGGTCGCCAATGTGAAGTTTTTTTAAGATGCAGCCATAGTTGCATTCGGGGTTTAGAAAACTTAAGCGTTCGGGATATAATTCTCGGCACAAAAAAGTGTGCTTTACGCTTTGTTCTAACAAGAAATATTCGTTTTCAGAAGAAAGCTTGGGAAGTTTCATCAATCTAAACAGACTTTGCTCTCGTAAACATTTAGCTTGAGCATTAATGGCGCAGTATAGAAGTGGTGAAACTTTTACATCCGGTTCTTGGATTTTATCAACAAAACCAAAAAAGTTTTTGATAGCATCCTCATTAGAGTTTGTGCAAAGTTGTTCTTGCATTGCCTCTAAAAGCGATTTGAGTTGGGCAAAAACCATTTCTGGTGATTTGCTGAAATTTGCAATGGAAAACTGGCTTTTTTCATTTACAAAGTAAAAATCATCAAAGGTGTAAGCTTGCTGAAAAAGAATTTTCTCGGCTAACTTTTGATAGGCTTGTTTGCGGTGCAGAGCTTGCCGACTGTTAAGCAAAATGTTACTCAACTGTTCATTAGATACATTCTTTTCTTTCATAACTTAAAAATTTAGAATTATTAATTGGTAATTTAATAAAATAATATTTATTTTGGTTCTAAAATACCAATCTATTCTAAAAAATCAAGCAGAATCTGGTGAAGAATACGTTACAACACTTCGCGGCGGCCAACGTGGTCGGCAGCACTGATGATACCTTCGGCTTCCATTTTATCAATCAACGAGGCAGCGCGGTTGTAGCCGATGCGGAGTTTGCGCTGGATATAGCTGGTGGAGGCTTTCTTATCGTTTTGGACAATGGCTACAGCCTGAGCATATAAATCTTCATCGCTGCCACTACCAAACTCGCCTTTATCAAACACCGCTCCGGAATCTTTTTCGTTTAACTCGCCTTCGGTAACCCCTTCGACATATTCGGGGGCTTTTTGCGATTTTAAGAATTCGACAATCTCTTCAATCTCGGGGTCTTTGATATATCCGGCGTGGATACGGGTGGGGCGCTGACCGGCCGGCATATACAACATATCGCCCATGCCGAGCAGTTGTTCGGCACCTTGTTCGCCTAAAATGGTGCGGCTGTCAATTTTGGAGGTGACCTGAAAACTGATGCGGGTCGGGAAGTTGGCCTTGATTGTACCGGTGATGACGTCAACTGACGGACGCTGGGTGGACATAATTAAGTGCAAACCTGCCGCACGAGCCATTTGAGCCAGACGCTGGATGGCGGCTTCAACATCTTTGCCGGCAACCAACATCAAGTCGGCCATTTCATCGACTATAATCACAATGTAGGGCAAGGGAGTGAGGTCGAGTTCTTGCTCTTCATAAATCGGTTTGCCGGTTTCCATATCGAATCCGGTTTGGACGGTTCTTTTGATGGTTTGGCCGCTGGCTTTGAGCTCTTTTAATTTTTGGTTATAGCCCGAAATGTTGCGAACATTGAGCTGAGCCATGGCGCGATAGCGGTCTTCCATTTCTTTTACCGCCCATTTGAGGCCGATGACGGCTTTGGCCGGGTCGGTAATGACCGGAGTGAGCAAATGCGGAATGCCGTTATATACCGAAAATTCCAACATTTTTGGGTCAATCATGATGAGTTTGCATTCGTCAGGACGCATCTTATAGAGCAAGGAAACAATCATGGTGTTGACACCCACCGACTTACCCGAACCGGTAGTACCGGCAACCAGTAAGTGCGGCATTTTGGTTAAATCGGCATAAATATTTCTGCCCCCGATATCCTTACCCAAAGTAACGGTCAAGGCGCCTTTGGCATTGCGGAATTCGTCAGTATCTATCAACTCGCGGAAATATACAATCTCGCGGGTGGGGTTAGGCATTTCAATACCAATGGTGTTGCTGCCCGGGACTACGGCAATACGCACCGAAACTGCACTCATGGAGCGGGCGATGTCATCAGCCAAGCCAATTACACGGGCGGTTTTGGTGCCGGGGGCGGGTTCAAGCTCGTATAAGGTGACGACCGGACCGGGGCGAATTTTGACAATCTTGCCGTTGACCCCAAATTCTTGTAAAACATTTTCCAAATCGGCGGCAATTTTCTCGAGTTCTTTCTCGTTCATATTGCTAGAGCTATGGGATTTTGGCTTGGTCAAGATGTCGACGCTCGGATACTGGTAGTTGTCGTCTGGTTCAGAGTGCATAACCGGCATTTTTTCACTTTTATCCTTAGTTTTTCCGGGAGCGGAAATCTTTTCTTCTTTGAGTTTGGGCTCTTTGCGTTCGCGCGGGGCTTTGCTCTTGGCAATGCGAGAGGGTTTCTCCTCGCCTTCTTGGCTCCGGAAATTAAAGATAACTTTGAGAGCGTTCCACAGCCAAACGATAGCTACTTTGCAACCATGGGCGGCAATTTTTATGCCGTTGCCCCAGTGGCGGAAGGTTAGTCCGGCGGCCAGATTGAAAGCGAGCCAGCTCAGAATTAAGAAAATGAGTGCCAGAATATGTTTGCCGTAAGCATAGACATAGAAATTGCTAAACAGACTCAAGAATTGGCGGGCAAAAAATTTACCAATATTGCCGCCAAGTTGGAAAGAACCAAAATATTGCGGTAACAGCCCTAAGAAAGCGGCAAAAAAGATAGTTCCGCTCAAAAATGCAAAAATTCTGACATAGCGATGCGCAAATCCGCGCAGGCGCAAAATATCATAACCCCAAGCGATGGGAGCAATTAGGAAAATCGGCAAAGCCAAACCAAACCAAACCAAGCATATTTCAGCCGCAGAGGCTCCGAAAAAACCTAGATAATTCTGAATTTTGCCATATCCGGCGGCGGTCAAACTATTGTCGGAGGAATGATAGAAAAAACAGCTCAAAATTACTAATCCGCAAAATAACATTAATGCGCCGCCAAAAACTCGGCGGGTGATTTTTTGAACTAAACTAAGGTTTTTTTTGTTTTTAGTACGAGCCATTTTTCTAATTCCATATTCTAAATTTGCGGCAATTATATGCCCAAATTTCTCAAAAAAGGTTTAATTTTGCCCATATTGAGGGTCATTTTTTGCGGCTTCAATGGCTTTTTTGATGCTTTCGGCCACTTTTTGTGCCTCGCCTGAAGGATAAGGCTCACTATGGTTGTTCCAGACGGTGGTCGGCCAGTCGGGATCGCCTTCTTTGCGGCAGAGAATGTGAATGTGTAACTGCGGAGTTTTGTTGCCAATCATGGCCACATTGGTTTGATCATGCGGAAAAAGCTCACACATAACTTTTTCGCAAAGCGCCATTTCCCTCATCAATTGCAGGCGGTCTTCCATGGAGAGATAGGTCATGTTTTTGACATTCTCCCGCTTGGGAACCAAAAAAATCCAGGGGTAAAAACGATTGTCTTCAAATAAGACTTTGCATAATTTTAAATCGGTAACGGGCATTTTCTTGGCCAGCCCGGGGACGAGTTCAAACATTATCAGAGACTCCTTTATGTCGTATAAGCTTGGTTTTTGTCTTGACCTTTATCACAATAATAGATATTGATTAATCGAATGTTAATAGTAATAAGAGGTATTGATGAAATATGCTTTTGTGTTCCCAGGCCAAGGATCTCAGTTTGTGGGCATGGGTAAAGAATTGGCAGAGAATTTCAAATCGGCCAAGGAAGTATTTCAGGAAGTTAATGACGCTCTTTCTCAAGATTTGTTCAAAATTATGTGTGAGGGACCGGAAAGCGAGTTGACCCTAACGGTTAATGCGCAACCGGCACTGATGGCTCATTCAATGGCCGTGGTGAGAGTGTTGGAAAACGAATTTGGTATCAAACTCAAAGACAAAGCCGCTTTTGTGGCCGGCCATTCTCTGGGTGAATATTCGGCTGCTTGCGCTGCCGGCGTGTTCTCTCTTTCGGATACGGCTCGTTTGCTCCGTACTCGCGGTGAGGCAATGCAAAAGGCAGTTCCGGTCGGAGTTGGCGGTATGGCCGCAGTCTTGGGCGTTTCGTTCCAAGATGTGGAGGCTTTGGCTGAGGCTTGTGCCGAGGGCGGTAATGTTTGTGTGGCCGCTAATGATAATGCCGATGGTCAGGTGGTGTTGAGCGGACATATGGAAGCTATTAATCGGGCGGTTGAACTGGCTCCCGAATTTGGGGCTAAACGCTGTATCAAACTTCCGGTTAGTGCGCCGTTTCACAGCCCCTTAATGGAGCCGGCGGCCGTGGTGATGGCGGAGGCTTTGGGCAAGGTTAAAGCTCATAAACCCCAAATCCCGCTGATTTCCAATGTTTTGGCCGAGGCGGTTGACGATGAAAAAGAAATTGTGCAAAATCTTATCAAACAGGTGACCGGTTCAGTGCGTTGGCGCGAAACCGTTCTTTATATGAAAGAACAGGGTGTGACCGATGTGGTTGAACTTGGGGCCGGAAAAGTTCTTTCGGGAATCGTGAAAAGAAGCGATAAAGAAATGAAAGCGATTTCTGTCGGTTCGGCCGCAGAAATCGAAACGCTGGCTAGCAGCTTGTAATAATCTTATATGGAGAAATAATATGTTTAGACTTGATGGAAAAGTAGCTTTGATTACCGGTGCAGCCGGCGGTTTGGGTGATAAAATTGCTCGTACCTTGCATGCTCAAGGGGCTATTTTGGCTTTGACTGATATGCGCGCTGAGCCGATGGAAAAACTCAAAGCAGAGCTCGGCAATAATGTCGAAATCTTTGTAGCTAACCTGACCAACCCTGATGATGTTAAAAACTTGGTTAAAAATGTGGAAGACAAGCTCGGCCGCATTGATATCTTGGTTAATAATGCCGGTTTGACCCGCGACAACTTGTTTATTCGGATGAGTGATGAAGACTGGCAGTTGGTGCTCGATGTTAACCTTTCGGCTGGTTTCAAATTGGCTAAAGCTGCCGTTCGCGGTATGATGAAACGCCGCTATGGTCGTATTATCGGTATTGCTTCGGTGGTTGGTGTTACCGGAAATGCCGGACAAGCTAACTATTCTGCTTCAAAAGCCGGTATGATTGCCATGAACAAATGTTTGGCTCAAGAAGTTGGTTCTCGCGGAATTACGGTTAACTCGATTGCTCCGGGTTTCATTCGTACTCCGATGACCGATGTTTTGCCAGAAGATGTGAAAGCTGCTTTGTTGGCTAAAATTCCGGAAGGCAAACTTGGTGAAGCTCAAGACATTGCCAATGTGGTTGCTTTCTTAGCATCTGATGAAGCTCAATATATCACCGGACAGACTATTAATATTAATGGTGGTATGGCCATGATATAAAATTGTGCTCTGTGGTCGACTAGTACAGAAATGTCGGATATTTTGCTCCAATCGTGTATTTCTTTATACACTCAGTCGCAAAATTCCTAATTTCTTACTATTCGACTCACATATCACAATTTACCTTAAAGTTCGTCTAGCGGTTTATTAGAGCAGTTTTAGCGGGTCTCGAAAAGTTGATCTCGCAAGCTCGCTCGTCACGTAAGGCTCTGTCTGCGCACGAGGTGCTTGCCAATCGCCAACTATCGACTGCATGTAGGTTTATCTACACTAAAATTTTTCTCGCCCTAAAAACTACTCTACTAAATCCACTATCCGAACTTTAAGCTGTGCCTGAGGTTAAAGTTTATTTTGGTTTATTAGAGCAATTTTACGGGGTAGATGCCAATCCACGTATTTCTTTATACGCTAGGATTGTCATCGCCAAAGAAATCACTCTATACGACTCATTCTCCGAACTTTAAGCCGTGCCAGAGTTTAAAACTCGTCTAGCGGGTGACTAATATATAAATAATGTCACCCCTCGACTACATTAGTAGTCGTCAAGGGGTCTTCGAGTTAGTCGCTTTAATCGGAAGATCCCTGGACGTTTTTCTCTGAAAAACGAGGGATGACTTTTTTTGTTTTTTCTAATTCTTTTTCTCAAAGCTTATCTTTAACTTATAGCTATATTTATAAGCTATAGAATGGAGATAAGAGATTTCCATTTTACGGATGTCGCCATTTTCTAAGCAACATAAATGTTTGGTGCCAATATGCAAAATTTCGGCGGCGGTTTCGGGCGATAAATCCAACTCTAATCGCATGTCCTTAATCTTTTCGCCAATTTCTTTGCGGCATTCCTGCCAAGATTTAATTCGTTTACTATAACGTCCCATAGCTCTAAACTCCCTTTAGGTTTCTAGTTAAAAAGAAACCGCCCTAGCTTTCCTAAGGCGGGGAGTTCGAAACTGCGTATGTCAGTCGACCTTCTTCGTTATGCGCAAGGCACACTTATTCCGGTCGCTCCCCATTCAAGGAGCTATTCTTTCATACGAGGAGTTTCGATACTCCGCACCAGGCTCTCCCGAGTGCATCTCCTAACTTAAAGTATTTTTGAAAAATTGCAACAAAAAACACTACTTACCCTTTCCGGTAAGTAGTGCAAAAATTAATTCTTTTTATTGCTTAATGCTGTTCGCTCGGTCCGCCTTTGGTGACCACAACCATGGCCTCACGCAAAATGCGGTCGTTGAGCATATAACCGGTTTGGAGCTCAGAAATAATGGTACCGTTCGGCTTTTCTTTGTCCTCAACCTCTTGAATGACCTGATGGTAGTTGGGGTTGAAAACCGTGCCGAGGCTTTCCATTTTTTTGATGCCGAATTTATCAAACACTTTCATCAACTCTGCTTCGGTGAGCTCAACTCCTTTAAGCAAGCTCATGGCCTCGGGGCAGTTTTGTTTCTTGTCCTCGGGGAGGGCATCAATCGCACGGTGCAGATTATCGGCAACGCTTAACAGACTTTTGGCAAAAGAGGAAATGGCATATTTGTTGTTTTTCTCAATTTCTTGAGCACAACGTTTTTTGATGTTTTCGGCATCAGCATAAGCTCTTAAAAAGTCTTCTTTTAGGCGTTGATTTTCCGCTTTCAAAAACTCTAAATCTTCCGCATCGTTTTCGGCTTCGCCCTCAGCGGCGTCCTCGGCCGCAAGCTCTTGCTCAAGCTCAGTTTCCGCGGCTTCGTCTTCTTCACATTCGGGTTTATCAACTATTTTTTCTTTTTTCATTTTTTCCTCTTTAAACTTTTGGATTATGCCTGTATATATTATGATATTTAGTGATTATTACACAACAAGTCAATAGCGGAAGTTATGTTGGTGCATACTCCCTTTTGTGAAAAAAAAGGAAGTTGTGCGATGATGAGGGGTGTGTTTTGTGGTTGCGAGAGAGTAAAAATGAGGGCTAATAAACCTACGTCAAGTACAGTTAATCAACGGGGGTTGTTATCAAAAAGCGAATTTGGGAAATTTTCTGCAATGCATGGGGAGGCAGAGCCGGGCGAGCAGGTTTCCGAAATTTATGAAGTGGCAAAGCAACAGTGTGCCGCAGCCGGAAAATGGCCCGATATCCACAAAATTAATGCTTGGATGATTTCTTCGGAAACAGCAACTTTTATGAAAGTTGGCGGACTGGGAGTGGTGGCAACCGAATTGCCTGAGGCATTTAACACTACTTTCCAAAACCAAGGTGATAAAATCACGGTCGTTACTCCGCTTTATCTCGGTGATACCAAACACAAAAAAGCTTTCCTTCGAAAAAATATCTATACCGGTGCCGAAAACCGTTCTATCGAAATCAAAAAAATCACTAATATCTATGTTCCATTTGTCGGAAAAAATAATGTTTTGCAGTCCTTTGAAGTGGGTGTTTATACCGCTAAAAAAGGAATGGTCAATTATATTTTCTTGAAAAATCATCGCTTCTTTACCATTACGACCGATTATCGCAATCCGGATTGCCAAGATGGCTGCTATGTTCTTAACAAGCTTGGTATCAACGAGGTGGAGCGGTTTGCATTTTTCTCCAAGGCAGTTTTTGTATTGCTAAAAAGTTTGTGCGCAGGCAATGCCGATTTGGCCGAAATTTCTTGTCCGAATGTTTTGATTGCCAATGACTGGCACAGCGGTGCAATTGCCGGTTTGACCAAGTATCTGACCGTGATGCTCCAAAAACAAGGTCGTTTGGATGCTGAAACCGCAGAAAGAATCCGTAATATTCCGGTTATCCATTTGGCTCACCATTTGGGTTATCAGGGCTGGGATAATCAAAACACCGTGCGCATTCTTAATTCTTTGTATGAAAATTCTATTAAGCCGGTGCTCAAAAATGCTAAGGCTTGTCGTAAAGATAATCCCCGTATTCACAACTCATTAGTGGTGGACGGGGTTTATAATCAGGCTTGTTGCAATTTCCATTTGGCCGATCGGGTGGTGACGGTGTCGCGCAACTATTGTGAGGAAGTTTCCAAAGAGCCCGATTTTGGTTATGATTTTTGCAAACTCTTAAATCTGCGCAAAGAAAACGGTACTTTTGTCGGGATTGTTAATGGTTATGACAAGAAACTGATTACCCCTAATCCTAAAAAAATCAATTGTATAAATAACCATTTTGTCGGCTTTAATTTTGGTTGTTATGAAGAAAATTCTTTAGAAATCAAAAAGCAAAACAAACGCGAATTTATTCGCCTTATCTCAAAATTGGCGGTTGATGCCGATTATCGACGCAAGACTTTGCCGCTGATTAATTTCTATAAGTTTGAAGATATTTCGGATTTGGAAAATATCAGTGATGAAATTCCGATGTTTTGTGCGACCAGTCGTTTGGTGGAACAAAAAGGTTATGACATTGCGGCCAGTGCCATTATTGAGCTGTATAAGGCCAAAAAAATTAAGGTCGCGCCGATATTTATTTTGGGTGGTGCCGGAGATATGAAATGTTTCGAGCATTTGATGAAACTCAAAGATACCGTGGCAGACCTAAACCCGGAAGCGGCAAAACGAATCTTTGTCTTCCGCGGCTATAAAGATGAGTTTGCTTATGCTATTCAGCTGGCGAGTGATTTTTATATGATGCCGTGTCGCTTTGAGCCCTGCGGACTGACCCAGATGGAGGCCATGGCCAAAGGAAGTCTGCCGGTGGCAATGTCAACCGGAGGGTTGGTGGATACGATTGAAGACGGAACGGACGGTTTTCGGACTTTGGTCTTTTTTGGTAATACTCGTCAGGTGTATGGCAGTGAAAAAGACGGCAAGCGTTTCAAAAATAATGTTAATGCTTATGCCGATGTTTTGCTCAAGGCTTTAGACGTGTTTGCCAATCATCCCCAAAAACTGACCGAAATGGAAGTGGCGGCCATGCGCAAAGATTTTAGCTGGGATGTGAAAGACGGTAGCGTCTATCAGTATTATAAGCTGTTGACAAGCGGTCATTTATGAGCATTATATCTCTTAAGTGACTAACTTAATTTTATAGAAGACATATCATGAGAAATTCTAATCGAAAAGCAGATGAACTCCGCAAAGTTGAAATTATACCCAATTATAATCCTTATGCCGAAGGTTCGTGCTTAATTAAATGCGGCAATACGCATGTGGTTTGTACGGCAAGTGTGCAAGACAAGGTGCCGGCTTGGCTCAAAGGTCAAAACAAAGGTTGGATTACGGCCGAATATGGTATGCTGCCGCGTTCAACTCAGGTCAGAGTTCCGCGCGAAACTACCAAACCTTCGGGGCGTACTCAGGAGATTCAGCGTTTGGTCGGACGGGCTTTGCGGGCTGTGGTCGATCTTAATGCCATGAAAGATATTTCAATTTGTATTGATTGCGATGTTATTCAGGCTGACGGCGGAACTCGTACTGCCTCAATTACTGGTGGTTATGTGGCCTTAGCAATGGCTTTAGCCAAACTCCATAAGGAAGGCAAGCTTTTGGTTAATCCACTCAAAGAAGCTGTGGCCGCGGTTTCTTGTGCGCTCTATCACGGAGAGCCGATTTTAGATGTCGACTATGTGGAAGATTCTAACGCGCAGGCAGATATGAATTTTGTGCTGACAGAAAGTGGTAAGATTGTAGAAATTCAAGGAACAGCCGAAGGTATGCCTTTTGACGATGATCAATTTAAGGCGCTATATGCGTTGGCTAAAAAAGGTATTGCCGAACTGATTGAAGCGCAAAAACAAGCTTTGGGGAAAAACTAAAATGCAAACTATCAAAAAAATCGTGATTGCCTCGCACAACCAAGGCAAGATTGCCGAATTTAGAAAAATGTTGGCGCCGCTTGAGATTGAAGTCTGTTCGGCTCAAGATTTAAGTCTTCCCGATGTGGAAGAAACCGGAACAACTTTTGAGGAAAATTCGCGCCTTAAGGCTGAAACTTTGGCCAAAGTTTCGGGTTTGCCTTGTCTGGCCGATGATTCCGGCTTGTGTGTGGATGCGCTTGAGGGACGACCGGGGGTATATTCGGCTCGCTATGCACCAAACCGCGATTTTGACAAAGGTATGGATATGTTATTAGCTGAGCTGAAGCAAAGCGGCTCGAATGACCGAAGTGCTCACTTTTCTTGTGTCTTAGCTTTAGCCATTCCCGGTGAGGAAACTAAAGTTTTTGAAGGTCGGGTTGATGGGAAAATTGCTTTAGAAAAAAGCGGTAACAAAGGTTTTGGTTATGATCCGATTTTTATTCCGGAAGGTTTTAACAAGACATTTGGACATTTTGAAGCTGACGAAAAAGCGAGTATCTCGCATCGGGGTCGAGCTCTGGAAAAATTTGTAGCTTATTTGCGTCAGAAGTAAGAGTTTTTTTATAACTGATTATAGTAACTATTTTAAAATTATTAGGTATGGAGCAGAAATGTTTAGATGGATTTCGTCCGCCACACCCAAATGATTTGATGGATAATGTCTCTTTGTGTAGTTATCCTTGGTCTAATCATATAAGCGTACGATTATGGGGCTGTTTAAAACCACAAACAGATAATGGTGAAGATGAAAATTTTTCAGTCGAAAATGTGGCTAAAAAATTACGTTATGGTTGTCGGGTGGCATCAAGGTCGGTGCGCAAAAAAGAAATTGTGGTGGCTAACTGCAATTTGGGTTTGACCGAATATGTGGTTGTTGAAACGATTCATGGTAAGAAATTTATGGTCTTGCCGTTTAAGTTCATTTGGGCAATTTTGCCTTTGTAGTAAAATAAGGTTTTCCGCTAGTGCGGAAGACCTTTTTTGTTGACTAATCATCAGATTGTTTTACACTCGCGTTATGAACAAAAAAATTTATAATATACCTTCTTCTTTGGGGTTTTCCGAAACTTTAGCCGAGCATTTGTTGGAAGAATATCAGTCCGATTTGCCGGAGCTTTCTAAGGTATTGTTGCTGCTGCCGAATCGTCGGGCGGTGCGAAGCATGAAAGAAGCTTTTGTGCGTTTGCGGGGTTTGACCCCAATGCTCTTGCCTAAGATGATGCCAATCGGCGAGGTGGAAGACGAAGAACTATTCCTAACCGGCGGAAATGCACGCGAATTGCTGAGCGGTATGTGTCCGGCTATCGGGACAACCGAGCGCTTGTTGTTGTTTGTGCGGATTATTATGGCTAAGCCCGCAGAGTTTGGGGTGGAGAAAATGTCTTTGGCGCAGGCTTGCGCTTTGGCTCAAGAGCTGGGCGGTTTGATTGATATGGTCAATAACAAACAGCTCAGTTTTGATAACTTAGAAAATTTGGTACCTGAAGATTATGCCGCTCACTGGCAAGATACTCTGAAATTTCTCAAAATCATTACTCACTTTTGGCCGCAGATTTTAGAAGAGCGCCAACTGATTGATGCCAGTTTGCGCCGCAACCGTCTACTTGAGGCACAAAGCGAGATTTGGCAACAAAACCGACCCCAAGGGCGGATCGTGATTGCGGGAACAACGGCCGCCTTTCCGGCGATGAAAAAATTGGTGGCGACCGTGTTGGGTCTTGAAAACGGCGAACTTTATTTGGCAGGCTTAGACAAGTTTTTGAGTGATGAGGATTGGCAGATGGTTGATGAAACTCATCCTCAATTTGAGCTTAAAGAACTGTTGGATTATCTTGAGGTTAATCGCCATGAAGTTCAAGATTTACGTCCGGCGGCGAATCTGGAAGCGGAAAGGTTTATTGCCGAGGTGATGCGTCCGGCTCTCTCAAGCGAAAAATGGCGCGAACTTCCAAGCCAGAGTTTTTCGCCGCAGGCTTGGGGCGGAATCAATCTGATTAACTGTGCCGACATTAGAGAAGAAGCTTTGGCAATTGCCCTCATTATGCGCGAAACTTTGGAAGAAGAAGGCAAGACGGCGGCTTTGGTGACCCAAGACAGAAATTTGGCCCGACGGGTGGCAAATGAGCTGGAGCGCTGGAATGTCCAAGTTGATGATTCGGCCGGAAAGCCTTTGGCGCTTTCGGAAGTGGGTATCTTTTTGCGGCAGATTGTGCAAGCGGCGACAGCAGATAAAAAATTATATTTAGCCGAGCTTTGGAAAAATCCGCTTTGTTGTATGGGGCAAGAATATGGCGAATTGCGTCAGCTTATCCGCCGTTTGGAGAAAAAAGTGTGGCGGCGAGGGCAAGAAGATGAGCAGTTATCCCAATTTGAAGTATCTGCACAAGCTATTTTGGCCGATTTGGCTTTGTTGTTATCGCAAAGCAAAGTGGATTTCAAGGAACTACTGACCTGCCATATTAAAACAGCTGAAAAACTGGCCTCGCGTCCGGGAAAAGACGGAGCGCAAATTTTGTGGGGCGGAGATGACGGAGAAGCAGCAGCCCGTTTGGTGGCAGATTTAGACGAGCAAGCGGAGGTCTTGGGCGAGATTAACCCGCAAGAATATGCCGGTTTGCTCGAAACTTTGATGATTTCGATAAATGTGCGGCCGAAATTCGGTATGCATCCGCGGTTAAAAATTTTGGGGCCGATTGAGGCGCGCTTAAACCATTTTGATGTGACGATTATTGGCGAAGTCAATGAAGGAATTTGGCCGAAAGCGGCCGGTTCTGACCCGTGGATGTCGCGCCCGATGAAGAAAGATTTCGGCTTTCCGTTACCGGAGCGAGAGATTGGGGTTAATGCTTTTGATTTTAGTCAGCTCTTGGCCGGAGAGGAAGTCTATTTGACCAGAGCCGAGAGAGTGCAAGGGACGCCGATGGTAAAATCGCGCTGGTGGTTGCGTTTGGAAACAGTCTTAAAAGCACTTAACATTGAGCCGCAAAGTTTGGAAAATGCGGTGTATCGTTTGTGGGCCAAGCATTTGGATCGGCCGCAAAGGGTTGTGCCGATTAATCCGCCTCAGCCGATGCCGCCGCTTGAAGCTCGTCCGCGAGAACTTTCGGCCAGTGCAATTGAGATGTGGATGCGTGATCCTTATGCGATTTTTGCAAAATATATCCTCAAACTCAAACCTCTAGATGAGCTGGACCGTGAATTGACACCGGCTGATTACGGAACAATCATTCATGCTATTTTACAGCAGTTTAACAACAAATATCCAAAACAACTGCCGGATAATGCTCGCGAGGAGCTGATTAAACTTGGTGAGGTTTATTTCAAACAAAATCAGATTGCCTCAGAAACCAAAGCTTTTTGGTGGCCGAATTTTATAAAAAGCATTGACTGGATTTTGGAACAAGAAAAAACTTATCGTCCGAATGTGGCACAAGTGCATAATGAAGTGCGCGGGGAAGTAGAAATCGTGACGCCGCGCGGTTTTAAGGTTACGGCAATTGCCGATCGGGTTGATGAAACCATAGATGGAAAATATAACATTATTGATTATAAAACCGGAAAAGCCCGCAAAGAAACCGAGGTTAGAGCCGGATATGCGCCCCAATTGCCGATTGAGGGCTTGATTGCGCGGAGCGGTGGATTTGGCAAGCTTAATGCCCGAGAAGTGGATAAACTGATTTACTGGCAGTTAGCCAAGCAAGAAACCATTATTGATAAAGACATGAACCAACTACTTGATAACACCTATGAGCGGTTGCAAAAGCTGGTTAATTTATTTGAATTTGAAACTACGCCTTATGTTTGTCAGCCGAATCCAAAGCGGTTGCCGGAATATTCGGATTATGAGCATTTGGCGCGGGTGAGAGAATGGTCGGTTGTGGCTGATGAGAGTGAGAGTTAGTACTAATGGAGCAAGCAACAATTAAACAAAGCCGAGAAAAACGTGGAGAACTGGCGACCGCACAACAGCGCAAAGCCTCAAATCCGCAAAAATCGGTATGGGTGCAGGCATCGGCCGGAACCGGAAAAACCAAAGTGCTTTCTGATAGGGTTTTGCGGATTTTGCTTAGTGGTTGTTTGCCGGGGCGGATTTTGTGTTTGACTTATACGAAAGCGGCGGCGGTGGAAATGAGTCAACGTATTTCGGCTCGTTTAAGCGCTTGGGCGGTGATGCCAACCGAAAAGCTTGATAAGGAACTGAAAAAGCTGCTGGGGGATTTACCCGACAATCCGCAAGATTTAGCCCAGTTGGAAGACAAGGCCAGACGTTTGTTTGCAGTTTTGTTAGACACTCCGGGCGGAATGAAAATTCAGACCATTCATAGTTTTTGCCAGGAAATTTTGAAACGATTTCCGATTGAAGCTCATATCTCGCCTTATTTTGAGGTGATGGATGATCGTTTGGCCGCAGAGGCATTAGATGAGGTGCGCCGCAAGTTGCTGGCTGAAATTGAGAACAATCCGCAAAGTCGGGCGGCGCAGGCAATGTCGTTTTTAACCGGAAAGGTGAGTGAATTTTCTTTTCCGAAAATTATGAGTGCGATTGCTAACTCGCGTAACAAAATTTCGCGGATGTTTGCTAAATATAAAACTCCTGATGCCGTCATAAATGAGTTGGCCCGCCGTATGGGAATCTCACCAACCAGCACGGAAGAAGCGTTGATTGGTGAATTTGCCGACCATATTGATTGGAACATTTTGCGCAATTTGGCGGAAGCTTGGCAACATGGGGCAAAGACCGATAATGCGAAAGCCGAAACCATATTTAAGTTGCTTGAAAACAGAGATGTGGCGGATAATTTGGAGGCATATCGGCAGTGTTTTTTGAACAAAGGAAACGAACTTCCGGCACGCTTCGGAACTAAAGATGCGGTGGCTTTTTATCCCGAATTGCCTGTGGTGGCGCTAGCGGAGGCAGTTCGTTTGCAACAGCTTTATGATAAACTCACCGCGGTTCATTTGCTCGAATCGACCAAAGCAGTGTTGTATTTGGCAGAAGATTTAATTGGCGGCTATAACCAATTTAAGGCCCAGCATTCAAAGCTCGATTATGAGGATTTGATTGTGCTGACCCGCAAACTTTTGGATAGTCCGCAAGTGCCGCAGTGGGTGATGTTTAAGCTTGATGGCGGTATTGATAATATCTTAATTGATGAGGCACAGGATACCTCTCCGGATCAGTGGGCAATTGTCAAGGCTTTGAGTGCGGGGTTCTTTGATGATATCGGAGCCGGAGAAAAACGACGCACGGTTTTTGCGGTGGGTGATAAAAAGCAATCTATCTATAGTTTCCAAGGTGCAGAGCCCAAAGAATTTGAGCGGATGCGAAAGTATTTTGCCGAAATCTTAGCGGAAAGCGATACTTTTGATGAGGTGAATTTGGAAGTTTCTTTCCGCTCCACCTCGGCGGTCTTAGATGCAGTTAATGTGGTGTTTTCGAATCCGCAATATAAGCCCGGAGTGGCGGAAGAAAGTGAAGATATTACGCATATCCCGTTTCGAATCGGTGATGCCGGAAAAATTGAATTTTGGCCTCTAACCGAGCCGCAAGAAGGCGAAAACCCCGATGTGTGGCAGCCTCCGGTTGAAAGAGTGGTGACCGAATCTACCAGTTCGCGCTTGGCCAAAGAAATTGCACTAAAAATTCGTAATTTGGTGGAGGGCGGTGAAATTTTACTGTCGCAAAATCGTCCGTTGCGGTATCGCGATTTTATGATTTTGGTACAGCGGCGCAACAGTTTTGTGGAAGAGCTGGTGCGGGCTTGTAAAAATGCCGGAGTGGCGATTGCCGGCGTGGATAAAATTAAACTCTCGGAACAAATTGCGGTGCAAGATTTGGTTTCGCTCGGAAAATTTTTGTTGCTGCCAAGTGATGACCTTTCTTTGGCCGAAGTGCTGAAATCGCCATTGTTCGGGCTTGATGATGATGATTTGTTTGATTTGTGCTATCCGCGGGAAAACGTGGTTTCGCTCTGGAGCAGTTTGGGTTCCAATCTCAAATACGCTCAAGAATATAGCTGTTTGGCAGATTTATGTTCTTTAGCTGAAAAAGTGCGTCCGTTTGAGCTATATGCCCATGTGTTGAGTAAGCTTGAGGGGCGGAAAAAATTTGTCTCGCGTTTGGGACCCGAGGCCGAAGATGGTTTGGATGAGTTTGTGAACCTTACACTTAATTTTGAGCAAGAGCATATTCCCGATTTGCAAGGATTTGTGGATTGGATGTCCAAAGATGAAGTGGAAATCAAACGGGAGCTGGAGCAAAGCGATGCTGATGCAGTTCGGGTAATGACGGTGCATGGTTCCAAAGGTTTGCAGGCGCCGGTGGTGATTTTGCCAGATACGGTCAGAGTGCCTCAAGTTAAAAACGAATCTGATATGTTGTGGGATGAGGTATTTTATTACCCGTTATCTTCCAAAGATTATGAAAGCAACTGCAAGAAAATTAAACAAGCTGAAAAAGTTGCCACTTTGGAAGAATATCGGCGCTTGTTATATGTGGCTTTGACCCGTGCCGAGGATAGGTTATGTATTTGCGGTTATTATAAGAGCCAAAAAAGTAAACCCAGTGCGGAATCTTGGTATGAGATTTGTAAAGAATCTCTTAGCAGCATTGGGCAAAGTGATGATAGCGGTGCAATTACTTATTGCTCCGAGCAACAAATTGAACCCGAAAGTAAAAAAGCTCCGATAGTCCAAGAATTAACCCGTCCCGAATTTGACTGGATTTACCGGCCGGCGCCCGAAGAAGGGGCTCTAGCGCGGCCGTTGGCGCCTTCCAAAATGGAAGAAGATGAACCGGCTCTGTTTTCGCCACTCGGCAAAAAAGGAGCGAATCGATATCGGCGCGGTTTGATTATCCATAAATTGTTGCAATTTGTGCCACTGGCCGGAGATGAGAACAAGCGAGAACTGATGCGTGAGTTTGTGAAGAAAAATGCGGCAGAGCTGCCTCAGTCTGAACAAGAACGAATCTGCGAGGAAGTGGCAGAGCTAATTGAAAATCCGGAATTTGCTCCACTGTTTTCACCGCAATCTCAGGCTGAAGTGCCGATTATGGGATTAGCCGAGGGCAAAATTATTTCCGGTCAGGTGGACCGTTTGGTGGTGATGCCAAGTGAGGTGATGGTGGTGGATTATAAAACCAATCGTCCGGCCGCAAACTCGCTTAGCGAAGTGCCAAAAGCTTATATCAGCCAGCTCAAGGCTTATAAATCTTTGTTATCGGCGGTATATCCGGGCAAGAAAATTTCGACTTTTATTTTGTGGACCGATACGGCAAATTTGATGCGGGTGAAATAAAATGCATTTTTATAACAATTCCTCTTTAATCTCACAAAATTATACACTATATTAGAAGAAACGCGATTACTCAGACAAGAAAGGAATATATCATGCAATCTATCAATGACAGCCAGTTCGAATCCGAGGTTTTGAAGTCTAAAGGTTTGGTGTTGGTCGACTTTTGGGCAGAATGGTGCGGACCTTGCCGCCAGTTGGGTCCCATTTTGGAAGAAGTTTCCAAGTCGATGGGTGACAAAGTCAAAATCTGCAAAATGAATGTCGATGAAGCTCCAAATACTGCTAATGGTTATGGAATCCGCAGTATTCCGACCATGTTCTTATTTAAAGACGGTAAACAGGTGGATACGAAAGTAGGTCTGAACTCTAAGGCCACTTTGGAAGCTTGGATTAATCAATACTGCTAAGTTTTAACCTCAATTACTTAACTCAAAAAAACTGCCGCTTATATCAACGGCAGTTTTTTGGTGGCCTAAGTTGAAAATCGCTATTGTGTTTTGGGGGATTTGACTTTATATCTATATAAAGAATAAAATCTTTAGAGGAAATGTAATGAAATCAGGAAAAAGTATCATTATTTGGCTGGTGGCAATTGTGCTGCTCTCCGCAATTATGAATATGTTTAGCAATAATCCGCAAAGTCGTGGTTATCAGACAATGGCTTTTTCGGACTTTATGACCAAAGCCGAAAACAAGCAAATCAGCGAGGTGATGATTGAGGGGGCAAATATTATGGGTACGGCAACCGATGGTACCAAGTTTAGTACTTATGCCCCATATGACCCGACCATGATTGAAACCTTGCGAAATAGCGGTGCCAAAGTGGAGGCGCGTCCGGAAGATACTTCGGCTAATACGTTTTGGGGAGTGCTGATTTCTTGGTTCCCGATGATTTTGCTAATCGGCGTGTGGATTTTCTTTATGCGTCAGGCCAGTTCGGGCAACAACAAAGCCATGAGTTTTGGAAAATCACGTGCGCGGTTGATTGAAAATACCAAAAAAGTTACGTTTGACGATGTGGCCGGTGCCGATGAGGCCAAACAAGAACTCGAAGAGGTAATCGACTTTTTGAAAGAACCGGCAAAATTCCAGCGTTTGGGCGGCAAAATCCCCAAAGGCGTGTTGCTGGTTGGACCTCCGGGAACCGGTAAAACCCTAATTGCTAAAGCCGTGGCCGGTGAGGCAAATGTGCCGTTCTTTTCAATTTCGGGTTCAGATTTTGTGGAGATGTTTGTGGGTGTGGGTGCCTCGCGAGTGCGGGATATGTTTGCTCAAGCCAAAAAAAATGCTCCTTGCCTGTTGTTTATTGATGAAATTGATGCGGTGGGACGTCACCGTGGAGCCGGACTCGGCGGCGGTAATGATGAACGCGAACAGACCTTAAACCAATTGTTGGTGGAGATGGATGGTTTTGAAGACAATGAAAATGTGATTTTGATTGCGGCAACCAACCGTCCCGATGTTTTGGATCCGGCTTTGCTGCGTCCGGGGCGTTTTGACCGTCAGGTGGTGGTTTCTAACCCCGATAAAAAAGGTCGGGAAGAAATCTTGAAAGTTCATGTCAAAAAAGTTCCTTTAGCCAAAGATGTTAATTTGTCGGTAATTGCTCGGGGTACTCCGGGGTTTTCGGGGGCAGATTTGGCCAACTTGGTGAACGAGGCCGCCTTATTAGCGGCGCGCAAAAACAAGCACAAAGTTACTTCTAAGGATTTTGATGAAGCCAAAGATAAGGTGATGATGGGTTCAGAGCGCAAGTCAATGGCGATGGACGAGAAAGAAAAACAACTCACTGCTTATCATGAGGCCGGACATGCGATTTGCTCGCTATATGTTAAAGAAACCGACCCCATTCACAAAGCAACGATTATCCCGCGGGGACGGGCTTTGGGTATGGTGCAACAACTGCCCGAAAAAGACCAATATTCTTATTCGAAGCAGAAAATGAAATCGCGCTTGGCAATTATGATGGGTGGACGTGTGGCCGAAGAAATCAAGTTTGGGGCAGATGATGTGACCAGCGGAGCTTCTTCGGATATTGCGGCGGCAACCAACTTGGCGCGCTCTATGGTGACCGAATGGGGCATGAGCGATTTGCTCGGTCCGGTGCTGTATGCCGAAAATTCGGGTGAAGTATTTTTAGGCAAGTCGGTTACCCAAAACAAAAATATGAGTGAAGATACTGCCCGTTTGGTGGATGCCGAAATCAAGTCTTTGGTGATGTCGGGTTATAATGAAGCCAAGCAGATTTTGCAAGACAAGCGCAAAGAATGGGAACTTTTGGCCGAAGCCTTGATTGAATATGAAACCTTGACCGGTGATGAAATCAAGCAAGTTATCAAAGGCGAGAAGTTAGAGCGCAACGACGATGCTCCGGTAGCGGAAGAGAGGAGGACTCATTCTTCTGTCCCCGAACTTTAAAGCCCGTATTTTGGGTTATTAGAGCTCTTTTCTGCGGTCTCAGAAAATCCACGTATTTCTATATACGCTAGGATTTTCTTCGCCTTGAAAAGAACTCTACTAACCTCAAACTCCGAACTTTTTTGTGCCAAAGATTGAGCTTATTATACGCTAGGATTGTCATCTCCCCTAGAAATTACTCTATACGACTCATTCTCCGAACTTTAAAGCCCGTATTTTGGGTTATTAGAGCTCTTTTCTGCGGTCTCAGAAAATCCACGTATTTCTATATACGCTAGGATTTTCTTCGCCTTGAAAAGAACTCTAATAACCTCAAACTCCGACCTTTAAGAAGTGCCAGAGTTTATAGCTCGTCTAGCGGGTGACTAATACATAAATAATGTCACCCCTCGACTACGTTAGTAGTCGTCAAGGGGTCTTCGAGTTAGTCGCTTTAATCGGAAGATCCCTGGACGTTTTTCTCTGAAAAACGAGGGATGACTTTATGTTTTTTTCTCAAAACTGATTTTTAACTTATAGTGATATTTATAAGCCAAGGCGTGGAGAACTGTAATTTGCATTTTCCCAATATAGCCGTTTTCAAGGTACAAAAGCTGGTTTAGTCCGATATGCAAAAGTTCGGCGGCAATTTGTGGAGGTAAATCTAACTCTAAGCGCATATTTTTGATTTGTGCGCCAATCTCTTTTTGACAGGCTTGCCAAGCTTTAATACGGTTGCGATGATGGCCCATGTTCTAAACTCCCTTTAGGTTTCCAGTTAAAAAGAAACCGCCCTAGCTTTCCTAAGGCGGGGAGTTCGAAACTGTATACAGAAACAGTCGACCTTCTTCGTTATGCGCAAGACATACTTATACCGGTCGCTCCCCATTCAAGGAGCTTTCTTTCTGTATAAGGAGTTTCGACACTCCGCACCCGGCTCACCCGAGTGCAGTTTTAGCTTATCCTATCTTATCAAATTTGCAAGCGGATTTTTGAGGTACAAAAAAACTCCGCACCAAGCGGAGTTTTAATTAAGGACTTATTATCTAAACTTTATGTGGAAGGCGGTCGTATACAAACTGGCTAATTCGGTTGGGTAAAATGGAACCAAACCATGCAAAAAATCGGGTAGGCCAGGGGAATGCTATCAACCCGACATTCTTATCTATGCGCTGAGCAATGATTGCGGCGGCCTTATCACTTTCTAAGAAAAATGGCATGGGGCAAGTATTTTTATCCGTAATGCCGGAGCGGACAAAGCCGGGGCACACTACGCTAACTTTGATTTTATCTCCTTTCAAATCTCCTCTTAAGCCTTCGCCCCAAGCTTTAACGCAGGCTTTAGAGGCACTATAAGAAGGACAACTCGGCATACCATGATAACCCGCTATCGAACTGATGATGGCAATGGCTTTGCGCTTATCTGCCTTATTATCTCTTTGCCGATATACTTCAATGCTCGGTAATACCGTATTGACAACCCCAAAAATGTTGGTCTCAAAAGTGTTGTAGATGTGCTCCGGGGTTTCTTGCAGAGTGGCTACACCGGCATTGGCAATGACTAAGTTTAGTGGTGCAACCTGCTCACAGTTAAATATCCATTCTTTGACGGCTTGTCTATCGGTAACATCTAAAATGCACGGATAAACTGATGCGCCATATGTGGTACATTCGTTCTGAACGGCAGAAAGGCGTTCAAAATTGCGGCCACAGATAAACAAATTTTTTGCTCCGTTTTGAGCATAATATATCGCCAGAGCTCGCCCAATTCCACTGCTTGCTCCGGTGATTAAGATATTTTCAGCATTTGTTAGCATTTTTAATCCTGAGTTAAGGTTTAGTCTTTATAATCGCCACTATAATATAAAAAATCTGATTTGAGGAGTGTTATTTTGTATATATCCAGTATGACCGGATTTGCAAGAGTGAATGGTGCTTTTCGGGTGAAGGAAACCGATTATACTTGGTTTTGGGAACTGAAATCGGTTAATGGCAAATCATTAGAGCTTAAAACCAAACTCCCGATGTGGCTTGATTGGATGAGCCAGTCTATAAAAAATTTGGCTGCCGAATATCTAACCCGCGGCAATGTCTATGCGGTTTTAGATGTATCGGCCTCAAACAGTGAACCGGAGCTCAAAATTAATGAACAGTTGCTTGCTAAAATTACTAGCCAAATTTTGCAGCTCTACCAAGATAATCAGGACTTGATGCAAAAACCTAATCCGGCTGAAATCCTAAATATTCGCGGGGTGGTCGAGATTGAGGATCACAAACTTGATGAACAAGAAACCGCCGAACTGCAATCGGAAATTTTAGATAGTTTTGCGCAGGCTTGTGAGGCTTTGCAACAGGACCGCCAGGCCGAAGGCGAAAAAATTGCCGCCGCTCTGCGCGATATCATTTATAAAATCAGCGAAGTGGTTTCCAAAGTTGATGAGATTGCTCAAAATCTGCCGGCACGGCTTAAAGACAAACTACAACAACAAATTGCACTTTGGCTTGAGCCTTCTAACCAAATCAGCGAGGAGCGTTTGGCGCAGGAAGTGGTTTTATATGTTACCAAAGCGGACATTCAAGAAGAAATCGACCGTTTGAAAGCGCATATCAAAACTGCCGGAGAACTGCTTAATAACGGTGGAAATATCGGGCGGAGGCTCGACTTTTTGTGTCAGGAACTCAATCGTGAAAGCAACACAATTTGCTCCAAGTCTGCCGAAATCGAACTGACTAACTGTGGAATGGAGCTAAAGGCGCTGATTGAGCAATTTAGAGAACAAGTTCAAAATATTGAGTGAGGTGTGTGATGGATGAAATTATTGATAATTTAAGAAAAGTGCGTAAAGGTGCCATGTTTATTATTGAGGCGCCTTCGGGAACCGGTAAAAGTGCCGTGGTCAAAGAGTTGTTGGCTCGTGATAAAAATATCAAATTCTCGGTTTCGGTAACCACCAGACCTAAACGTCCGGGTGAGGTTGACGGCGTGGATTATATCTTTGTGACCGATGAACAATATGACCAATATTTGGCGCAAGATGCTTTTTATGAACACGTCGAATCGCAATATTCGGCTCGTTACGGAACTTTGCGCTCCGAGGTCGATAGTTTTATCAATATTGGGCAAGACGTGCTGTTTGATATTGACTGGGCCGGTGCTCGGGAGATGAAAGCTAAAGCCGGTGATGATGTGGTGACAATCTATCTCTTGCCTCCCTCGATTAAGGAACTGCGCCGCCGCTTGGAAAGCCGCGGAACTGACTCTCAAGAGGTGATTGAAAAAAGAATGGGTATCATCTTAGATAAAATTGTGCACTGGGATGAGTTTGACTACGTGATTGTGAATGTGGATTTGGAAGAAACCATCAAAAAGGTGCAAAAAATTATCTCCGGAGAACGGATGAAGAGAGTACGTCAGGTCGGACTCAAACGCTTTGTTAAAGAGCTGATGAAAGAGGCAGAAGAAGACAAAGCTCTGCATCACTAAGAGTTTTTAGCTAAATAGGCTCTCTCGTCAGGAGATAAAACTCGATAGATTTGTGCGGCATTGTTTTCGGCATTGAGTACGCCTAATTTGGCGGCTTGCTGATAAAGCTGGAAGGCTTTAATCAGATTTTGTTTGACGCCCACGCCTTTGGTCAACATCCAGGCATATATCTCAATCGCACGAGGGTTGTTTTGCTCTACGCGTTTGAGAACTTCTTCCAGCTCAATTGGGGTGACCCGATTTTCCTGAATGGCTTTGATGGCATTTTCCCAGGCTTGGGCTTCGGCTTTGGCGGCTTCGACTTCCTTTTGGCGGGGGTCAACAAAACTGACCTCTTGCGGAACATCGTTTGGTGTAGGAGTAGATGCCACAGGTTGAGGGGCGGCGGGAATTTTATCATCACTCAAAATATCGGGCACTTTACGGTTCTTGACAAACAAGGGTAAATAGCCTTCATTATCGGCGCGGATTAAGTCGCGATAAAGCTCATCAAGGCTATTGGCCGAAAATGCCGGTTGGGCAAATATCAAAGTGAGGATGATAAATACAATCTGTTTCATTTTTTGTGCTTTATTCCTTAATTTGATTGTAATAATACTCAAGTCTTGATACTTATTAAAGTATATTTTATGGATTATAAACAAGGCAAAAGGTTGAAAGATGACAAAAATTTATAATTCGGTGGTCGAACTGGTCGGCAAAACACCCATGCTCAAACTATCTAAACTGGCTAAAGCTCATAAAGTTAAAGCTAATCTGCTGGCCAAATGCGAGTTTTACAATCCGGCTTTTTCAATTAAAGATCGGGTCGCACTCAAAATGATTGAAAATGCCGAAAAAAGCGGCAAAATCTCGGATGAAACCGTGTTTGTGGAGGCAACTTCGGGTAATACGGGTATTGGGTTGGCAGCCATTTGTGCGGCTAAGGGCTATAAACTGGTAATAACCATGCCCGAAAATATGAGCAAAGAACGCATTCTTTTGATGCGCCATTTTGGTGCCGAGGTGATTTTGACGCCGGCGGAAGACGGTATGAGCGGGGCAATTGCCAAAGCCGATATGCTGGCGGAGAAAAATCCCAGTGTTTTGTTGCTGAGCCAGTTTACTAACGAAGCTAATCCTGATGCGCACCGTCTTAGCACCAGTATTGAGATTTTTGAAGATACCGGCGGGGCGGTCGATGCGCTGGTAGCAACAGTCGGGACTTCGGGCACCTTAACCGGAATTGCCTCTACTTTACGCTCGTATAATCCGGATTTGTATGTGGTGGCAGTGGAGCCAAAATCCAGCCCGGTCTTAAACGGCGGAGAGGCCGGTCCTCACAAAATCCCCGGTATTGGGGCAGGTTTTGTGCCTAAGTTCTATGATAAAAAATTGGTCAATGAGGTGATTGATGTTACCGATGAAGATGCTTTATCGGCTGCTAAAGAAGTGGCCAAAATCGAGGGCTTGCCGGTGGGAATCTCGGCCGGAGCGGCTTTGAGTGCGGCAATCGAAATTGCCAAGCGAGAAGAATTTAAGGGCAAAAATATTGTCATAATTTTGCCCGATGCGGTGGAGCGTTACCTCTCTTTGGGTTATTTTGACTAGGGGTATCTGGATGCTATTTAATAAAGTTGCAATTATCGGTATTGGGCTTATCGGCTCATCTTTGGCCAGAGTGCTCAAACGCAATGAACTGTGCCGCGAAGTGGTGGTGTTTGATACTAACCCCGATTATATGCGTAAGGCGGTGGAACTCAAAATTGCCGATGCTTATGCTCCATCTGCCGCTGAAGCTTCCAAAGGGGCAGATTTGGTGGTGTTATCTACTCCGGTCGGGGTGTATGGTAAGCTGGCAGAAGAGATTATGCCGGTGCTAAAACCGGGGGCAATTATCACGGATGTCGGTTCTATCAAAAAATTTGCTATTGAACAAATTTTGCCGCATATTCCTCCGCAAAGCGGAGTTATCTATATTCCCGGTCATCCGGTGGCCGGTACCGAAAAGTCGGGTCCGGAGGCTGGTTTCTATGAACTTTTTGAAGGACGTTGGTGTATCTTAACTCCGGTGGAAAACACTCCGCAGGATGCACTGCAAAAGGTGGCGGAAATGTGGAAGTCGGCCAAAATGCGAATCGATTTCATGTCGCCGGAGCACCATGACAAAGTGATGGCCGCAGTTTCGCATTTGCCCCACCTGATAGCCTTTTCAATTGTGGGAACGGTGGCGGATCTTGAGGGTTATGAACAACAAGAAATCATTAAATATTCGGCCTCGGGTTTTCGTGATTTTACGCGTATTGCCGGTTCTGACCCGACAATGTGGCGCGATATTTTGCTCAATAACAAAACCACAATTTTGGAACTTATTCAACGCTTTGTTGAGGATCTAATTGCCTTGGAGCGCAACATTCGCTGGGACGAAGGCGACAAACTGTTTGAACTGTTTGCTCGCAACCGCAAAATCCGCAAAGAGGTGATTGAGGCCAAGCAGGATGATCCCGAAATTTTGAAATTGTTCCAACCCGGACGTAAAGAAGATAATAAGCTTGCCAAGTGAGAGCTTTTTGATTATCTTAGTGACAGTATTATCGGATTAAAAACATGAACCCAAAATCAATTTTAGGAAAATATTTAAGTAAGCAGCTCTTGTTTAGCTTTTTTGGCGTGCTCATGATGGTGATGGGAATCGTCTTATTGTTTGAGGTGGTGGAGCTGTTGCGCCGTACTTCCGGTCGTGATGATGTCGGTTTTGGGTTTGTGATGGAAATGGCAATTACCAAACTGCCTAAAACACTCGAATTGGTGTTCCCGTTCGTGATGATGATTGCGGCCATGATTACGTTTTGGCGGGTTAGTAAAAGTAATGAATTTGTGATTATTCGGGCCGCCGGAGTTTCTATTTGGGGCTTCTTGGCGCCGGTGCTTTTGACTACCTTTATTATCGGGGTAATCAATATCACCGTGATTAATCCGATTGCCGCGCGCATGAATGAACTCTACGAAACACTTGATTATCGTTTCAAAACCCGTAACCCCAAAGCCGTACTCTTTTCTGAAAAGGGACTATGGTTGCGTGAGGCCATTGATGCGGATCGTTTTTTGGTGTTGCAGGCAAAATCTGTGCGCCAAGAGAAAAATGTGTTGTTGATGCATGGGGTTAGTATTTTGGAGCTGGGGCGCAACTCCGAACTAATCAAAAATATTCAGGCTTTTGCCGCAACACTTAAAAATAATATGTTTGAGCTGGCCGATGTCAAAATTTATGAGGCCGGAAAGCCGGTTAAAACCGCAAACAATGTTAAATATAAAACTGAGCTGACCATTGATAGAATCAAAGAAAATTTTGTGCCGCCGGAGGCTATCTCGTTTTGGAATTTGCCTGGTACTATCAGCTTTTATGAAAAATCAGGCTTTTCGGCCCAAAAACATCAGCTCCGTTACTGGTCTTTGTTGGCATCTCCTTTCTTGTTGTGTGCGATGGTTTTAGTGGCAGCAGTGTTTGCTTTGCGTCCTAACAATCGGCGCGGCGGGGTGATGTATTTGATTGTGGGCGGAATTTCGACTGGTTTCTTGGTCTATTTTCTTTCTCAACTGATTTATGCTTTTGGGGTGAATGGGGATATCCCCGGTTTGCTCGCGGTGTGGACGCCGACTTTGATTGTTACGATGATTAGTGTGTCGGTGTTGTTGCATTTGGAAGACGGGTAAAAGTTCGTATTTTGGGTTATTAGAGCAGTTTTAGCGGGTCTCGAAAAGTTGATCTCGCAAGCTCGCTCGTCACGTAAGGCTCTGTCTGCGCACGAGGTGCTTGCCAATCGCCAACTATCGACTGCACGTATTTCTATATACGCTCAAGCTTTTCTCGCCCTAAAAACTACTCTACTAATTCCACTATCCGAACTTTAAGGAGTGCCGGAGTTTAGTGCTCGTCTAGGGTTTATTGGAGCGATTTTACGGAGGATTTAAAATCTACATATCTTATTTATGCCTTGCCAATTATCGGCTGAGAGATAAAATTTGGCTGGTTTTGGCAATATGGGTGTTAAGCTTCTTTATCTCGTCTTCGTCTTCGGCGTTTTCAAATATGTACAAAGCATCGTGAAAATATTCTAAGGCTTCTTCTAACAAATCTTTATCGGCGGATTCTTTACCTAAGCGGTAATAAATTTCGCCAATGTCTTCTTGAATCCGTGCCCAAGCCAGAGGGTCGCGTCTTTCGGTGATTACTTTCTGCTGGTTTTTGTAACTGGCAATGGCTAATTCGCAAATTTCTTCACTATTGGTGAAACTGCCGAGCAAAGACAGCAGATAGCCCAATCTTCCTTGTAATTCTGACCAAAATTCGGGAAACTGAGCGTAGGTATATATTTTTTCGCTTTCGCGTAACTGAAATACCGCGTCTCTTAAAGCCTGAATGTCGTTCTTTTGTTTCCAATAATTGAAAAATAATTCCGAAAGTTTGTAGGAAATATACCCATAGTCGTAAGGATAATTATATTTGCTCAAATGCTTTTGGGCTTGGCGATAAAAGATGATGGCATCGCGATAATAGGACATAGGGCGGTGCACCATGTTTTGGGTGGCGCTATCGTATAATTGCCCCAAGTGATAATATATACAACCAAGGTGAATGGGATTTTTTATCAAATCTTGGTGCTTAAGCGCAGTATCAAACAAATTGCGGACAATCTTGAAGTCTTTTTCCTGATGATTGTCGTAACTGTAGCTCAAATAAATAATTCCTAAGAAATTCATAATATAGGGCAGATAATCAATGGATAAATTTTTGGCCGAATCGTCTTTTGACAGTAAGTTGATTATCTTTTTGAGCAAATAACGTTTTTGAATTTGTTTTTCTTTGGAAAAAGTATTAATCGAACTAATCACCGCACCATAAATCAAATTGCCGATAGCGTGCGGTAAGGGTTGGTCAGAGCTAAAAATTGCGGCTGGAAGATACAGACTATCAAGCAAAGATACAAAGGCGCAATCTTCATTTTCATACTGTTGTTCGGTTTGAAAATTGAGCCTAATCTTATCTCCTTCGCGGCAGCCCCAGACCAAAACATCTGCACGGCTGCGCTCAATTATCGATTGGCCGCGATCAATTAAATCAAAAAGAGTGCGGCTCTCCAAATTGAGAAAAGTTTTGGGGAAGGGGTCGTCATAATAGGTGGCCGATAAACCTTCTTTACTGTCTAATAAGCGGGTTACAATTTCTCCGCAGTTGCTTTCGACATTGTCTAAAAACTCTACAACCACAATTTTGAAGTCTATAAGATCAGCAGCCGTAAGAGTTTGTGTTTCTGTACGGGGATGCAAATTGGAGATTTTTTGTTGCAGCCAGCTGATGACGGTCATGGGGTGAGTTATTTATCCTTGTTGATTTGGTTTTTGACATTGTTGAGATTGGTTTTAATCTCGGCCATTAAATCTTGATTGAGTTCGCGAATGGTTTTGTTGGAGTTTTGCCAATTTTTGAGTTTGGAAAGATACCAGATGGTAACTACCAGAGTAAACAGCGGAATGGTATAAACATTGGGTGCATAAAGTTCAAAACAGCCCATCATCAGCAAAATTATTTGTAAGCGGAAAATGTTGGCGGCAATTGAGTAGGGCGGAAAACCAGATAAGTTGGCCTCGTAGCAATTGGTGTTGGCGGATAAATTGGCATATTCGGGGCGAAGCGTCATCTTTTTGAGCAAGGCGGTAAAAGTTTCAACAATAAAAAATAAGGCAAAAGTAATGACCGCCGGTCCACTCCCCTCATAGGTTGTGTTTAGCATCAGCCAGCCCACAATAAAACCAAGCGCATGGGCTCCGCCTTTGGTTAAGCTCAATTTGGCCGGATACCAATTGAAAATCAGAAAGGCACAGATAATTGCCGCTAGGCTTAACCCCATTCCGCCGAGGAGATTAGGGGTTCCGCTAATTAGCGAAAGAATAAAAATTCCTAATCCAATAGCGGTGGTTTGAAGGCCTAAAATACCATCAATGCCGTTAATGACTGGGTAACATAAGCTGAAAAAGAACAAAATCAGGCACAAAATTATGCCGCTCAGCCAGGGAGCAAGTTCGGAGCTAAGTGAAAAATCTGAAGGTTGTATGAAATATGCGGCACAAGAGCACAACAATATGGCAAGAGTGGAAATGTGTGCAGAGTTAGTAAAACGCCAGCTGCCATAAATGATAATACTACCAAGCAGAGGTAAGGACAGATTGTACCAAGATAGGCCATAAATGAAATCTTGTTGGTTGGGAATGAAATAAAATAGTGAAACTAAGGCAAGGGCAAAAATTGGAAAAATAACTAAAAAGGGAGCGTTTTTTTGCGGGTCAAGTTCTTCATTGCGGAGGATTAAATAATAAAAACCGCCGAAACTCAAAAAGAAAGATAGGGCCGCAACGGCATAAATGGTAAGATTTTCCGAATACATTCTGTTTCCCCTACTGATTGCCTTATTAAGTAGTTTAGCCGTTTTATTTTTTTCTTCAAGCTAAAAAGAATTGATTCGAAAATATATTTCTTTCATGAGGGCGTTAAGTTTGGGTAGGCGAAGTTTGGCGGCTGAGCTTTGGTTGATTAGAAAACGGTAATAGTGGTTAAGTTCACTAATAGCCTCCGAATCGAGTTTTTGGGCCGGAAAGGTATATTGCATTGGTATGTTTTGTAATTGTTGGCTGATTTGTTCCGGGTTTAGGGCAGCCCTTTGGTTTTGAGCCAACTGAGCCAACTCAGTAGCTAAACCTTCTATTCCGCGTTGGCGGTCTTTGCTTTTGACGATGCTATAGATGTTTTGTTGAGCCGAGGCAGAAAGAACAGAGCCTAAAAACTGAACCGCAAAATGCTCCCAAAAAATTTGACTGTCGTTTTCTGCGGTCTGACTTTCCAAACCAATGCGCTGCAATGTGGATAAGACAGATAAACAGTCTTCTAAAACGGTGTAATTTTTAACTAAACTGATTTTAGGGGTATTGCCGAGAAGAGTGATGGTTTGATTGCTATTTTGCAACCAGCCGTCAAAATAGCCGCGAATTAGAGTTTTGCCAAGCAGAGTTTCGGCAATCGAAACATCTTCCAGAGATGAAAAAATTACACCGGGGGTAGCACTCAAATTTTTGGGGGAAAGTAACATCAGCTCTGATTTGAGCTTGGAAATTGAGGAGGTAATCAACAACAATTTTCCCGGTGTGAAAGTGTAACTTTGGCAAGTGTAGCTAAATTTGTGCTTTTTTAAGCTTTGAGCTTCTTTGATAGTAATGTCAACTACTTCAGGTTTGTCAGGTTGCGGTGCGGTGATGATTAGGGGTTTTTCTCCGGCTGTATCAAGGCGAAATGCTAAATAGATACTGAGCGGAGTTTCGCCTAATAAATAAATGGGGGATTGGTTGTTGTTGGAAGTTTCTTCGCTCATGAGTTTTTTACCTTTTGCAGTTTGGCAACAAAAAATGAGTCCATGCCGCCTTGGGGACCCGAGTAGTAAGGTAAGGTACGAATACATCCTTGAGGGTTAAGGAGTACGGAAAGACTTTTGGTGCCGCTGAAATCAATGTCATTAATCTTGATTGGGAGTAGGCGGTAGTCAGCATTTTGCTCAAGAAAAGTTTCAATTTGTTCTTCGCCTTCAGCCTTGGCGATTGAGCAAACTGTATATAACAATATGCCGCCTTCTTTCAAGGCTTTGCCTGCCATATCAAGTAATTGTCGCTGTAGTTTGGCGGCTTGTTTAATATCCTTAGTATTTTTAATATGGACAAGTTCGGGGTGGCGGCGCAGTGTGCCGGAAGCCGAGCAGGGGGCATCAAGCAAGATGATATCAAACAGAGGTTCTTTATAGTCTTTTAGATATTCTAAAGCATTGGCGCAGATAATCTCTTGTGCGTTCAAATTGAGCCGTTGCAGATTTTCGCTTAAAATTTGGAGCCTACTCTTGGAAATATCCAAAGCAGTCGTAAGGGCGCCGCGGCTGATGAGCTGGGCGGTTTTGCCACCGGGAGCCGCACAGAGGTCAAGTACGCGCAGTCCCTCAACTTTTCCTAAAGCTAAAACCGGTAGTGAGGCGGCAAAGTCTTGGATCCACCAAGCTCCTTCTTTGTAGCCGGGTAGGGCGGAAATTTTGCCGTTGTTTTCCAAGCGAATCGAACCATTGGGCAACAAAGTGCCGTCAAGTTTGGGAGCCCAGTGCTCGGCTTGTGCCAAACTTTTGAAACTTAAGTCGAGCGGAGCTTCTTGAGCTGAATATTCCTCAATTTGGCGAATCTGTTCGCGCGTATAGCCGGTGAGGATTTTGGTGAACTCAGTGGAAAAAAATGTGCTGGTATCGCGGCTCATTATTTGGTCTTTTTCGCGAGCCAGATTTCTTAACACACCGTTGGCAAAATTGGCGGCATATTTATCTTGTTGCTTTTTGATGAGCTCAACGTAGCTATTGATTACGGCATAATCAGGGGTTTCCAAAAACAGCAGTTCGGCGGCGGCAACATATAAGGCGCAATCTACAAAACGCAAATTTTTTGGGGGGCTTTTTTTTACGAATTGGCGCAGAGCTTTCTTGATGAAGATTAGGCGACGCAATGTGGTCAAAACCAGCATGTTAATAAAAGAGATGTCGGCATTTTCTTCAGCTTTGAGCTCAGATTTGGCCTCACTGAAAAAAACTTTGTCGTTTAGGATCTGCTGGATGATTTCTACACAAATTTGTCGGGCGTTGCTCATGAAATTTTCTTCCTTAATTTTCTTGCATTCTAGAGATATTTTGTGTTAAATACAAGTCCGAATTTTTTGATGAAATCGGCTGTTAAAATCTTTGATGCGGCTTGTGTTTTGTTTCAAATTGGGATAACTTACTCAAAAGTTAAGCTTTTTTTAATAATAGGGGTAATGATGAAAAAATATTTTGCTATGATGCTCGGGCTCTTGCTCTTGGCCGGTGGTTGCTCTTGGTCATCGCTTAACCCGTTTGCAAGTGAAGAAAAACAAATTCCGGCAGAGCAAGCCGGTGTTAATCACTATTTGTGGCAGGGCGCACTGGACAAATTGGGCAGCTTGCCCATAGAGATTGAAGATAAAAACGGGGGTATCATTGTTACCAAGTGGATAAGAATGGAGGGCAGCCCCAACGATTTGTTTAAGGTCGAAGCCAAAGTCTATACTCGGGAACTGCGCAGTGACGGTTTGAATGTGAAAGTGTATAAACGCCAGATGGAAGATGGGCAGTGGGTTGATGTGAAGGCGGATAAGACTCTCGCCGCCGAAATTAAACATCAGATTTTGCTTCAGGCCAGAGATTTGTATAGAAAAGATTTGTTATCAAATAAAGGATAGATAAATGATAAAAAATAAAGACCGTTATAACGGCAAAGACAACTATGAAGATTGGGCTAAAGAATGGCGGGAGGAAGACCGTTACAATTTTCATGCAATTGAGAAAAAATGGCAAAATATTTGGGATGAAGAAAAAGCCTATAAGGTAGAGATAGATAAAAACAAACAAAAGTTTTATGCCTTGGTTGAGTTCCCTTATCCGTCGGGAGCCGGTTTGCATGTGGGGCACCCGCGTTCTTATACCGCTTTGGATGTTATCTCTCGCAAAAAGCGGATGCAGGGTTTTAATGTTTTGTACCCCATGGGTTTTGATGCTTTTGGTTTGCCGGCCGAAAACTATGCGGTCAAGACCGGAATCCATCCGGCAATCTCAACTGCCGAAAATATCAAAAACTTTACTCGTCAGATGAAATCTATCGGGTTTAGCTTCGATTGGGACAGATGTATTTCTACTTGTGATCCTAAATATTATAAGTGGACACAGTGGATGTTCCTCAAGCTTTATGAAAACGGTTTGGCTTATAAAGATAAAATTGCTATTAACTGGTGCCCGAGCTGCAAAGTCGGTTTGGCTAACGAAGAAGTGGTTAATGGTTGCTGCGAACGCTGCGGTGCACAGGTGGTGCGCAAAAATAAAGAGCAATGGATGGTGGCAATTACCAAATATGCCGACCGCTTGATTGATGATTTAAAAGATTTGGATTTCTTGGATAGAGTAAAAGCGCAACAAATCAACTGGATTGGGCGTTCGGAAGGGGCTGAGCTTGATTTTGGTTTGGTAAAAGCTGACGGTACCCCCTTTGCAGATAAAAAATTGACCGTGTTTACTACTCGTCCGGATACGGCTTTTGGGGTGACATATATGGTGTTGGCGCCAGAGCACCGCTATGTCAGCGAGCTGATGAGTGAATTTTCTAATGCTTCCGAAGTGCAGGCTTATGTGGCCGAAACTGCTAAAAAGTCGGATTTGCAACGGACAATGAATGATAGTAAAACCGGAGTGGAACTCAAAGGTATTAAAGCGAAAAATCCGTTTAACGGCGAGCTGATACCGGTATTTATTTCCGATTATGTCTTAACCGGATACGGAACCGGTGCAATTATGGCCGTGCCGGCACATGATCAGCGCGACTATGATTTTGCTAAAGCTTTTAATCTGCCGATTATCCAAGTGTTGGCTGGTGGTGATATCAGCGAAAAAGCTTTTGAAGAAGACGGCCCGCATATCAATTCTTCTTTCCTTGATGGTATGAACAAAGAAGAATCGATGAAAGCGGCGATTGATTATGCTCAAAGCAAAGGTTTCGGACGAGCAAAAGTCAATTTCAAACTGCGCGATTGGGTCTTCTCTCGTCAGCGTTATTGGGGTGAACCAATTCCGATGGTATATTGTGAAAAATGCGGTTGGGTTCCGCTCAAAGAAGAAGATTTGCCTTTAACTCTGCCGGAAGTTTCCGATTTTATGCCTAATGACAACGGCGACTCTCCTTTGGCCAAAGCGACCGATTGGGTCAATACTACTTGCCCGAAATGCGGTGGTCATGCCCGTCGTGAAACCGATGTGATGCCGAACTGGGCCGGTTCTTCGTGGTATTTCTTGCGCTATTGTGATCCGCACAATGACAAAGAATTTGCCTCCAAAGAAGCGCTGGAATATTGGATGCCGGTTGATTGGTACAACGGTGGTATGGAGCATGTAACTCTGCACTTGCTCTACTCGCGTTTCTGGCACAAGTTCTTATATGATCTTGGCTATGTTCCGACTAAAGAGCCTTATCAAAAACGGACTTCTCATGGTATGATTTTGGCCGAGAACGGTGAGAAAATGTCAAAATCGCGCGGAAATGTAATTAACCCCGATGATATTGTTGAAAACTATGGGGCAGATACCTTCCGTCTTTATGAGATGTTTATCGGGCCGTTTGATCAAGTGGCAATGTGGTCGGAAGAAAGCTTAAACGGAGTTTATCGCTTTGTGGGTAAGGTCTTTAATCTGTTTAAGAAAGTCTACAAAGATGTTAAACCAAGCGACAAAGATTTGCGCGCTATGCACAAATGCATTTTGGAAGTGACGGAGCGTATTGACCAGATGAAGTTTAATACGGCAGTTTCTTCGTTGATGGTTTATGTCAACCATTTGGCAAGCTTAGAGAAAATTGCTCCGGAACTCTATGAAACTTTGCTCAAGCTGATGTGTCCGTTTACTCCGCATTTGGCTGAGGAAATGTGGGCAAGGTTAGGGCATGATACCTTGATTGTGGCTGAAACTTGGCCGAAAGGAAATGCCGCTTTGGCACAAGATGATGTGGTGACTATTGCAGTGCAGATTTGCGGTAAGATGCGTGGCACCATCGAAATGCCCAAAGATGCTCCTAATGCTGATGTGGAAGCTGCGGCTTTGGCGCTTGAAAATGTTAAACGTCAAGTGGCCGACAAAAGTATTAAGAAAGTGATTGTGGTACCAAACAAAATCGTCAATATTGTGGCGGCTTAAGGTTGCTACTAATCAGCTTTTCAGACCCCGTGAAATTTCACGGGGTCTTTTGATAAAAAATGGTGGACTTGGCAGGTATTTGCGGTTAAATTTAAGTTAGTTAATTTTGCAAAGGTTACGAATGAAAAAAATATTAGCTCTTGGTTTGGTGTTGTCATTGCTGGCCGCGTGTGGTTTTGAACCTCTCTATGCCAAAAAGCAAAATAATACCGGATGGTATTTTGGCGGCAAATTTGATACCTCGATTACAAACGAAATGGAACAGATTTCGGTTGAGCCGATTGCCGAGCGTTTTGGACAGCAAATCAGAAACCAGTTGTTGGACCTAATTACACCGTTGGGCTCTCCTAAAAAGCCTAAATATCGCCTCTATGTGACACCGGCAAACAAGCAAGTTACGCAGCAGGCTTTGCGTAAGGATATTACGGCAACGCGCGAAAGAGTTCGCTATTCGGTTCGTTATAAGTTGGTGGCAAATGGCAAGACTTTGCTGAGCGGGAACAGTATTTCTTTTGTGAGTTATGATATTCTTTCGAATCCTTATTCGACCACGATGGCACAGAAAAAAACTGAGGAAGATGCCGCAAAAATTATTGCTAATGACATAGCTTTGCGTTTGGGGGCATATTTCCATAAAGAAATGTATAATAAGGACTCCTATGGCGATTTATAAGCAAGCTCAGATTGATAAATATCTCAAAAAGCCGGATATGGCGGTCAAGGTCTTTCTGGTTTATGGGAGCAATGAAGGTTTGCAAGCCGAATATGTGAAAAATCTGACTGCGGCGGTTTGTCCGAATATTTATGATCCTTTCCAAGTGGTGTATCTCAACGGGGCCGATGTCAATGCGGACAGTTCGACTTTGATGGCAGAATATGCCAGTCAGTCGCTTTTGGGTGGACGCAGGGTGATTGTTATTAAAGATGCTGATAACAATCTGACCAAGCATATCAAAACGATGCTTGAAACCATTAATTCGGATACGTTGGTGATTATCTCCGGTGCCGGTTTTAATAAAAAATCTTCCTTAGTAACCTTAGCGGAAAGCCGTGAGGATATGGCTGCGATTGCCTGCTATGAGGATCGCGATGAAGATGTATATACAACGGTTCGCAATAAGTTGGTTGAGAATGGTTATACCATTGGAAGTGAGGCGCTCAAAGTTTTATGTGCGCGCTTATCAAATGACCGCAAAACGAATCTGGGCGAAATTGAAAAGCTGATTACTTATATGGGCGGCAAAAAGGATATTGCCGTAGTTGATGTGGAAAATATTGTATCTGATGCTGCGTCTTCTACCGCTGATGATGTTTGCTATTATGCCGCCGGCGGGGATAGCGAAAAAGCGCAAAAAGCTTTTTATAAGATGATTAATGAGGGAAATGAGCCTATCTCAATTGTTCGTAATTTGACTTATCATTTCAGCAAATTGTTGACGGTGTTGGGCTATATGGAAAATGGTGAAACTCCTGACAAGGCAATCTATAAATTAGTACCGAGAATCATATTTTTTCGGGAGCCGGCATTTAAACGTCAGCTGTCATTTTGGCGCAAGGATAAACTGCTCGGGGTGATGGATTTGCTCTACAAATGTGAGCGCGATTGCAAAACTACCAATATGCCGGTGGAAGAAATCGTGAGTTATACAATTATGCAGATTTCTTCGGCGGCGGCAAAACTGCAACGGCGAGCTTACTGATAAAAAACGACCTATTTATTCTAAATAGGTCGTTTTAGTTCGGAGAAAGAAATTTGGTGTTGGTTAGTCCTTTTGATTGCGGAAGCTGCAAGGCACACCCCAGCACATCAAGATGGCTGAGAGTCCGACCAAAATGTATACAATGCGGCTCAATATGCTCATCGGGCCGAACAACAAAGCAACCAAGTCAATGTCAGTAAGGCCGATTAAGCCCCAATTTAAGCCACCGATGATGACCAAAATCAGAGCAATACGTTGCAGATAAATCATGAATTATCTCCATAAAAAAGGTTGGTATTTTTTTCGTTTATGATATATAGCTCAGTAAAGGCTTTTCAAGAGGAGGAATTTTTGTTTAGCGAAAAATTTTTGAAAGCAGTCGAAATGCTCCAAAAAGATTTTGGTTTGGAGCGCTCAATTGATGAAAAACTTTGTCAGGATAAAGATGGTAACCCAATTCCTTGGTACACTTATCCGGCGATTGAATATATTTCGCAGTTTGATTATGCTAACAAAAAAGTTTTTGAATTTGGGTGCGGATATTCTTCGCCGTTTTGGGCGGAGCGAGCTCAAAAGGTGGTGAGTGTGGAGGATAATCCGATATGGTTTAACCGCTGGAAACAAGAATTTAATCAGCCGAATCTTGATATTCGCTGGAGAGAAGAAGGCGAAATTTATGAAGATGCCATTCTTGAAGATGACACGCTTTATGATGTGATTGTGGTGGACGGTAAACGTCGTGCCGAATGTGCACGGACGGCGGTGCTCAAGCTAGCTCCCGGGGGAATGATTATTCTTGATGACAGCGACCGTATTAATACCAGTCAGGAATATCGGGAGGCTGTGAAAGTCCTCAAAAATGCCGATTTGATTCAGGTGGATTTTTATGGATTTTGCCCGATGAATGCTTATACCAAATGTACGAGTTTGTTTTTGCGGCGAGATTTTAATTTGCAATCCAAATTTGAGGTTCAGCCGATTAATGGTTGGGGCAATCTTTGGTCAATGAACCGCTCGGAACGAAAACAAGCTTATAAAAAATTTGTAAAATAAAAAAAAAGACCGAAATATTGCTCTAAGGCAAATATTGCGGTCTTAAATCTTACTTTCTTGGATACCTGTAGCGATAATTATAAGATGGAGGGGTGCTATCTTGCTTTTCCTCCAGCTTTAATCGCCAAACACCGAGGGCAATAATACCAAGAAAAGGGCAGAATGCCCACAATTTGGCATATCCATCGGTGTTACAAAAAATTACCACCGTGGCGATAATGAGCGCAATGGCTACTAACAAAAATCGCCAATAATAGTTTTTTTTCTTTTTCATATGTATATTGATTTTATAATTATTCGATTTGAAACCTTAACATAGCAGATTTGTCGGTTTTTGTCAATCTAATAAATCAGCGAGGCAATCTCGGCTCGAACTTGCTCTAAGCTAATTCCTTTTTCGGAGCTGGTGGCGAGTACACGGGTATAGGCGGCGCCATGCTTTTTGACAATCTCTTCCGTGGCCTTAACAACCTTATTTAAGGCGGGAGCAGAAATTTTATCGGTTTTGGTTAAAACGATTTGATAGGTGACGGCAGCGGTATCCAACATTTTCATAATGTCTTCATCAACTTTTTTGACACCGTGACGTGCATCAATCAGCATAAAGACACGTTTGAGCTCAACTCGTCCCTGAAGGTAGGCAAAAATGAGTTTTTGCCATTGTTTAACCAAGTTCTCGGGAGCTTGGGCGAAGCCATAGCCGGGGAGGTCGACCAAATAAATTTGCTCATCAAACTCAAAGTAGTTGAGCTGTTGAGTGCGTCCGGGAGTATTAGAGGTTTTGGCCAAACCTTTTTGTTCGGTCAAAGCATTTATCAGGCTTGATTTGCCAACATTAGAGCGCCCGATGAAGGCAACTTCGGGTAATCCGGTTATGGGCAGCTGGGATAAATCGGCCACTCCTAAGACAAACCGACAGGGCTGCTTAAACAATTTGTTGGCAGTGTCGATTTGTTCCGGAGTGAAGGTGGCCGGCTCAAAACCCATTATTTGACTCCTAATTTATGCATGATGGCTTTTTGCTGGATAATGGACAAGAGGTTGCTCAAGGTCCAGTAAATGACCAAGCCAGATGCGAAATGTCCGAGCATGAAGGTGAAAATCAGCGGCATTAGGGCAAAAATGCGAGCTTGGTCTTTGTTGGCCGGAGCCGGATTGAGTTTTTGCTGAATGTACATACTGATACCCATCAAAATCGGCCAAACCCCAATGTCTAATAAGCCGGGAATCGGTAAGCTGGTTAAAACCGATATGGTCAAAGGATCAGGGGCGGAAAGGTCTTGAATCCAGCCCACAAAGGGAGCATGACGAATTTCAATGGCGATGTTTAATACCTTATACAAAGAGAAGAAAATCGGAATCTGGATTAAAACCGGAAGGCAACCGGCAGCCGGATTAATTTTTTCTTTGCGGTAGGTTTCCATAATCTCTTGTTGTAATTTAACTTTGTCGTCTTTGTATTTTTCTTGCAGCTCTTTTAATTTGGGCTGAACTTTTTTCATCTTGGACATGCTCTCATAAGACTTGTTGGCAATCGGGAACATGACCAAGCGCAACAAGGCGGCAAACAACAAAATGGCCCAACCCATGTTGCCGATGAAGTGATACAAAAAGTCTAAAATGTAGAAGAACGGTTTAGTCAAGAAATAGTACCAGCCAAAGTCAACAGCCAAATCAAATTTTTGAATGTTGAGTTTGTCGGTGTAGTAATCCAAAAGTTTGATTTCTTTAGCCCCGGCGTAAAATTTGATGCTGTTGCTACCAACTGAACCGGGAACGATTTCAACAGCTTGGCCGACGTAGTCAACCTGATAGGTATTTTCTCCGGTGTGGCTGAATTTAACCTTGCCGTTATCGGTATTGTTAAGAATAAAAGAAGTGAACCAATAGCGGTCACCAAAACCGGCCCAGCCGCCGTTGGTTTCAAAACTTTCTTTTTCGCCGACCTTTTTTAATTTGGTATATTTAATTTCTTCTAAGGACGAATCGAGAACACCAATCATACCTTCATGAACAACACTGCTGTTCTCGGCAGATTTTTCATAGTGGCGGTTGATTAAGCCATATGGGAAAAGAGCAACAGTTTTGCCGCTGTTGTTCTCGACATTTTGGTCGATGGTGAACATATAGTTTTCATCAACCGAAATCTTGCGGATAAAACGCAGGCCCTGACCATTGTTCCATTCCAATACCAAGGGGGTTTGCGGAGTTAGTTCGCGGCTTTTGGCAGTCCAGACGGTGTTGTTGTCCGGCAACTTGATGCTTTTATCTGAGGACAACCAGCCAAACTCAGCATAGTAGGGGTTAGCGGTTTGGGAAGGAGATAACAACTCAACCGCCGGGCTTTGCGGGTCAATCTCGGTGCGATATTTGCGGAGATACAATTCATCAAAACGAGCACCTTTCAAACGAAGAGAACCGCGGATGTCCTGATTGACAATATTAATGCGGCGGTCTTGGGCCACAGCCTGTGCCGTGCTTAATAAAGTTTTTTCTTCTTTAACCTCATTTTCGGATTTTGTTGTTTCATTTTCTGGCATATTCAATGCGGTCTGCGGAATGTCAACATCTGCTTGAACTTGAGGTTCTGCGGCCGGAAACATCCAGTTGGTGATGAAGATGACTACCATGGAAAGAATGATGGCCAGATACAGGCCGCGGGTTTCGTCTTTCATTATGAATTTTACTCCTTAATCATTTGCAGTACTAAACTGCTGACAAACTTTTTAATGCTTTTGTACCCTAATTTCAAGCTCTGAGCAAGTGTTTATGCCTTTTTATCCGTGTTTTCTTTAGGGGGAACCGGATCATAGCCGGAGCCGCCCCAAGGGTGGCAGCGCAATAATCTTTTTATTCCCAGCCAGATACCTTTGCAGGCACCGTGAATTTGGATGGCTTCAATCATATATTCCGAACAAGTGGGACGATAGCGGCAAACTCCGGGGAAAAGCGGGGAGATGAGTTTTTGATAAACTCTAATTGGCAGAATCAGCAATCGGTTCAGCAGTTTGCTCATGCGAATCGCCTCCGTTTTGCAGTAGTTTGTTGACTTTTTTGAGGGCATGCTGCATTTCTTTTAGCAGTTGTTCAAAAGGACAGTCGGCAGTGCGATAGCGGCCAATGAGCACGTACTGCACACCTTCAAGTCCGTTCGCCCCAAAAACAACACGGGCGGCAGCGCGCAATCTTCTTTTGGTGCGGTTGCGGATATGAGCTTTTCCCAATTTTTTGGTGGCAGTATAACCCAAGTGGCAACATCCTGGCTCTACTGACAAATTAAAAGTCGCCTGCAGAATCAGGGTGGATTGAACCACCTTTTCACCCTGCTTGGCGACTTTTAAAAAATCTTTCCGTTTCTTGATGATGCGGATTTCAGTCATGGCAAAAACCTGCACTAGGCTGAAAGTTTTTTGCGTCCTCTTAAACGGCGTGCTGCCAAAACTTTGCGACCGCCGGCAGTTGCCATGCGGGTACGGAAGCCATGACGGCGGGCTCTTACCAATTTGGAAGGCTGATATGTACGTTTCATTTGTTTTCTCCGGTTGGCCGGGACTGTTCCCGGACTGTTGTTTTTATTAATTATTTAAGCTTTGTGTTTTTACAAAGCCTCGGACGAGAGTTTTTATAATCGTAAAATCTTGTGGAGTCAATATTTTTTTATTAAAAAAGCCTCCCGAAGGAGGCTTAAACAAGACTTTTAGCTTTAACGACGGTCGCCAAACAAGTTGAGCAAGGCTATAAAAATGTTAATGAAATCCATATACAAACTCAATGCTCCGGCAACAGCCTTCTTGGAAGCAATTTCGTCAATGTCTTCGGCATAATACATTTGGCGGATGTTTTGAGTGTCATAGGCGGTCAAAGCGGTGAAAGCGATAACCGCAATGAAGGAAATGGCATATGACAAACCACTGCTTTGCAAAAACATATTTACCAAAGAGGCAATCACAATCCCCCAGACACCCATAATCATAAACGAGCCAATGGCGGTGAGGTCTTTTTTGGTGGTGTAACCATAGAGGCTCATGGCGCCAAACATAGCTGCGCTGATTAGGAAAATCTTAGTGACACTTTCTCCGGTATAGACCATCAAAATCGGGGAAAGCGATGCACCCATTAATCCGGAAAAGACCCAGAATGCCAGTCGGGTTTGGGCGGCAGTGCCCCGCGAAACAACCCAACCAAAGGCAAAGACCATAATGAAGGGAGAAAGAAATGCCAACCAGCCGAGTCCGGTCATACCTTTGGGACCAAAAAACAGGCCTTGCAGTGAAGTATTGGCAATTAGATATGCAACCAGGGCGGTGATGCACAAGCCACCGGCCATGAAGTTGTATACTTTCATCATATATTGACGTAAGCCCTCATCAACAATCGCCGAGGCGGTCGGACGAGCAAAACTTTTATTTTCCATTGTGTATTTTCTCCTCTGATTTCTACTGCTATTTAATATAGAAATTTTTGAGCTCAAAATCAATAGGGCTTATAGCAGACTTGGGATTATCGATAAGAATATAAGAGGCGGCCATTTTCTTTGAGCCAGTCGCGGCCTTGTTTATAACGGGGGTAAAGTTGTTTGACCGTGTCCCAAAATTCCGGTGAATGATCCTGATGCAGTAAATGCGCAACCTCATGAGCAATGAGGTAGTTAATTACAAAGTTGGGCGCTAAGGAAATGCGCCAGTTGTAATTTATATTATTGCGGCTGGAACAGCTGCCCCAGCGCGATTTGGTATCTTTAATGCAGATATCATGCACCTCACAACCGAGCTTTTCGGCCATGCGGCAGGAGCGTTTGTAAAACTCGTCGGCAGCTTTTTTCTTGATGAAATCTTTAACCCGACGGTGTAGAAAATCAGCCTCTCCGGATACATACAATATACCAGAGCGGGTATATTCACCACTGCGGGCCTCCGGTTGGTGGCAAATTTGATATTCTTTGCCAAACAAGGTGATATGTTCGCCATCTTCAAAACTGCGAGAAGGCGGCAATTTTTCCAGAGTTTCGGCAATCCAACTTTGATGTGCGCGCACAAATTCAACTGCTTTTTTGTTGCTGCAATATTTGGGAATCGTCAGTGCGGGCAGTCGGTCTTTGGTATCAATACGGAGGGTGAGCTTGCGGGCCAAGGGTGAACGGGTAACTTTTATCTCAAACCCTAATGCGGCCTCAAAGTCAAAGGTCCGGCCAGTCAATAAGGTGATCTTCATAATTTTTTACCTCGGTTTCGGATATAACATCGCGGCCTTGAAGTGACATATGGGCTTGGTGGACGGAATCGGCTCGTTTGGTAATTAAGGGGTGCCAAGCGGGCAAATCGTAGCCATTGTCTAACAGCCAATAAGCACAGGTTTTGGGCAACCAGCGCGGTTTTTCGCGGACGGCCTCTAAGGTAATGTTGCGGCAATCGGGAACAACCTCAAAGCGGTGGTCGTAAATGCGGCAAAGGCAGTTATCGCAGTTCAGAAAGCGACAGCGGGTATTGGTAAATTTGATTTTGCCTTTAATCTCAATTTTATTAAGGCAGCATTTACCACAACCGTCACACAACAGCTCCCATTCTGCTTTGCTCATTTGTTCAAGTTTCTTTTTTTTCCAAAATTCGGGCTCAAAGCGTGCTAAATCATCGTAGCGGCTTTGCGGGTCGTATTCGGTGGCAAAAGAAGGCGATTTTTGGTTCATAGTTCGTCCCAATCAATGATATAATCTTCAATATCGTCCGGATTGATTTCTTTTTCGTTAACACAAAAATTTTTAATGCTGTGATTATCATCTTTTTTGCCGGTGAGCAAGGGATGCCAGGCCGGAAGGGTTTTGCTTTCATACAAAGTGCGATAAGCGCAAGTCTTGGGCATCCAAGGGATATTTCCCAAGTTGTCTTTGGTGAGCTTTAGGCAAGCCGGTACTAAAGTACAGCGGTTTTGATATTCGCTGCATTTGCAGTGCTCTTTATCAAAATAGCGGCAGGTGACTTTGGTATAGTAAATATCTTCAGTGTCTTCATCTTGGAGTTTGATGAGGCAGCATTTGCCGCAGTTCATGCAGATTGCTTCCCATTCTTCCTCGGTGAAGTCGGCTAAATCTTTTTCTTCCCAAAAACGGTTTGACATTGTTTTCCCTTTTTTAATTTTTGGTGATTATATTATAATAAATTTAAAATGGAAAGGAAATATGATGTTTGGATGGTTGGCTAAAATGCTATTGCAGACTCCGGTGCAAAGTTCAGGTTGTGCTTGTTGTGAGGGTAAGCGCCAGAAGCTCGAAAAAATGCGCCAAGAAATTGAACGAGGCGAGCTTGATGCTCCGCAAATTGCTCCGGGGCAGAGTTTTAGCTCAGGAACATATTCGGCTCAGTGTTCTACTAACGGCTGCTGCTCTCAGGAATATCGGGCTGAAACGGAGCTTAAGGAAACGAAAGACTAGTCGCCAATTCTCTCGGGCAGGTATTCTTCTTTGGCGAGGTTGCCAAACTGAGTGTATTCGCCATTCCAAAACAGTTGAACGGTTCCGGTAGAGCCATGGCGGTTTTTGCCGATGATGACCTCGGCAAGATTGGTAGTGGCACGGACGCGGGCTTCCCATTCTTCATGGCGTTTGGCAAAGTGTTCAGGGGTCTCACTGGCTTTGGGTTGGGGTTCTTCGTTCTGAATGTAGTAATTTTCACGGTACACAAACATTACGCTATCGGCGTCTTGCTCGATGGAGCCGGATTCACGCAAGTCAGACATGACCGGACGTTTGTCATCGCGCTGTTCTACACCACGGTTGAGCTGTGACAAAGCAATGACCGGAAGGTTTAATTCTTTAGCTAAAATCTTTAATCCGCGCGAGATTTCAGACAATTCTTGAACGCGGTTGCCTTCGGTTTTTTTGCTGCCGGAGCCTACAATCAGCTGGATATAGTCAATTACAATGGCGCCTAAACCTTTGTTGCGTTTGAGGCGGCGGGCGCGAGTGCGAATCGAGTTAATGCTCAAACCAGGAGTATCATCAATATATAGCGGGATATTCTCTAACTCCTGAACGGCGGCGGCAATGCGCATAAATTCGGCTTTTTCCAGTTCTCCGGTGCGCATCTTGTGCGCATTGGTTTGGGTGACGGTCGCTAACACACGGCTGGCCAGCTGGTCTGCCGACATTTCGAGGGAGAAAAAGGCAACCCCTTTGTTTTTGGGGTCGATGTCTTTGGCATGATACATATAATCAGCCACATTATAAGCAATATTAGTGGCCAAAGCGGTTTTACCCATGGCCGGACGTCCGGCAATGATGATGAGGTCGGAATTGTTCAAGCCGCCGGTTTTGTTATCTAAGGCATCTAAGGCGGTGGGCAGTCCGGATAATTTACCATCACTTTGGTAAGCGGCTTCAATGTTGGTCAAAGAGGTGTTCAGCGCAGTGGCAAAGTCTTGGAATCCGCCTTGAGTTTCGCCAATGTTGGCTAAGTCAAAAAGTTTCTTTTCGGCGGTCTCAATTTGAGACATGGCGTCCGAATCGATATCTTCTTTGGCGGCATCATTAACAATTTCAAAGCCGGTGGCAATCAGTTGGCGGCGCAAGTATTTATCATAAATAAACTGAGCATAGTACTCGGCATTGGTGAGCGGAGAAGAACTATCGGCAAGTTTAATTAAGTATTTATAACCACCGAGTTCTTCTAATATACCTTCTTGTTCAAAGTAGTTTTTTAAGGTGATGACATCGGCAACGTGGCCGCGAGTGATGAGCTTGGAGATAATCTCATAGATTTTGCCATGAATGGGGTCGGCAAAGTGTTGAGGTTTTAGAAACTCGGAAACTTTCTCAAAAGCTTTATTATTGGCCAGCAAGGCGCCGAGCAGGGCTTGTTCGGCTTCAATGTTTTGGGGGAGTTGGGTGATCTCGAGATTTTCCATAGTTCTATCCTTTCTGTTGACCTTCTTATAAACAAGTTTTTGGAAAAAGCCTAGGTAGAAATTTTTTATACCCTGTGAATTGTGGGGATAATGGGGATAAAAAAAGAGAACCTTAAAAAAGGTTCTCTTTAAAACTGACTATTTTTATTAATTATTTTTGAGCAGAAGCTTTGCTTTTAGCAATGGTTTTTTTGATTTTTTTAGCTTCATCAGTCAATTTAGTGTTAGATGTTTTTTCCAAGTAAGCATCCAAACCGCCATTGTGCTCAATGGAACGCAGGGTCTTGGAGCAAACTTTTAATTTGAAAATTTTGCCCAGAGTTTCGCTCAAGAGAGAAACACTTTGCAGGTTGGGCAGAAAACGACGGCGAGTGCGGTTGTTAGCGTGGCTGACGTTGTTTCCGCTCTGTGCACCGGTGCCTGCGATATCACATTTTTTAGACATTGTTATTATCCTTATGATTAATCAATAAAATAAACCTGTTGGCTTGTTAATAGTCATATTTGACGGAGAAGTCAAGAAAAATCTGCTTAAAATTGAAAATTTTTGTGGTATTTTGCAAAAAAGTGATGTAAAAGATGTTCGTCATAGTAATGTACCCGTAGCTCAGTTGGATAGAGTATTGGCCTCCGACGCCAAGGGTCGTGGGTTCGAATCCCTCCGGGTACGCCATAAAATGAGGTCGCTTGTCGGCCTCTTTTTTATGTTGAGTCCCGGCGGATTTGAACCCACGAGAAAGTGGGTCGACTACCAGCGAAAGGCGGACGGGAGTACGCCGGTGAGCTTTAGCTCATGAGCGCCAGTGCAACTCAAGCGGAGCGCAGAGTACGCCCTCCGGGTACGCCATAAAATGAGGTCGCTTGTCGGCCTCTTTTTTATGTTGAGTTCGGAATTTATGCTCAAACTGATGGAGAGAGTGTTTATAAGCTATTAGTTTGACAACAAAGCCGAAAATAATGCGGAGGCGTTGCTACTGCTATCATCGGCGGTAAGTGAGGACAAGTTGCTGGCTCCGGCGGCGAGTAAATTGGCGGCTCCTTCATCGCGGACAGCCTGAATTTGAGCAGCATAGGCCGCCGATATGGCCGAGGTGCCGGTAGTGGAACTAAGCGAGGTGTCCTGAGTGGTCGAGATTTCTTTATTGGTGGTATCGGCGGAATCACTTTGAGTCATGACGTAATCGTGCTTGTAGGTGGTGCCTTGTAAAATTTGCATCGCATAGGGGTGGTCGGCCTTAGGATCGGCGTCTTCAGTTTTGCCGACTTCAATATAGTAGTTGCCTTTGGTGGCGCGGTAGTCTCCACTCAAAATGGCAGTCATATTTTGATATTCTTCCGAATCTTTTTCGGCGGTGCTGTCGGCAATTAAGACTTCTTTGCCGTTTTTGACCATATATACTTTTAAGGTCATACCGGGGGCGGTTTCTTCTAGTAAGGCCTTATCTTCTTGTTCGGCTTTTTGGGCGGCTTCTTCTTCGGTATAGCCCTCGGGGTCAAGTTGTTGCTTGAGTTCGTCTAAGTATTGCTCATATTTAGATAAGTCTAAAACGTTTTCTTCAATGCCTTCGTTTCTTAAGCTGATACTTAATTTACCGTTAGATTGAACCTGAACTTTGTAAATGTCTCGTTCGTTATATTCGCCAAGCTGGGCGATGGTGGTGATGCGGGAATAATTAAGACGGGTATAGCCAAGGTCACGGGCATTGGCGAAACTTTCATCAATATTGTTAACATCGGTTACGTTTTTTTCCCATCCGGCGACACCGTTTTCATCTACATTGGTGGTGCTTGAAATGCTACTGGTCATGTTTTTTTCCTTTGTCAAAGTGGCTTATGAATATAAACCACGTGAAATTGTAAATTATACTGGTGAAAGTCCGCTTTCTATAGTTCTTATGGAAAAACAATCCTGAACAAAGGTTTCTAGATGCCAATTTAGATGTAGATGGTAAAAAAATGGTTAATATAAATAAACATAATCCCTGTAAGCAAATTGCTTACAGGGATTGATGAAAGAGCTTATTTGACTAATATGTACGGTACTCCGCCGGGGAGTAAAGGCCAAAATTGAGCCGGTAAATTATATTCAATCGCTCCGATGGCCTGACCCAGCATGACCAATTTTTCCATAGTTGCATGGAGGCTGGTCCAGTAGTTGCCATGACGGTCAACGCACATATTCAAAAAGGACATTCCGCCGCCACCGTCTTTTTTGAAGCTATCAGGTAATTCATCAAGCAGTTCGCGGATTGCGGTTTTATTCTTTTCAATGGCGCATTGTGAAAAATATGCACGGTGAATAATTCCATGGGCAACGATAATTTCGGATGTTTTTTTGTCGGAAGAATCTAAAAGGCATTCTTTGAAAACGCGGGTAACTTCCTCTGATGTTAGTTTCATAATTGTGATAAATTTAAAAAGTTAATAATTAAGTATTTGTATTTATAAATACTTTATCGGACAAAACCTGTCAATAGTTTCAAATCTTGGCAGGTGTAAAAAAAAAGAACCCATGAGCGGGTTCTTTTTTGTCTTTGCTTGTTTTATCTTTAAGCAATCGAAATTTCGACTTCGTTTTTGGGCAGGTCTTTAACAATGAACCCTTTGGAAGCTAACAAATCACGTATTTCATCAGATTTGGCCCAATCTTTGTTGAGGCGGGCTTGCTTGCGCTCCTCAACCAAAGCCATAATCTCGGCCGGAATTTCGGTGTTTTGCGCATTTTCAAGAGCCAAGTTTTTAGCCAAGCCTAAACCTAGTAAGACATCAATGTTGTTTAAAAACTTGAACTTGTCTTGAGCGCTCATTTCTTTATCTTTGATGACAGCCCACATCACAGCTAAAGCCTGCGGGGTTTTGAGGTCATCAAACATATAGCTATCAAATTCCTCGAGATATTTGGTATAAAGTTCTTCCGAGCGCTCAGAACTACCATCATTTGCCTGGCCGAACTCTTTGTATTTGTTGAGCAGATTGCGATAAGTATTGGCCGCGGCATCGAGGTTGTCGTAAGAGAAAACCAAAGATGAACGGTAATGCGAGGTCAAGCACAAATAACGATAGTGCTCCGGCAAGTAGCCTTTCTCGACCAAAGTATCAAGGGTAATAAAATTACCTTTGGATTTGGACATCTTTTGGTCTTTCATTTGCAAAAATTCACCATGCATCCAGCAATTGCACCATTTGTGTCCGAGGTAGCCTTCGCTTTGGGCAATCTCGTTTTCGTGGTGGACGGCAATATGGTCTACGCCGCCGCAGTGAATGTCCAAATGTTCGCCTAAATATTTCATGGCCATGGTGGAGCACTCAATATGCCAGCCGGGATAGCCGCGACCCCAAGGCGAATCCCACTGCAAAATTTGATCTTTGAACTTGGAGATGGTAAACCAGAGGACAAAATCTGACGGGTTGCGTTTGTTGGTGTCTTGCTCAACACGTGAGCCATGTTTCAAATCTTCACGGTTTTGGCCAGATAGGCAGCCGTAACGTGGAAACTTGGCAGTGTCATAATACACGTTGCCATTAGAAACATAAGCATAGCCGTTGTCTTCAAGTTTTTTGATAAACTTAATCATATCTTCCACATGCTCGGTGGCACGGCAGACAATATCGGGGCGCTCAATGTTTAAGGCAGCGGTATGTTTGAAAAAGGTATCTTCATATTTGCGAGCAATCTCTAAAACACTTAGCTTTTCTTTTTCAGCGGCCAGGAGCATTTTGTCGTCACCTTCATCGGCGTCGCTGGTTAAGTGTCCGACATCGGTAATGTTCATGGCGTGTTTGAGGGCAAAACCGGCACGTTTGATGGTTTTGCGTAGAATATCCTCAAATACGTAAGTGCGGAGGTTGCCAATGTGCGCATAGTTATATACAGTCGGGCCACAACAGTACATTCTTACCACATGATCAGGGTTAGACGGTTTGAGCTCTTCAACCGAGCGGGTAAGTGTATTGTATAATTTGAGTGTCATTGTTGTATTCCTTAACTGTATAAAAACCAAAAGATTATTTAGCACTATTATCTCTGAGAGTCAAGGAACAGCTTAGGTAAAGCTATCTTAAAAGCAAAAAAAATTCCCCGAAGGGAATTTTTGTAATTGTAATGGGTTTAATTTTTGCGGAAGTTAGGAACCGCTTCTTTTTTGCCCTCGACTTTAAGATCGGGGTTAACAAAATTCATATTGCCTTTTTCGACAAAGTAAAAGTCACGTCTGATTGCGGCCTTATCTTGGATGGAAAGTTCATTCCATTCAGATTCCGTCATGCCATAGGGATAAGTTTTTTGCGGGGCGGCAGCACAAGCCGAAACCAGAGCGGCTAAGCTCAAAATCATCATTTTTTTCATCTCAGTTCTCCTTTTTATTTGAAATAAATATACCATATTTTGCCGGTGAGGTAAATGGATTTATCGGAATTTATAACAATATTTTAGAGAAGATGCGCCCAGTGGGGAGTGAGGTTAGTTAACTTATTGTTTAGAAAGAAGGAATATGATGCAGGGCATAATTTCAATGGAATCTGGAGCGAATCTAAAGCTCGGTTATGACTTGAAAAATCTGGTCTGGCTCAGAATAGCTCAAAGGAATCGAAACCAGTCTGTTGTTTTATATCTGACATCAACTTATAAGGAATTTTTATATGTTTGGTTTGAAAAAAATTGGTCGTTTGCTCGGGGCGGTTGCGCTCTTGGTGGTCGCAATGACCCAAGGTGCGTTAGCCTCGGAAATTGACCTCAAAATCCCGTCTTTGGATGTGGAATATAATATTTTCGGTTATTCAATCCTTGGTTCCCAAATCTTGCTCTATGGTTTGAGCATTTGTGTTTTGGGTATGTTGTTTGGATTGTATGAATTTGTTAAAATCAAAAATATGCCGGCTCATAAATTAATGCTCAATATTTCGTCATTGATTTATGCTACTTGTAAAACTTATATGAAACAACAGGCTAAGCTTTTGGTGCTGTTGGAAGTGTTTATTGCAGCCTGCATTTTCTACTATTTCTACTATCTTAATGCGACTTCCCTGCCGATGGTATTGAACATTTTGTTGTGGTCAATCTTGGGTATTTTGGGGTCGTATACGGTGGCTTGGTTTGGTATGCGTATCAATACTTATGCCAACTCGCGCACCGCTTTTGCCTCCTTGGAAGGAAAAGCTTTTCCGGTGATGAGTTTGCCTCTGCGTTCGGGTATGTCTATCGGCGTGCTCCTTATCTGCGTAGAGCTGATTATGATGATTATCATCCTCTTGTTTATTCCAAGAGAAAATGCCGGAGCTTGCTTTATTGGTTTTGCTATCGGTGAGTCTCTTGGCGCTTCGGCTTTGCGTATTTGCGGCGGTATCTTTACCAAAATTGCCGATATCGGGGCCGATTTGATGAAAATTATTTTCAAAATTGATGAAGATGATGCGCGTAACCCCGGAGTGATTGCCGACTGTACCGGTGATAATGCCGGTGACTCGGTCGGGCCTACCGCCGATGGTTTTGAAACTTATGGTGTGACCGGTGTGGCTCTCATCAGCTTTATCGTGCTTGGTGCCGGTATGATGTATACTCAGGACGGCAGCTTGGTACTGATGAGCAATGGTATTGATATTCAGGCTCGTTTGATTGTCTGGATTTTCACCATGCGCTTGCTGATGATTGTGACCTCAATGGTGGCTTATTGGCTCAACCTTAAGGCTTCAAAAATGATTTTCGGAAATAAGAAAATCTTTGATTTTGAAACTCCGCTGACCAGTTTGATTTGGTTGACTTCGGTCATTTCAATCGCGGTTACTTTCGGCGTTTCTTATGTGATGATTGGTACTATGGGTGAGGATTTGTGGTGGAAACTTTCTATCATTATCAGTTGCGGTACTTTGGCGGCAGCGATAATTCCGGAATTTACCAAAATCTTTACTTCTTCCAAATCACAACACGTGCAAGAGATTGTTAACTCCAGCCGTGAGGCAGGAGCTTCGCTCAATATCATTTCCGGTATTGTTTCGGGTAACTTCTCAGCCTTCTGGCAAGGTTTGGTGATGGTCGCTTTGATGGTCATTGCTTTCTTTACCGCTTCGGAAGGTTTGGACGGATATATGGTCTATCCGACCGTGTTTGCTTTTGGTTTGGTGGCCTTTGGTATGCTTGGTATGGGGCCGGTTACTATTGCTGTGGACAGCTATGGTCCGGTTACCGATAATGCGCAATCCGTATTTGAGCTTTCGCAAATTGAGCAAAGCAAAGGTATTAAAGCCGAAATCAAAAAAGATTATGGTTTTGAGCCTGATTTTGAACGCGGTAAATATCTACTTGAAGCCAACGATAGTGCCGGTAATACTTTCAAGGCAACCGCTAAACCGGTCTTGATTGGTACCGCTGTTATCGGGGCAACAACAATGATTTTCTCAATCATCTTGCTCTTGAACCTCAAGCTCAACCTGCTTGACCCGTATGTGTTGTTCGGCCTTATCTTGGGCGGTGCAGTGATTTACTGGTTCTCGGGAGCTTCAATGCAGGCAGTTTCGACCGGTGCTTATCGGGCGGTGGATTTCATCAAACAGCACATTAAGCTCAATGTCAAAAAAGCTGCCTCGGTGGAAGATTCACAAAAGGTGGTCAAAATCTGCACCATCTATGCTCAAAAAGGTATGCTCAATATCTTTATTGTGATTTTCTCTTTCACTATTGCGTTTGCTTGTTTTGATGCGAACCTCTTTGCCAGCTATCTAATCTCAATTGCGGTATTTGGTTTGTTCCAGGCGCTCTATATGGCTAATGCCGGCGGGGCTTGGGATAATGCCAAGAAAGTGGTTGAGGTGGATTTGCAAGAAAAAGGTACACCTTTGCACGATGCAACTGTGGTGGGCGACACTGTCGGTGACCCCTATAAAGATACATCTTCTGTGGCTCTTAACCCGATTATTAAGTTTACGACTTTATTCGGTTTGCTAGCCGTGGAGATGGCGGTTGCTGCGCCAAGAGAAGTATCTTTAGGCTTGGGAATCGTATTCATGATTATCGGACTTATTTTTGTTTATCGTTCTTTCTATAAAATGAGAATCGAAGATAAAAAATAAATCTTGATATTTTATAAATAAAAAAACGGGAAAGAGATGTAGTTTTTCTTTCCCGTTTTTTTTAGGCTTGACATTGGGGGAGAATGAGAGTATCAATGTCGCCATATATAAATACAATTCTAGTCTAATTTTTAAATTTTTATTACTATGCAAACGAATTTTAAAATCAAGGAAAGAACTGAGAGAGAGTTAGCAATTCGCTTTAAGCGTCAGAGAGCCGCAACAGAAACATTACATAAGTTGGCTCGGGCTAAGGGTATTCAGTTGGAGACAGATGCAATAGCTAAACCCTATCGGGTGGTGTTTGATGAAGATGCTCACACCAGAAAAGGTTTTTATGAATATGTTATTGTATCTGCTGACAAGTCAAAACTTTTGACCTTTAATATGATTTCTGGTCAAGAACGGATTTTGACTAATGATGGTTCAATTGTACTGTCGGGTTTTTCTCCTTTGGACTTGATGTCAAGAGGATTGACACCTCTGGTGAGTATGGCGATCTCAGAAGAAATGCCATCTTATGGTGGCTCCGTGCAAGTGGGGTTTGTGTTTGATCAATGGTTTGTGTTGGAGATTTTGTCTGACGGACATTATTTCTACGAGCAAAGAGCCATGACCGAAAAACTCCGTAAGTTTGCCGATGAAAATGGGTTGGGTTATCATATCCATTGTCGTGACAAACTGGCTAGTCGAGCTAAATTGGCGGATGTGGACGGCAAAACTTGCTGGTCGCTGAGATGTGAAAAAAATGAGGGTGTGTACTATGTTATTTGTGATATGGATGGTAATATCGCAATAACTACCGAGCATCCGAGAGTTTGGGTATTGCAACAGCGGGTGGCTGCAGTTAAGATTGCGTCTTTCGCTAAAAAAGACGGTATTCAGGTAAATAATCGTCCGTTGTTGGCTTATGTTGATAATCTGCCTGTTTGGGCAGTTTATACTCAGGTCAATGGTAAAGACAGTTTTGTGATTTGCCCGATTGACGGTTCGGAAGTGAAAGTGGTGCCCTACAAAGCTCTCAAATCTATTGCCGATATGAAACAAGATAAGTTCTTGTTTAATGTATTTGGCAAAGATATGTACGCTAAACAGTGGTTGGAGGCTGAATTTGCTCCGGTAGTGAAAGAGGCTGAGTAAAATCCTTAAATGTTTTGAAAAAGAGTTCCTGCTGCAACAGGAACTCTTTTTTTGTGCGCCAATTTGTATTTGACAATTTGTTAATGCGGCGCTAAGTTGGTTGCAGTTGATTTTTAATAATTATGCTAATATAAATTTTTTTGCTATGAACAATTTTGTATCGCGCGAAAAATTTCGCGTTCAAATGTGGAAAGATTTGAATATTGTTTTTCCGAGAATTGCATTTCGAAATGTGCTCAATTTGATTGGGGAAGAACAGACACGTGTGCTGTTTGAGTTGCTTAAAAATCGTAAATTTGCTTTTTTGCCGTTTGTGATTGCTCCTAATTTGCCGGATGATATGGAACCAAAATATCGGGCCTTGTTTGAAAATCCTCAGTTTATGGTCGTGGTGAACAGTTTGCGAATTGCTCGAATCGAAAATTATGTAGAGAATCGGTGGTCGGTCGAACTGCGTGACTTTTTAGCGGTGGTGTTGTATTATCTAAAAACTACGGCTAAATGTTATCAAATGAACCTTTCAAACAAAGTTTCAAATTGTGCTTTGGGGGAAATCCAACGAGCTAAAAACCAATTCCAACAGGCGGAAATATCTTTTATGAAAAATGTGGAGTTTTTGCCTTTGGATGAAAAATACGTTGTATGCTGTGTATCGGCTTTGTGTCTTGAGGAATTCAGCGATAAGTCAATAGCGGAGTTGAAAAAAATTTTTAGCGCTCAGCGTTCAAGTTTGATGGCTATCGGCGAATTGCAATAACAACTTAATGAAAAAACGGAAAGTGCTATCGGCATTTTCCGTTTTTTTTGGTGGCAAAATAAACCCCCGATTTAGTCGGGGGTTGTATCTATAGTTTGGCGGCGATTTCTTCAATTTCATAACATTCAATAAAGTCGCCTTTTTGAATGTCATTATAATTTTCAAAACTCATACCGCACTCATAGCCTTCTTTGACTTCTTTAACGTCATCTTTGAAGCGTTTGAGTTGGCCTAAGTTGCCATCGTGGATAACCACGTTGTCGCGCAAGAGACGAATCTTGGCGCCGCGTTTGACCAGTCCTTCGGTCACCATACAGCCGGCAACTTTGCCCACACCGGTGATGTTGTAAACTTCTCTAATCTCGGCATAGCCCAAAATCTTTTCTTTGAGCTCAGGAGAGAGCAGCCCTTCCAGACCTTTCTTAACGTCATCGGCAACATCATAGATGATTGAATAGTAGCGAATGTCAATACCGTCGCGGCGAGCGGCATCGCGAGCTTGCGGAATGGCACGGACGTTAAAACCGATAACTAAAGCGTGAGAGGCTTTGGCTAAGGAAATGTCAGATTCTGAAATCGGGCCAACGGCAGAGTGCAGAATTTGGACGCTGACTTCGTCGTTGGAAAGTTTTTTAAGTGTGCCTTCAATGGCTTCGATAGAGCCTTGAACGTCGGCTTTAATGATAATCGGCAGGTGTTTGGATTCGCCGGATTTAATTTTATCGAGCATTTGTTCCATGGCCGATTTGGCACTCTTGACCAATTTGGCATCGCGTTCCTTGCGGATACGATAACTGGTGACTTCTTTGGCCTGAGTTTCATCTTTGACGACAATGAAATCATCACCGGCGGAAGGTGTGCCTTGCAGACCCAAAACTTCAACCGGAGTGGCCGGACCTGCCTCAAAAATTTTGTGGCCGTTTTCGTTGAACATGGCGCGAACGTGACCCCATTCTTTGCCGGCAATGATAACATCGCCAATATGCAAGGTACCGTTTTGTACCAAGACGGTGGCAACACTGCCGCGGCCTTTTTCCATTTTGGCCTCAATCACTGCGCCTTCGGCCGTGCGGTTGGGGTTGGCTTTGAGGTCAAGAATTTCGGCTTGCAGCAAAATGGCCTCAACCAGTTTATCAATATTAATCCGCTTTTTGGCAGAAACTTCGGCGCAAAGGCACTCACCGCCCATTTCCTCAACCGCAATGCCGTGTTGGAGCAAGGCGGTCTTGACTTTCATGGGGTCGGCACCGGGGAGGTCAATCTTATTGATGGCGACTACAATCGGTACTTCGGCTGCCTGAGCGTGGCGAATCGCCTCAATGGTCTGGGGCATAATGCCATCGTTGGCGGCAACTACCAAAACCACAATGTCGGTGACCTTGGCTCCGCGAGCGCGCATTTCGGAAAATGCCTCGTGGCCGGGGGTGTCAATGAAAGTGATTTTGTCGCCGGTTTTGACTTGAATTTGGTAAGCACCAATATGCTGAGTAATACCGCCGGCTTCTTTGGCGGCAACATTGGTTTCGCGCAGAGCATCAAGCAAAGAGGTTTTACCGTGGTCAACGTGTCCCATTACGGTTACGACCGGTGGACGCGGCTGAAGGTCCTCGGGTTTGTCTTTGGGACCGCCAAGGCCGATTTCAACATCGCTTTCGGCCACGCGCTTAAACTTGTGACCAAACTCTTCAACAATGATTTGGGCGGTGTCGGCGTCTATGGGTTGGTTGATGGTGGCCATGACTCCTAAAGACATTAATTTCTTAATAACTTCAGCGCTCTTTTCGGCCATGCGGTTAGCCAACTCCTGAACGGTGATGATTTCCGGAATGATGACCTCTTTAACGATTTTTTCTTGAGGTTGAACCGGAGCAACCGGTTTGGGTTGTTTCTTCTTAAACCGACGGCGAGGCGCACCATAGCCATAATCATCGTCATCATCATTGCCGATGGTGTTGATGTTGAGTTTGCCGCTACTGCGACGCTGGGGCTCAAAACTGCGTTTCATGACTTTTTTGCGTTCTTGTTCAAAGACATCATCGCGGTCGATTGATTTTTCGTTTTTCTTTTTGCGATTGTGAAAATCGTCATCATCGTCTTCATCATCGTCATCATAGTCTTTGGATTTTTTATCTTTGAAACGAGGATTTTTCTCTTCGTTGACGATGGGGGCGGCAACTGCGGGGTTGGAACTTGCCGGTTTGTCGGATTTGGCCTTGGCGGCGGCCTCAGCGGCGGCTTTGGCTTGAGCCTCTTGCTCTTGTTTGGCTTTTTCGGCTTTCTCGGCTTGTTCTTGCTCTTTTTGTTGTTGGCGCAGGGCGGCTTTGGCCTCTTCTTCCTGACGGCGTTTGGCCTCGTGTTCCTTGGCATCGGCAATCAGTTTGAGCTTGGCGGCAGTGGCTTCATCAATCTCAACTTTGCCGGTGTTGGAGCTGGGATTGTGTGCGGCCGGAGTGATAATCCGTTTTTTGCGGACTTCAACCTGCACAACTTTGGAACCTTCCGGCTTTTTGTTGCCGAGGTTTTTGAGGGTTAAAGTGGATTTTCCCGATAGTGTTAATTTGGAACCGGAATTATCTTCTGTCATTATCTATTGTTCTCCGTCTCTGAGTTGGGGGTGGTTGAGGTTAGAAAATTGTTGATTTTGCGAAACTCGGATTTAAGATTGCGCGACATTTCGCTGTTGGCAAATGCTAAATGCACGGTGTTGGTTTTATCTAATGCCTGATCTAACTCCTCAACTGTATATATATTAAAAATTTCTAAGTTATGAGCTAAAGATGCAATCCGTTCGCGGCCGTCTTTGCCGGCGTCAGATGCTTCTAAAATAAAAGCAGCTTGCCCCTTTTTGATGAGCTCGGATACTTTTTCGTATCCGGTTCGCAAAATGCCGGCTTTGCGAGCCAGAGATATTTGCTCTAAGCCGTGTTTTTTGAGCAACTGCTCTACCATTGCAACAAAGTCAGGAGAAATCCTGACTGTGCGCTTTAGGCTTTTGGAAAAAAGATTTTTGTTGACAGCGGTGGAAAGTATGTCGCGGCTGGCGCTGACATATACTCCGACCCCGGGAAGTTTTTTCTTGAAGTCGGGAATGAGTTGGCCGTCATCAAGCACGGTAAAGCGCAAAAGATGCTCTTTATCCAGCACTTGGCCGCTGACAATACATTTCCGATTTTCGCTGTCTTTAGTCATTAGTTATTGGCTTCCTGATTGGTGTTGTCGTTTTCAAACCAATGAGCACGAGCGGCCATAATCACTTTGTTGGCCTCGGTTTCGGACAAGGTATTCTCACCTAAAAGCTCAATTAGCTCATCGGCAGCCAAATCGGCCAAATCATCAATGGTCTTGATGCCTTTGTTAGCTAAGGTCAGGAGCATATCTTGATCCAAGCCTTCAATTTGCTGCAATTTTTCATCAATACCCAAAGATTTGCTCTTTTCTTCAAACTCGGCATTGCGTTTGGCAATGAAAGCTTGGGCGCGTTTTTGCAGCTCGGTAGCTACGTCTTCATCAAAACCTTCAATTTCGGAAAGTTCGTTTAAGGGTACTAAAGCAACTTCGTCAACGGTTGAGAAACCTTCGGCAATCAGAAGGTGAGCAATCATCTCATCAACATCCAAGGCTTCCATAAAGCGTTGAGAACGAACTTTGTTTTCGTTAGAGCGGCGTTCTTGTTCTTGCTCTTCGGTCAGGACATCAATATCGCAACCCAAAAGTTGGGAAGCCAATTTGACATTTTGACCGCGGCGGCCGATGGCGGCAGAAAATTGCTCTTGCGGAACAACAACTTCAATACGGTTGTTTTCTTCATCTAACACCACTTTGGTTACTTCAGCCGGAGCAAGGGCACTAACGATGTATTGAGCCTTGTCTTCGCTCCAGGGAACGATATCAATTTTCTCGCCTTGGAGTTCGGTCACTACAGCCTGAACACGAATACCGCGCAGACCAACGCAAGCGCCGACGGCATCGACAGTCATATCATCGGTCTTAACGGCAATTTTGGCTTTGGAACCGGGGTCGCGGGCAACGGCAACAATTTGGACAATGCCGTCATAAATCTCGGGAACTTCGGAGGCAAACAATTTGGCCATGAATTCCGGACAAGTACGGGACAAGAAAATTTGCGGACCTTTGTTCTCGCGGCGAACATCTAAAACATAAGCACGAACGCGGTCACCGTTTTTGAATTTTTCCCGCGGAATAATCTCGTCGCGGCGAAGAATGGCTTCGGTTTTGCCGATATCTAAGATAACATTGCCAAACTCAATACGCTTGACGGTACCGTTAACAATGGTGCCGACTTTTTCTTTGTATTCTTCATATTGGCGATTGCGCTCGGCTTCGCGAACTTTTTGAGTGATAACCTGTTTGGCGGTTTGGGCGGCAATACGTCCAAAGTCAATCGGCGGTAGAGAATCGATAATGAAATCGCCAACTTTGGCTTTGGGGTCATATTCGCGAGCTTGGTCAACCGTCATTTGGGTGACTTCGTTTTCAACGGCGTCATCGGCAACAACTTCGCGATAGCGGGAGAGAGAAATAGCTCCGGTTTTGCGGTCGATTTTGGCGCGGATATCATGCTCAAAGCCATATTTGGAGCGGCCGGCTTTTTGAATGGCTACTTCCATGGCGTTGAAAATATCTTCGCGGTCGATGTTCTTTTCCCGGGCGACAGTGTCGGCAACCAAAATGATTTCCGGGCGGGGCATATTTTCTGTATTTTCCATTTTTTCCTCTCAAATGTGTTTTTAAAGTTCAATTTCTTGAGCTTCAGCCGCAGCGGCTAAGAGCTCATCGGTAATGACCAGTTTTGCCTTGTTGATATCGGCAAAGGGAATGGCGTAGTCTTGGTCGTTCATATTGATATGAACCAAGTCGTTGCTCTCAACTCCTGAGAGCTTGCCTTTGAAACGTTTGCGGCCCTCAACCTCGCAGGAGGTTTCAATTTTGGCCTCGTAGCCGTTATATCTCTGGAAGTGCTCCAGTTTGGTCAGCGGGCGATCTAATCCGGGGGCGCTAACCTCCAGCGAATATTGCCCTTCAATGGGGTCTTTTTCATCTAAGATATCAGAAACGGCGCGGCTAACGGTGGCGCAGTCATTAACGGTTATGTTGGAGCCGTCTAACCTATCTATCATGATTTGCAGAGTGGGTTTTTTTTGACCGATGGTCATAACCCGAACCAGCTCATAGCCGAGTTGACTAACTATCGGTTCAAGCAAGGTTTGCAAAGGGTGAATCTGGGGCATATTTTGTTCCTTCTAACAAAAAAGCGGGGTTTTTGACCCCACTTTCAATAATATTATGCCCTACTAATAACATATTTTTTATAAATTGCAAGTTTTTTTTGCTTTTTGCCAGGAAGTTTGCAAAAAAATACCGGCTGGGCGGCCGGTATTTTTAGATTTAACTTCTACCTTGCGGGTTGCGATACTTGTCAGCGTAAGCGGCAAAGTTTTTACCATGAGTTTGCTCGCTGACATTGGCATTATTGATAATGTCTTTTCGTTCATCTCCGGTTTTGCCCTTGATTTGGTTGCGCAAAGCAGCAACTTTGTCATGAAAATCGTATTTTTTGCTACCATCATCGTTGGTTTGCTCTTTAAGTTGAGCTAATTGTTGTTCACGATTTGAGGTGCGTAATACTGCTAATTCTTCTTTACTTAAATGTTCTAATGCCGAATTGGGTTCATAGGTGATGCTTTCAATAGTACGGTCAGTTCCATCTGCGTTTTTTATGGGCTGTCCATCGCTGCCAATTACTGTTATGTTTTCGCGAGATTGTTCAATTTTGTTGCCATTTTCATCTTTAGCATAAAATTCAACTGTAGGTATATTTTGTAACTGGGCTTTGGTCTCAGGGTTTTGCAACAACTTGGCCAAATATTTATACTTCAATTCTTCGGGCAGGTTTTTGACTGCTTCGTTGTTGAAGTCTAAAATCGGGTTCTCAATGGCGGCACCATTTTCTAAGGCAAATTTTAAGAGTTTGCCTTGGGTTTCGGGGCTGATGCCTTCCAAGCTTTCTTTAGAAAAGTCAAAACTGTCACTGTCTTTGAGCGGCGTGCTTAAACTCATGCCTTCGGTCTCTAACACGGCAGCAGCTAATTTGCTGCGGAATTTGGCCGAGGAGGTGTTGCCCATGGTGATTTCGCTGGAACCGTTTTCTTTGGCAACGGCAATGTGGTGTTTGAAATGTTCAAAAGACTGGTCTTTAGGTTCAACATTGTCTTTGCTGGTACGAATGGCAAAATGGTCTGTTCCACCATAATACTGAACTGCCGAACCGGTTAGGCCTTCTTGTCCTTCTTTGGGTTCAATGGTAATCAATAATCCTTCATCATTGGGTTCGCCGTTGATGGTGTATTTATTCTTACTCTCGTCTTCGGGGTCTATATTGTATTCGGTTTTATATTTGGTGAGCAAGTCGGTCATCCATTCTTCTTCGACTGCGTTAGAAGATGGTTCCGGAGCGTTGCCTTGACCCTCATCTATTGAGGTGGAACCGTTGGCGTTCTCTCCTTCTTGCTCTGGAGTAGAAGTTTCTTCTTGTTGTTTAAGTTTCTCTGCGAATTTTTCTTCCCAATCTGGGAATAATAGGGATGTTTCATACGCAAGCTTTTTTTGTGCCTCATTTAAACCGCCAAGCTTTTCAGCGTTGTTTTTATAGAATTCTTCTTCTTTGGTAAGTTGTTGGGTGGTCTCGGTGTCCATAGTGAACTCTCCTTTATCCGTCATAACCAAAATCCGTTTTAGTTAAATATTAAAGTTAATATAACACAAAAAAATAGTTTTGTCTATATTTTTTGTCATTAAAATAGTCTTTTTAATTCGCTCAATGAATTGGCCTTAAGGTAGGGGTTGCATTTCTTCTCAACCCCAAGTGTTACGGGGCATACCGGCTGTCCGGCATTGAGCCGTTCCACGGCTCGGTGCAGGTATTTTTGAATATCTTCATTGTCGTTATTGACATAATTGGCAAAATCGGCGCCGCCTAAGGTATATTCGTGTCCGGGGTAAAACTCCACATCATCTGGCAGGGATTTTATCTTGCTTAGGGCTGCATACATTTCCTCAGCAGTCCCCTCAAACAAACCGCCTACACATAAATTAAACAATGTGTCGCCGGTGAAAACAGCTTTATCTTTGGGAAAATACCATAAGATATGCCCTTGTGTGTGTGCCGATACATCAATAATTTCGGCCCGGCTCTCTCCTAAGCTAAAATCTTCTCCCGGGGTGACCCCGATATCAAAACCGGGTATCCGTGACGAATCGTTAATATTGGCGACAACTTTGGCTCCATATCTTTGCTTAAGGGCTAAATTGCCGTCTGTATGGTCAAAATGGTGGTGGGTATTGAGAATGTAACTCGGCTCTAGCTTTAACTCTTGCAATTTTTGGATTATCGGTTCGGGTTCCGAGGGGTCAATAACCGCAGAAATTCCGCTTTTTTCATCTTGCAAAATATAAGCATAGTTATCCATATTGCCGGCGCGGCACAAGACCGGATATATCTTTAGCATTATAAATAATCCTCCGGTTTAATCTCGTCGATTTGCTCGGGTGAAATGTACTGTGAAGCATATTCTTCATATACTTTGTTTTTGATGAACACTTCATATAAGTCCGGATCAATGTGGCCGGAGTTTTTCATATGTTGCATAATCGACAAGACGGTCGAGAGTTTTTTGGGCTCTTTATATGGCCGGTCGTTGGCGGTTAGGGCCTCGAAAATATCAGCAATGGCCATTATCTTGGCCGGGATTGACATCTGCTCTCCGGTCAGACCGTTAGGATAGCCGTGTCCGTCAATCCGCTCGTGGTGGGCTCCGGCATATTCGACCACATTGGAAAGCTCTTTGGGGAAAGGCAGTGCCTTTAACATATCAATCGTTACTACGATATGCTCATTAATTTTTTCACGCTCTTTCTTATTAATAGTGCCGCTGCGGATGGTCAGATTGTAGAGTTCGCCCCGATTGAAAGGTGCGTTGACCTGGTCATCGCGGTTTTGAATCAGATTTTCATAGCTGGGATGTGAGAAAAGTTCTACATCTTTAATGGCATCTCTTTCGGCCCACGAAAGCCCTTTCATCCGGTTGAAATAACGTATGAATTTGATTTGGGCAATTTGTTGAAGGCGGGCAACGTCTTTGTCGGTGAGCGGAGTGTCGCCGATGTTGCAATTGGCCACAAAGTCAAAGTCATCTTCCAGCTGATGCACTTTATTGATAAATTCGGTTTGCAATTTTTCTTGCGTATCAGTATTTTTAAGCCGCTTTTTGAGGTAATCAATATGAGCTTCGCGACGCAAAATTTCAAAACGATTGCGAATTTCGTGTATGCGGTTGTTGATGGTTTCCAGCTTGGTTGCCTTATCAACAATATATTCCGGTGTGGTGACTTTACCACAGTCATGTAACCAAGAGGCAATGTTAAGTGCGTACCAATCGTCTTCGCTCATTTCAAAATTTTTGAGCGGGCCATGGTCTTGCTGAACGGCAGCAGTTGCCAGCATGCGCGCAATGACCGGAACTCTTTGACAATGCGAGCCGGTATAAGGTGATTTGGCGTCAATGGCACGGGCTAAAACCTCAATGAAGGATTCTAAAAGCTGGTCATAGTCCTCGCTTAATTTGTGATTTTCTAAATAGGGAACCATCAGAGAACAAACTGACTGAGCTTTTTCCTGGGCTTTGGTGGTGAAACTGATGGTGCGGCCGTTAATGTCTAAGGCATTAATAAACTGAGCAATGCCGATAATCCGATGTTTGTAGTTGAAAATCGGAATGACTAACATGGAGACGGTCTTGTAACGTAAGTCTTCGTCCCATTTGAGATAGACATCATTGTCATACTCAGTGGCATAAATATTGGGGGTATTGATTACCTCTTGGTTTAAGGCGCTGGTGACAATAATGGTTTTGGGATTAACTTTTTTTTGGTCGGGCAAATAGGTCGGAATGGTGTAATATTTGTTGTCGGAGCCTAGTTTGTGTATCTTTAAACTGCGGCTGTGCGAATATACCAAACGCAAGAAATTGTCATCGCTAATGGTGTAATAGCTGACACCGTCGGCATTGCAGGCAAGTTGCGCTAATTGCATGGTCTTGTCAATGATTTGGAGGGTGTCGCTTTCTTGGGAAAGGGCATCGGTTAGTTGAAAAAGCTCCTCAGCGGTTATGTCGTTTTCGTAATTCATTATTTGTCCTAGCTTATTTTGGAGACAAGATATTTGACATCTTCATCTTTGAACTCATCGCCGGCACTGCCAAAAGACAAAATCCGTTCAATAACGCGATGTGAAAAACTTTCGCGGTCTTTTTGCTGAACATCAAAGCGAATTTCCTGCAACACTTTCAAGGCGCTGAAAACGGCCGGAAACATTGATTTGGGAATATAAGCTTTGCGTAACAGGTTCCTAACCATGAAGTCCATCGAGTTGCTGAACAAAATTTTGCGAACTTCTGTTATCGGCGTGTTGGATAAATATACCAAGGCATATTCAAAAAACTTTAAATCGCCTAAACAAATGGCGCGCACAACCAAAGTGGGAGTGAGTCGGTTTGCAGAATATAATTGATGTACTAATTGTTCGATTTGTTGGTCGGAGCTATATTCGGCAGAAATTTTCAAGGTGGCTTTCTCCTTTACCTGTTCGACAATGTCACTGGCTAAGTCGTTGGGTAGATTGTGGTTGATTATTAGGCGTTTCTTGAGTTCTTCAGACAGAGAATTGACAATCTTTTCAATTACGGCAATGGGCAATTCTTGACGGTAAACCAAGCAGGTTTGGATGTTATCGCTATTGCCATATTTGGTGACAATTTCATCATAAGTCTTGTCAACTATGTTGGCACTATCATTTAAAATTAAAGCGCCGACAACTTCTTCAGGGCAGCGCTCCACAATGTATTGCGAGATGTCTTCAGACAGGTTTTGACGTTGGGCAACTGCTTTTTGTTTGTTGATGTTGGGGAGCTCTAAAATCCGTAATAAATCTTCTTTGCTGAAACTTTCATAGCATTTGATGAAAGGTACGGCAACACTATCTTGGTCATTAATCAGACTTTCGACAATGTCTTTTGGAATGTTGTGAGCGTTTTTTAAGCTCTCAGATAAAATTTCACGAACTTGAACTTCAACGTCGTGTGCTAAAATGCGAAAAATATCTTCGGCTAACTTAATCCCTTTGGGGGTAAGGCCGTTGCCGTTATAATAAGCACTGATTTTTTGAACCGTGTCACTTTTGGTTTCGGCGCACAGATTTTCAGATAGTGCTTTGATGTCTTCAGTGTTTAAGGTCGTATTCATGCTTTCTTCCGTTAACGGTGTCAATTATTATTATATCCTATTATTGGTACAAAAAACTAATTAAATTTTTGTTACCGTTTGGGTGGTTTGGGTGTAATTTTAGCGATATTTTCTTGGGAGTGAGCTAAAATTTCCGAATTTGGTTCTAATCGAGTGGCTAATGTGGCTTGGTCAAGCAACATTAGTTGGTAAAAGGTTATGGTATAATCTAAGAGCCCGATATAGTTTTTTAAGGGGGTTTGAAATAACATGGCATGAACTACGCCTTTGCCGGAGGGAACCATCTGGCTACGGTAGCGTAAATCACGCAAAAAACGTGCGTGTTCGTATGAGATGTCGGAGTTGAATTTCAAAGCATAGGATTTCATGGATTCATACAAATTGGGAAAAATGCGAATCTTGTAAGTGTGATCCTCGTCTTCTCCCTGAGGAGTTAGGCCTTCGGGGGTGTGCCAGACCAGCTCCTTATACAATGAATTGGCTTCTTTAACAATGCGCGATGAACCCCAGTCAGTTTCAACTGCGGCAATCGAAATTAAAAAGGATGGATATACCTGATTGATTTTGATTTTGAGCTGATTGAAATACAGCTTAATCCGCTCTTCTCCTTTTAGACGAGTGAAAACATCATATTTATTGGCTAAAGCTTCAAGAGCTTGTTCTTCTTCTGGGCTCAAGGATTTTTGAGCCTGATATTTTTTTTCGAGCTCAAGCATTTGTCCCCGTTCGGACATAATTTCTTGGTTTAATTTTAAGGCCAGCGGAGTGACAATCCTTATAAATAGTTCGTTGCGCTCATCTGAGGCGGGTAGTTTATCGAAATCTTGAGGGAAATGCTCCAAAAAAATCGGGGGAACCTTTGCATCTTTAACAATTAGATAATGAGAATAGCCATATTTATTGTATATTGCTTGCAGCTCTTTTACGGTGGTGTCTTTGAGCGTGAGGAAGGTGAGCGGTTGGCTTGAGGCGGAAAATGACATCAAGCTGCCAATGAGGATTCCTAACGCTGAAAGGCAAATTTTTCTCATGCTTGCGGAGCCTCACCTGGTTTACAGTTTTTTACTCCTTTGACCTCGGGAATGTAGGTGGTCAAGATTTTTTCAACCCCTTCTTTGAGGGTTACGGTAGCGTATGGACAGCCCGAACAGTTGCCTTGGAGTTCAACATAAACAATTCCGTTGTCAAATTTCACAAAGCGAATGTCGCCCCCGTCTTGTTTTAAGGCCGGACGGATGCGGGCGTTTATCAGCCCTAAAATTTGTTTTATGACATCTTCTTCATCGGGGGAAATGTTATCTGGTATTACCGCAGTGTCACCTAAGCTTAGATAATCCATAATCTCGGCTAAAATTTGCGGCTTGAGTTCGGACCAGTCAGCCGAATCTTCTTTGGTCACCGAGACCATATCCGGAGTGATAAAAACCGAAACAATGCCCCCAATATCAAAAATTTTTTCAGCTAAGGGCGATTTGCGCAGAGATTTGGCATCGGCAAATTCGGCACTGCCGGATTTCATCATCTTTTCGGAAGGGAAAAAATTTACAACATTGGTATCGGGAGTATCTTGAGTTTCTATTATCATTGCGAATCCTTAAGCGGAGAATGTTTTTCTAATTGTTGAGAAATTTTTTGCAATATAATTTGCGCTTTGTAAAGATAAAAACCAATGTTGGTTAAATGATTGGGCGCAGTCAGACTGTCAGCTTCGCCGTTGCGGACGATTGTGGGGGCAAGCTGAGCGGCACTCTCAAGGGTTTTGAGCAATATGGTCCAGTCTGAATAGGTGTTGGTGTCTACCAAAATTTGCTTATAGTCAAAGCCTAGTGCTTTGAGCAACATATAGTCGGCATAAGCCAAACCGCGTGCTTGGTAAAAGAGGTTGTCGGCTTGGTTGTCAAACCAGGAAGAACTTTCTTCGCGAATCTGAGCTTCTAATTGGCGTGTAGTCTTGCCAAGCTGAATTTTCATGCGGTGCAGGAAGTAAGCTAAATCTTTAGGATTGCGGTAGAAAACCGAACTTCCGTCATTGAGTGTTTGATTGTATTTGATGAGCTGTTTGCGGGCTTTGCGGTATTGGCTATGAGCGGATGGTACCGGAACGAGTTTGCTTTGCGGAGAAAACATCCAGATGGTGCCCGGATATTCTAAAAATTCGGCAGCTTGGTGAAGGTAATTATCTTCCGGAGATGAGATGTTTTTTTCTAATTTTTTTGCCATTGAGCCGGACAAAGATGAAACACCTGACATCAAGCCTAGTTGGAAGTTGGGCATATTATCTAAGAAATAGGAGGGAAAGAAAAACGGCAAATTAGGTGTCCAAATCTTGTCATTAACTTCACGGCGAATCAGATATGACATCATCTCAGCAGTGGCAGATTGGCTCTCGTTGGCAGGAGAAATCTCTACTCCGGTGTCGGTATCAATGTCTTCAACCAGCCAGCCGCCTAAGGGATAATATAAAAAGATAAGCGCTGCCAAGGCGATAGCTATCATTTGCCACCAAGAGCCAAACAACTCCAAAACTACTCTCAGCGGACGCCAGGATAACTTTTGCGACCAGCCGTGCAGAGTGTCTTTAATCTTAATCAGGGCTTGTTTAAGCTTTTGTGGGGACATCTTTCTTTCCTTTGTTGAGCAATAGCCGAATTAATTCAGAAATATCCATTGCTCCGGTTATTTTAGCCAATATGCAGAAACTTGCAACACCGAATCCGCACAGTACACCCAAAATGGGGATTTTTATGCCAAAACTGAGTGTGAGCCAAGTTTCAAAATATAAATCGAGCAAGTATTGTGCCAGTATGAGTGTGGCTCCCATGAGAATCGAGGCTAATCCGATTTTGAGGAGTTTGCGAATGAGCGCGCCGGAAAATTCCCAATAGCCGCGTTTTTGGAGGCCGCGCTTATATTGCCAGAAAGATACAAAGGCGGCTAGGGTGGTGGCATAGGCGACACCCAAATGTCCGAAAAATTGCATCAAAATCAGAATAAATATAATATTACAGGTAAAGACCACAATGCTGTATTTGACCGGAGTTTTAGTATCACCGCGGGCAAAAAAGTTGGGCGATAGGGCTTTGACCAATACATATACCGGTAAACCAACCGAATAGGCAATGACGGCAGAGGCGGTTTGCAAAGTGTCGGTGGCGGTGAATTTGCCATGTTGGAATAAGATGTTAACAATCGGTTCGGCCAAAACAATCAGAGCAATCGCGGCCGGAAAAGACAGCAATGCACCATACTCAATGGCTTTATCTTGAGTGGCGCGGGCTTCGGCGATTTTTTCGGATTTTAATGCTGCGGATAGAATCGGCAGCAGGGCAACACTAATAGCGGCTCCGACTACCCCTAAGGGCAATTGTTGCAGGCGATTGGCATAATATAACCAAGATATGGCTCCGTTACCGACCAAGGAAACCAAAACCAAATCTACGGCCATATTAATCTGGTAGATGCCGGCGCCCAAAACTCCTGGGGCAATGCGCTTGAACAAGGTGATGATTTCCGAATCCTTGAGCAATTTTCTGATGTTATAAAAGGGACTGATGCGCACATCTTGGCGGTGTAAAAACCAGCGTAAAACCAAAATTTCTACAAAACCGGCAAAAGTAACACTCCAAGAAATTCCTTCGGCCGGACTAAAACTTAAGGGCACAAAGATAAATACCGACAAAATCATCATCAAATTCAAAATTACGGGGGCGGCGGCCGGAGCGGCAAACTTGCCCAGCGAATTTAAGATGCCCGATTGAAATGATACAATGGAGATAAACAGCAAAAACGGAAAAGTAATGCGCGACAAAGTGGTGGTGAGCTCTAATTTGCCGGGGTCATCGGCGAATCCGGGGGCAAGTATCAAAACCACATAGGGCATGAAAATTTCAATAATAATAACAAATATGGTGACAAAAAAAGTCAGGGCTGAAATAGACTTGGACGCAAATTTGATGGCGCTTGCCTTATCTTCGCTGACCAGTTTTTGCGAAAGCATCGGTACAAAAGCGGTGGTGAAAGCGCCTTCGGCAAAAAGACTCCGAAACAAATTTGGAATCTTAAATGCCGCCAAAAAAGCATCCGAAACGGCTCCGGCGCCCAGATAATTGGCCAAGACCATATCGCGGAGAAAGCCTGTGATGCGGCTGATTAAGGTGAATCCTCCAAAGGTGGCGACAGATTTAAATAGTGACATATGCGCTCCGGATAATTTTTTGGTTGTTTTTTATTTTTTTTCGGTTAATTTATCTCCTCGGTACGCTCATTATAGGTCATAAATACCTTAGTTTGCACCTAAAAAAACCGTTTTGGTAACAAATTTGTAACAATGGTAAAAATAATTGTTGACAAAAGAAAATATTCTTGTGATAATGGACAAAAGAGAAAGTTTTGGGGAGTTAAAAAAATGGATAAAGAACAAGAAAATACTCTAAGAGCACTCAAGACCGGTGCGCGCGCCAAGGCTCATATTGTTAATGGTGGGGGAATTAAGTATGTGGCCGGAGGAATTGATCGTTCGGCTAATCCGCAGCGTGAGGCTGTGGCTAATGTGGCGGCCGCTAAAGGTATGACAGCTTATGAGTCTCGAGCTGTAAAGTCTTTTGATGCTGAAAAAGCTTTGGCAATTGTCAAAATTGCAGAGGCAAATTCGGCCTTTTTGCGTGGTGCGCACGAACAAGCTCAACAGCGTGCTTAAGTCAAAAATATTTTAAGTTTCTGAAATCAAAAATCTCCCTTCGGGGAGTTTTTTGTTGACAAAAATTTTTATTTGCTAGACTAGCGGTTTAAACGGTCAAAGTGTATCTCAGTATAAGCACAAGCATAAAAAAAGCGGGAAAATCCCGCTCTTTTTAGTAACTAAGTGTTATTAAGCCATAACCTCTGGTTTGGCGCGTTTACGCAAAATCGGATCGAGAATGCGTTTACGCAAGCGCAAGGTCTTGGGGGTTACTTCCAACAACTCATCTTCTTGGATATAAGACAAACCTTGCTCTAAAGTGAGCTTGCGCGGCGGAATGAGATCAATGGCCTCGTCTTTACCGGCGGCACGAATGTTGGTCAGCTGTTTGGCCTTGCAGGGGTTGACCTCCAAGTCGTTGGGTTTGGTGTGCTCGCCGATAATCATGCCGGTATAGACCGGAACACCGGGGTCAATGAACATCGGGCCGCGGTCTTGCAGTTTCCACAGCGAGTAGGCAATGGCGGTGCCGGTTTCCGATGAAATCAATACACCGTTGCGGCGGCTTTCAATTTCGCCTTTGTGCGGCTCATAGCACTTAAACAATCTGTTCATAACGCCGGTGCCGCGAGTATCGGTCAAAAACTCAGAGTGATAACCAATTAAGCCGCGGGAAGGAGCGTTGAAAATCAGGCGGACTTTGTTGCCGATTTGAGAAGGTATCATCTCAATCAACTCACCGCGGCGGCGGCCGAGTTTTTCAACCACGGTGCCTGAGAATTCTTCATCAACATCAACTACCACTTCTTCAATCGGCTCTAAAAGTTGACCGTTTTCATCGCGTTTCATCAAAACACGGGGACGCGAAATGGAGAGTTCGAATCCTTCGCGGCGCATGGTTTCAATCAAAACACCGAGTTGGAGTTCACCACGACCGGCAACTTCAAAAGAATCGGTGCTATCGGTGCGCGAAATCTTCAGCGCGATATTGCCCTCGGCTTCTTTGCACAAACGGTCCCAAATCATACGAGAAGTAACCTTGTCGCCTTCGCGGCCGGCCAACGGAGAATCGTTAATCGAAAAGGTCATGGCCAAAGTCGGAGGGTCAATCGGTTGAGCATGAATGGCCTGAGTTACATCTAAGGCGCAAATGGTATCGGCAACCGTGCCTTTAACCACACCGGCAACGGCAATAATGTCTCCGGCGTGGGCTTCTTCCAGACTTTCGCGGGTTAGACCGCGGTAAGCCAAAATCTTGCTGATGCGGACACGCTCAATTTCATTGCTGTTACCATCAAGTACCTTAACCGTATCGTTAACGTGCAGAGTGCCGGAGTGGACTTTGCCGGTGAGCAGGCGGCCGATGAATTTGTCGGCTTCCAAGGTGGTGGCAAGCATGGAAAAAGGCGCGTTAATATCGCATTCGGGCTCCGGAACATAAGAGCAAATCAGCTCAAAGAGCGGAGTGAGGTCCTTTTTCTCATCTTTCATATCTTTAACCGCCCAGCCGTTACGTCCGGAGGCATATAAAACCGGAAAGTCTAGCTGTTCGTCGCTGGCGTCTAAGCTTACAAACAAGTCAAATACTTCGTTTAAGACCTCGTCTACGCGGGCATCCGGTTTATCGGCCTTATTAATGACTACAATCGGGCGCAAGCCGACTTTTAAGGCTTTGCCCAAAACAAATTTGGTTTGCGGCATGGGGCCTTCGGAAGCATCGACCAAGAGTACGACGCCGTCAACCATGGACAAAATACGCTCAACCTCACCGCCGAAATCTGCGTGGCCGGGGGTGTCGACAATATTAATGTGAGTGCCGTGCCAATTAACCGAGGTGCATTTGGACAAGATGGTAATGCCTCTTTCGCGTTCGAGGTCGTTGCTATCCATGACGCAAGTTTCTACTTTTTGATTATCTCTAAATGTGCCACTTTGTTTTAACAAGCCGTCGACCAATGTGGTTTTACCGTGGTCAACGTGAGCGATTATGGCGATATTGCGCATATTCATCTTTTTTTTCTTTCCTAAAAAACTGTCATGTCATAAATCAAACTCCTCGTGTATTGTCTTTATACACGTCGTCGTTTGATTTATTTCCAGCACAGCTTTTTATGAAAGAAAAACCGTGCCGGTATTAAGACTGTCATGTCATAAATCAAACTCCTCGTGCCTTACTTTATACACGTCGTCGTTTGATTTATTTCCAGCACAGCTTTTTATGAAAGAAAAACCGTGCCGGTATTAAGACTGTCATGTCATAAATCAAACTCCTCGTGCCTTACTTTATACACGTCATTGTTTGATTTATTTCCAGCACAGCTTTTTGTGAAAGAAAAACCGTGCCGGTATTAAGACTGTCATGTCATAAATCAAACTCCTTGTGCCTTACTTTATACACGTCATTGTTTGATTTATTTCCAGCACAGCTTTTTATGAAAGAAAAAACCGTGCCGAAGATAAAGCCTTTTTATGTTAGCAAAAATAACTAAAATTCGCTTTAACATACCAAGTTGAAATTAAATTTCAAGACCTTAATGCAAAAAAATATGAAAGCCAACTCAAAAAAAATCCCCATTTTTAAGATGGGGACTTTTTTTATAATGATTTACCGTATGCTTTGAGGCGGTTGCGGACAAAGCCCCTCAGGCTGACTTCCGGACGAGCCCCATAGTGTCCCAAAATCTCAGCGGCGGCAATGCCTCCAATCAGCGCGCAAGTGCCTAAGCTTCGTCCTTGGGTGTAGCCATAGAGGAAACCGGCGGCATATAAATCTCCGGCACCGGTAGAATCGACAATATTGTCAACAACCTCGGCCTCAACATAAGTTTTAGTACGACCGTTGACAATTACCGAACCTTTGGCCGAACGAGTGATGGCGGCGGTTTCAACCATGGGTTTGATTAAATCTAAGGTTTTGTAAAAATCTTCTTCTTCAAACAAAGATTTAATTTCTTCTTCGTTGCCAAACAAAATGTCGACATAGTTATCAATCAGTTTTAAAAACTCATCGCGGTGGCGGTTGACGCAAGATTTATCCGACAAGCTAAATGCAACTTTTTTGCGGTGGCGGTGCGCCAGTTCGCAGGCTTTGGTCATGGCTTTTTTGGCTTCTTCTTCGTCCCAGAGATAGCCTTCCAGATAGACAATGCTGGTGCTTTTAATTATCTCCTCATCAATATCTGCTACCGAAAGCATTTTGGAGGCTCCAAGATAAGTAAACATGGAGCGTTCGGCATCGGGAGTGACCAAAACAATACTGCGGCCGGTGACCGGACCTTCGTTTAGGGGTGGAGTGAAAAAATCCACTCCGGCAGCACCGATATCGCGTCCAAACTCTTGTCCTAACTCGTCATCGTGAACTTTGCCGATAAAGGCGGGTTGACCACCTAATGATGCTAAAGCGGCAACCGTGTTGGCCGCCGAACCGCCAGATACTTCGCGTTCGGGCATTATCTCGGCATAAATTTTTCCGGCATCGGGAGCGTTAACCAAGGTCATGCCGCCTTTGTGGAGGTTGCGTTCGCTTAAAAAGCCGTCGCCGACTTTGGCCATGACATCAACTATGGCATTGCCGATACCGACGACATCATAAAAGTTGTTTTCTCTATTGCTCATTGAAATTTCTCATAAGTTATCCCTAAGCTGTTATTTATTCCATAATTTGCAGAATTGCAAGGATAAAAAAATCCGGCAACTTGAGCCGGATTTTTTACCTGTATGATAAAACGAATTATTCGTTGGCTCCGGGGCACTTCTTTGCTTGCTCGGCGTTGAATTCAATCCATTTTTCGTCAGCTTCGGCATCATTGCAGATGGCGCCTTGCGGGCATTCGGAAATGCAAACTCCGCAATCAATGCAGACATCAGGATCAACTACCAACTGGGTCTCGCATTCATGAAAAGCATCAACCGGGCATACTTCTGCGCAAGATTTGCATTTGACGCAGCTTTCATTTACAACAGAAACCATTTTATACTCCTTCAAATTGAATTTAGAAATCTATCCTAATTTAATCAGATTATTATTTAATGCAAGTATTTTCTTGCGGGAGGTTGCATATAAATTTTTGCACTCCTATATAAAGCTTAGCTTAAATATGTTATGGGAGTGAGGTTATATTATGTCAGAGAAAATGAATTTTCAGGCCGAAGTCGGTAAGTTGTTAGACATTGTGGTCAATTCGTTATATTCAGAACGGCAAATCTTTTTGCGGGAGCTAATCTCTAATGCCAGCGATGCTTGCGATAAACTCAAATATTTGGCGCTGACCCATCCCGATATTGCCAAGGCTTCAGGTGAGTTCAAAATCTCTATTACTCCCGATGCCAAAAAGGCTACGCTTAAAATTGCCGATAACGGTATCGGTATGAACAAAGAAGACCTAATTAATCATCTTGGAACAATTGCTAAATCCGGAACAGCCGAGTTTGTCAAAAATGTGAAAGAAAACGGTTCGGCGGTCGATCTTATCGGTCAATTCGGTGTGGGGTTCTACTCGGCATTTATGGTGGCTTCCAAAGTAGAAATTTTGACCCGCAAAGCCGGTGAAGATACGGCTTGGTTCTGGGAATCGGACGGAGTTAACGGTTTTGAAATCAAAGAAGCTCAAAAAGAATCTAACGGGACCGAAATTACGCTTTATCTCAAAGATGAAGATAAAAACTTTACCGACACGATTTATTTGCGCCAAATTATCCGGACATATTCTGACCATATTGACTATCCGATTGTGTTGTGTCTAGGTGAGGCCGGAGAAGAAACGGTTAACACCGGTTCGGCTCTGTGGGCACGTCATAAAAGCGAGATTACCTCTGACCAGTACAAAGAATTTTACCATCATATTTCCAAAAATTTTGATGACCCATGGCTGACACTCCATTTCAAGGCGGAAGGCAATATCGAATATACCGGTTTGCTTTATATTCCGTCTTCTGCTCCTTATGACCTCTTTCAACCCGATGTTAAAAACGGTTTGAAACTCTATGTCAACAAAGTCTTTATTTCAGATAAGGTTGAAGAGCTGATGCCGCATTATCTTCGCTTTGTCAAAGGGGTGATTGATAGCTCGGATTTGCCGCTTAATATTTCGCGTGAAATGCTCCAACACAGTGCTTTGCTCGAAAAAATTAAAAGCGGTACGGTCAAACGTCTGCTTAAAGAACTGCAAAAGCGTGCCGAAAACTATGATGATTATCTTATCTTTTGGCAAGCCTTTGGGGCGGCTTTCAAAGAAGGAATTTATGAAGATTTTGCCAATCGGGAAGAAATTGCGGCACTGTCGCGTTTTATCTCAACTAACGATTTGGAAAAATATACTTCTTTAGATGAATATATTGAACGTGCCAAAAAGGTTAAAATCGGTGAAAATGAGCAAAAAGCCATTTATTATATTACCGGTGATGATGTTAAAGTTTTGGCTAACAATCCGCAATTGGAGGCTTTTAAGGCCAAAGGAATCGAGGTTTTGCTCCTAACTGACCCGATTGATGAATTTTGGACTCAAACTTTGCCTAATTACAAAGGTTTTGCGATTAAGCATATTGCTAATGCCGATATTGATCTTAATATCGAACGCAAAGATGAAAAAGCCGGCGACGGGGAAATGGAAAAACTTTGCTCACTGATGACCGAGATTTTCAAAAATGAGATCGGCAAGGTAACCACTACCGAAAAACTCACCAATAGTCCGGTCAGCCTCAATGTGGAGCAAGGGCAGATGAGTATCCATTTGGAGCGGTTGATGCGCAATCATCAGCAACAAACCGCTTTTGCCAGCACCCGAATCTTGGAGCTCAATCCTTATCATCCTTTAATCATTAAGTTGGCAGATATGGCGATGGAAGAAACGAATCGTCCAAAAGTGATTGAAATTTCTAAAATCTTGCTCGACCAAGCCAAAATTGCCGAAGGTGAAAGTATTTCCGATCCGGCCTTTTATGTATCAAAACTCAGCGATTATATCTTGAAAGCAATGGCGTAGGGGATAAACTTATTTGGCGTGATGAAACAGCCGCTCTTTTTCGGCCGCTAAAAATTTGTTTTTCTGCGCCTCGTCAATGCTGCCTTTGGCTTCGGCTTCGCTATAATATGCAATTTTGTAATTAATCTTTTCCATATATTGGCGGAGCAGTTTTTGCTGCTCTTCCAATTTTTGTTTTTGGCGTTTGAACATTTCCAGTCTTTGGCTGATGGTCTTATCGCCTTCTTGGCACCAATCAATATATTGTTTGATGTCTTTAAGTTGCATTCCGGTGCCTTTGAGGCATTCAATCACTACCAGCCAGTCGATGTCTTCTTCCGAAAATACGCGCAGTCCGGCACTGTTTTTGTGCACAAAAGGCAGGAGGCCTTCTTTGTCATAGTATCTTAAGGTATGGGTAGTTAAACCGATTTTTTGTGCGACCTGGCCGATTGAATATCTCATCTTGGTTCTCCTTTTTTAGCATAGCATAATCTAACTTTGGGGTTTGGTCAATCGGATAAGAAACCGAATCTTAATCTTTTGAATGTAAGCTAATCTTTAGGTTACTAAATTGGAGTACTTGAGATTATGTTATACGTGGTTTACGGCTTTTGTTTTGGAATGTTAATCCCCTATATGGCGCGGCGATTTGCCAAGTTTATGCCGGCAACTTTGGCTTATGCCTTATATCGGTTGGTAAAGCCAACGCGAAATGTGACAAAAGCCAAACGTGCCGAAAATCCGCGTTACGGAAAATTAATGCGTCGCTATTTGATGCGTTCGCTCGGTTGGGGAATTTTGGCGGCGGCGCTCAGCTATTTGGTGGTCAATAAGTTTGGGCCGATGTATGTATGGTGGCATTTGGCATTTGTATGGATTTTGTTGCTCCTAACCGAAATTGATAATCGGATGCAATTATTGCCCGATATCTTAACGGTGCCGTTGCTCTTAATCGGGTTTGCTTATGCGGCTTTTACCGGAGCTTGGGTGGTTCCGGCCGAAAGTGCTTTTGGTGCCGGTTTGGGCTATCTGGTTCCGGCAATCGCCAGCTTGCCTTTTGTGTTCAAACGTCCGGATGCTTTTGGCGGCGGCGATATTAAACTTTTGGCGGCGCTCGGGGCCTGGCTCGGTTTCGAAAGATTGATGTATGTGATTTTGGCGGCGTGCGTGATTTTTGTGGTTACGGTGGTATTATATCGGCGCAAGCGTGACGGGGCTTTTGGACCTTCGTTGGCGGCGGCGGCAATTCTGGTTGCGTTTTATTTTTTCTAGGCTAAAATAAGTCAAAGTCAGGGAGGTTAAAATGGCAAAATCTACAAAACCAAGTCAGAGCGGCAAAAAGCCTTTGAGCCAAAAATTACATAAGATTTTGTTCCCCAAAGAGGACAAACGTAAGGTTAAAAAGTTAGTACAAAGCCATGGTTTTGATTTGTTTATCATGGCAGTTATTTTGGCCGATGCCCTTGTGCTTGGCTTGTTGAGCTCGCCAGTGGTGGCGGCTCATTTGGAGCAAGAACTGTTTATTTTGGACCGCTTGTTTATGGGCATCTTTATTGTGGAGATGATTCTAAAACTCTATGCTCTGGGACGCGGCTTTTTCAAATCCGGTTGGAACGTCTTTGATTTGGTGATTGTGGCGGTATCTTCCGTACCGTTTGCCAGCTCGTTTATTGTATTACGGACATTGCGCTTGTTTAGATTGTTCAAATTTGTACACCGTTGGCCGATGCTGGCAACAATTATCGATACTTTTTTGGCGCTGGTGCCGGCAATTTTGGGTTTGGGCGTGGTGTTTGTTATTCTCTATTATGCCTTCGCAATTATTGCGGTTAACCTATATGGCAATATCTTAATTGAGTTTGCCACCTTGCAATCTTCATTATTAATGACACTGGAAACCTTCCGTATCAACGGTTGGATGACTCCGGCGGCGCTTCGAGTAATGAATATCTTTCCGCATGCTTGGATGTTCTTTGGGGCACAATCTTTGGTGGCCTCACTGCTTGCGGTCAGTTTTGTGGCAACGGCTGTGGCCGAAACGGTGAAACGTCTGGCTAAGAAATCAGCTTAGTGTTGTTTTTTATCCATACCGCATTGCGCCATCTGCAATGCGGTTTTTTTTGTGCTAATTTCATTTTTTTATTCTCCAAAGCTTGACAAGCGGTTTTGAAATACCTACCTATCCTTTAGATGTTAGAGTATGTGAAACTTAGTTAATTTGATAAGGAGTTGAGTTATAATGAAAATCAGACCATTACATGACAGAGTTGTGATTAAACGTCTGGAAGAAACTACTAAAACTGCCGGCGGAATCATCATTCCCGATACCGCAAAAGAAAAACCCAGCGAGGGTATTGTTGAGGCAGTCGGCAATGGACTGCACACCGAAGACGGCAAAATCGTGCCGATGAGTGTTAAACCCGGTGACAAAGTTTTGTTTGGAAAATGGTCAGGTACTGAAGCCAAAATTGACGGCACTACTTATCTGATTATGAAAGAATCCGAAATTTTGGGCGTGATTGAATAAAGTTTTTTGATTGGATTGTAAGAAAAGGATTAAAACTATGGCAGCAAAAGATATTATGTTTGCAAATGACGCTCGGGCAAAAATGCTCAAGGGCGTGGAAACTTTGGCCAAAACCGTTAAAGTTACTTTGGGGCCTAAAGGTCGTAATGTGATTTTGGATAAGTCTTACGGCGCTCCGAAAATTACTAAAGACGGTGTTTCGGTGGCTAAAGAAGTGGAATTGGCCGATAAGTTTGAAAATATGGGCGCTCAACTGGTTAAAGAAGTGGCTCAGAAAACTGCCGATAAAGCCGGTGATGGTACTACAACCGCTACCGTTTTGGCTGAGGCTATTATTCGTGAGGGATGCAAAGCCGTGGCTGCCGGTATGAACCCGATGGATTTGAAACGCGGTATCGATATGGCAGTTGAGGCTGTGGTTGCAGATATTAAGTCTCGCTCTAAAGATATCAAAACTTCTGAGGAAATTGCTCAGGTGGGTACAATTTCTGCTAACGGCGATCGCTCAATCGGCGAATATTTGGCTCGTGCAATGGAAAAAGTCGGCAATGAGGGCGTGATTACGGTTGAAGATGCCAAAGGTTTGGAAACCGAGCTGGATGTGGTTGAAGGTATGCAATTTGACCGCGGATATCTCTCTCCGTATTTTGTAACCAATCCGGACAAGATGACTTGTGAATATGAAAATCCCTACATTTTGCTCTATGACCAAAAAATCAGCAATTTGCAACCGCTGATTCCGGTTTTGGAAGCAATTGTTCAATCTGGCAGAGCTTTGCTGATTGTGGCTGAGGATATTGAAGGTGAGGCTTTGGCTACTTTGGTAGTTAACCGTATCCGCGGCGGTCTTAAGGTTTGCGCTGTTAAAGCTCCGGGCTTTGGTGACAGACGTAAGGCCATGCTCCAAGATATTGCTATCTTGACCGGCGGACAAGTTATTTCCGAAGAGCTGGGTATGAAGATTGAAAATGTTACTTTGGATATGCTCGGTACGGCTAAGAAAGTCGAAATCAACAAAGATGACACCACTATCATTGATGGTAATGGCGAGAAAGATTTGATTGCGGCTCGGGCAGCTCAAATCCGTAAGGAAATTGAGGAAACCACTTCTGATTATGACCGCGAAAAACTCCAAGAACGCTTGGCTAAGATTTCCGGCGGTGTGGCTGTATTGCGCGTTGGTGGTGCTTCCGAAGTTGAGGTTAAAGAAAAGAAAGACCGCATTGACGATGCTTTGAACGCAACTCGTGCCGCTGTTAAAGAAGGTGTGGTTGCCGGCGGCGGTGTGGCTTTGTTGTACTCTATCAAAGCTTTGGATAAACTAACTCCGGCTAACCAGGACCAAAAAGTTGGTATTGATATTATTCGTAAGGCAGCCGAAGCTCCTATCCGTCAGATTGCCGAAAATGCCGGTGTTGACGGTGCGGTGGTGGCCGGTAAGTTGTTGGAATCTACTGACACCAACTTTGGTTATAATGCTCAGACCGGTGAATATACCGATATGGTTAAAGCTGGTATTATCGACCCGACCAAGGTGGTTCGTACTGCTTTGCAAGATGCCGCTTCTGTCGGCGGTTTGCTGATTACTACCGAAGCTATGGTGACCGAAGCTCCGCAAAAAGAATGTCACTGCGGATGCGGTGGTGCCGGAGCCGGTATGCAAGGTGGTATGGGCGGTATGGGTTTCTAATTGCCAATCACCCGAAACCAATAAGGAGGGATTTTTCCCTCCTTATTTTTTTGTGCCTATTTAATTTGGTTCTAGCCGTACTATATCTATGGCCGGAGGTGTATTATGGCAAATATGATTGAGATTGATGAAACTGATATTGAGGCTCCACTCTTGCCGCAAAAGCCTAAAAGCGGAGTGGGGTATATTTTACTGGCTTGGTTTTTAGGAATTTTCGGGGCACATGATTTTTATGCCGGAAATTTTTTTAGCGGCTTACTCAAGCTGGTCTTAACTTTAGTGTCTTGGCTGTTCTTGTTTATTCCGCTGCTTATTACCATGATTTGGTCGTTCTTGGATATGCTGTTTGTGAATAAAGATGCACGCGGGATTCCCTTTAGCGGTAATCGGGAAGTGATTTTGTTGCTGAGAATCGTGGCGGCAGTCTGGCTTTTGGGGAGTATTTATTATCTTTATGATAATGCCCAGTTCTCATATGAGGAAACCGAAATGGTGGCTCCGGGGCAGGAAGTTTCGGTGGAGATGACCAATTAATTCGTGCTTATTAAGGTGCTTGACTTGCCGGTTCGGCAGGCGGGCACCTCAATTATTCCGGTGATGTGAAAAAAATTATTTTTTTTGAAAAAAAGACTTGCAATTTTTTTTGAATATGGTAATTAATATCTCGTTCTACAGATGCGGGTATAGCTCAGGGGTAGAGCGCAACCTTGCCAAGGTTGATGTCGAGGGTTCAAATCCCTTTGCCCGCTCCATTTTTTATAAATGCGCCATTAAGGCGCTTTTTTTTATTCCTTGTGGGCAAAGGGATTCCATCCCTGTCTTGCTCCTAAGCTCATAAAATTCGCTAACTCGCTTCGGTCACTCGGTTTGTAGAGTTCGTTTCCCGGCGCTGTCGCTTGCTCACTCACTAACAAACTCTCGCCTGTCGTCATAAAATGCTCCACTGGAGCATTTTATTTCCTTCAGCCCGCTCCATTTTTTATAAGTGCGCCATTAAGGCGCTTTTTTTGCTTTGCTTTACAGAAACCACGAATATACTCGGGCTGAATGCCGAGGTGTTGGAATAATACTGTTCCACGCCAACGAGCGTGGTCAAACCGAAGGTTTGTAGCTGATTTAGATTACCAGTTTACTGGGGAATATCTATTTCAAAAATCTTCTTATTAATTCAATGGTAAAAAACTTTGTGTATCAGTCTTATTATAAGGTTCCCAAAGAATGGCGTTTTTTGCATTGTTTATAATTTCAAGTATCCATTCTGAATCTGCATCAAAAAAAGGATTACTGCTTTTTAAATCATTAAATTCTTTTTCAATAGAATCCATCAACAAAGAAATAACTTCTTTTTTTCTATCTTTTTTAATATCTTTATTATCTTTGGATATTTCCCATAATTCACCTATACGTTCAGCAATATCTTTATCTTTTATAAGGGAACAATAAGCACAAGACGAAATATATTCCAATCTCTTTGATAAAAAGGTTAAATGTAAGAATCCTGACGGAGCAATTTGAATTAAATCATTATCTTGTAAGTTTTCTGCTTCACACCGTTCCGAAAATATCATTTTATTTTTAAGCAGATATTTTAAAGTATTCATTATGTCATCACGCAAAAAACCATATTTTTCCAACTTATCAATTACTGTATTACAATAAAAAAAACCTTTTAAAAGTTTGTCTCCTTGATTGGAAAAATTTTTGTTCAAAAATAGTAAGCATTGCAGAATTAAAAAACTATTATGTTTTTTTGCATTATTTAAACTTCCGTATATATTAGTAATTATACTTTTTTCAGTATAATACTTATAGCTACCACGCATAATAGCTCTAATAAGCTCATTCTCAGCAATTTTAATCTCATCATTTGTAGATTCATCAGAATAGTCAGAACTTATAAATTTCTCTGCATCAATGTGTCCTGATTTTAAAATTTGAGAGAAGACATTTAATACAGCTCTTATATTATTATTGGACAATGCACCAATAAGTCTTTTTCCATTATCTTTAGATATTAACTTAAAAATTGATGTAAAATAATCTTGTAGTTTGTCTGGACTATATTTAACAATTGCACCATTATGCAGAATAGCCTCTAAATCCCCATCACATTCTTCTTTAATCTTTTGGGCCGCCAAAATTAAGCGTCTTGAAATAATTCGTTGCAAATAAGGAGGAGTTATATAAAAATTACTACTATTTACAAAAGCATCCAAAGGTGGTTGACTTTTATATGTTTCATACGTTGTATCTCTTAAATCCATTAATCCCAATGATTTCGTTTCATCCAAGAGCCATTTGGCAACTTGAAAAATTTTTAATTGTACTTCAGAGTCTTGCCTATCAACATTATCAAAGACTACAATGATAGTGATACCTTTTTCCCCTGACAGATAGCGAGAAAGACAGGTTAGATACATTTTTTTGTTATTTTGCCATTCCAATAGATCATTTGCTAGTCTTTCTTTGTATTTCTTCTCAGAAATACTTTTCAACATATTATATTGAACTCTTCTACGATTTATTTCTGTAGCAAATACATTTTCTATTTCATCAATAATGTTAATTCCTTGCATTGTAGCATTTTTTTCAATTTCTTCAATAAACTGCTTTGCAACCCAATCTTCTAATATTTCTTTTGTTTCATAACCAACATTGAAGTTTATAAAAGCCCAAATAGAATTTTTTCTAATTTCTTCATCTAGTAATTTGGTATAAAATCTTTTTATGAACAATGACTTTCCAGACCCAACAGCCCCTATTATTAATTGCATTTTACTCGTGTTATGAAAAGAATTAATATGCCTTTTTATTTCATTATTTAGCTTACAATCCTTTGAAGAATTTGAGTTAAGAAGATTATATTTATTTTCTAATAAACATAATCTACTTTTAAGCATTGCTTCGAGTTCTCTATCAAAATCATTCCTATCAGATGTCGAAACATATGCTTTATCTATAATTTCATCAATATTACTTTCATCATTATCAAAATATAAATCAATCAAACGTGATAATATTCCTGTACCAAAAAAAGGATTAGGTTCAACAGGAATCATCGCTCGTCTTATTCCTCCGCGAATATTCATTGCGGAATAATATTTCTCAGATGGAGAATTCCTTTCCAAACAATCTTTAGAATAAGAATCTAATGTATCAAAATTTATAAAATTGTATATTTTATTTATATCAGAAGTATTAGGAATGACATCATTAATATCCAAAATGATATCAGAATCGTTATCCCATATTCCAAACGCAAATTGTACACCATTACTAGCAATAATGTACTTTGCAGGATTAACCCCTGATTTATATTTTTTATTTAATTCTAATGCGTATAATTTTGCTTCTTCAATGGCAAGCTCAATAGGTTTATCTGGAGATTTTGCCTCAATAACAACAACAGGTAATGTATTTACAAATACAGTAAAATCAGGGAAATAGCCGCTTTGAAATTTACTTCCCTTTCCAATATTAAAGGAAGGGACATAATTTTTAGCTTTAATGTTAACATTAGGAATATTAAATATTTTTTCTAGAATCGGAATAATTATTTTATGCTCAACGTCTCCTTCTGTAAGGCAGTCTGCATTGTCGTATTTTAATTTTAAAAATGCATTGTAAATATCTGGTAATTTTTTCTTCTTATTGCCCATTACAACCTCCATTACTCATAGCTATTCTAAATGGAAATAAATAAAATACAACAGCATTATGATATTCTTATAAAAGATTTAAATTAAAGTTTATTCGTCATAAAAATTAAACTAAAAATGAATTGATTAATAATTGTTTCATAAAAAAGCATCTCTTCACATATCAACTCGGCGGGTTATACTTTTTAGGGATTAAACTTTACTTAATAAGGATGCTAAATCTGTTTTACCAAAAGATAAATGTAAGATGTAGGAAAATTATATACTTTGATTATTCTATAATTGTATTGTGTTGATGTCGAGGATGTGTAAAAAATGATGCTTTTAATGATGCCTGTACGGCAGGTCGCGGTGAGTTAAATGCTTTACGTATGTGCCTTATCTCCGCGATGCTACCGATGTGCCGGTTTAAAATCATGTAGCAATGGAACTTTAAGCTTTACTTTTGAGGATTTTATGTTTAACTTGTTACTTGGATAGGGTGATAGCCTATCTGAGGTGTGAGAACCTCTTTGTACGCGTCTAATGGTATATATAGACGTTAAATTTTATACGCCAACTGGTTATTTATATAATGACTGGAAGGCGGTAAAATAAGCCTTGCGGTCAATATACCGCACTATTCGTACAAATAGTTCTCAACTTCCAGTCGCCCTTATCAGGCGGCTTTTGTTTTTTGTGTTAATTTAAACAAAGGAAGTAATAATGAGAAAAACTTTATTATTAGCCGGTGTGGCTACAATTTTTACACTTTCTAACGCGGTGGCAATGGAGATTAATCCTTATGTCAGTGCCAAAATGAAATATGTCGATATGTCTGCAGATTATGATGAGCCCGGATATTCGCTCAGCGCTGATGATAGTGTTCTGGGCGGAGCTGTGGCTTTTGGTGCAGAGCATAAGACTTCAGTAGGGACAGTTCGTACCGAGGTAGAATATAATCGCAACCAAGATATGGAGAAAAAACTGTTTTCCGGATTGGCTAAGGCAGAAGTGGAAAGCCAATCTCTAATGTTCAATGCTTATTATGATATTGATACCAACAGCAAATTTACTCCTTATGTCGGAGCCGGCGTTGGTTATGCAAAGATTAAAGGTAAATTATCGGCTCTTGGAATGTCTGATGATATGTCAGATACCAATTTTGCTTGGCAGGTTGGTGCCGGTGTGGGTTATGAACTGACCGAAAATGTGACTATGGATGCGGGTTATCGCTATGCGGATTATGGTGATTTCTCAGAATATGAATCTAAGTTAGATGTTTCGGCTCATGAGTTTTATGTCGGAGCAAGATACACTTTCTAACTCCTAATCTAAACATATAAGTTCTCTCTATGGGGCTGTATATCTTCTATACAGCCCTTATTCTTGCTCTATATTCAAGATGATTGATTTTGAAAAAAATAATCCCTATCTTATTAGGGTATGGATTATTTGAGAAGGATTAAAATTTTGAGACGTGTGGCAAGTTTATTATTTACGGCAGCGGCAATTTTGCTGTTTTTGATGCTGCTTGGTGTGGCGGTGTATATTGGTGTATTTGCCTTTTTAGCAATTGCCATTTATTTCTTGGTGGTGGGGATTAAAGATGAATTTTTCAAGAAACACCATAAGCCCCGCAATGATGATGAAAATTACGAATCGGGTGTGATTGATATGGGAGAAGTGGAGATTATTTCTCCACGTGCGCTCGGCGAGGAAAATGTTTTATGGCGCTCAACTGAGGGCTTGCCTTTGGGATTGGTTTATGTGGGAGATACGCCGCTTCATGAAGATAAAGTTCTGCTCTTGGCGGTGAAAATTCGCCGCGGAGGAGCTATATATTTGGAAGTGCTGAGTGCGGCTGAGAATCGAAAATATTCCTTAGACATCAGAAAAATTTCTCAAGTGCGCGAGGCTAATGGGCAACTTATAAGCATTGAACAATTTTTGAGGAAAAAAGGAATCGGATAATGGCAAATTGTATGGCCGGACTTTTAGAAAAACGCCGCTCGATTTATAATCTCGGCAGTAAAGAAATTTTGAATGATGAGGCGGTAATTGAGCTGATTAAAAATGCGGTTAAAAATTGTCCCTCGGCGTTTAATTCGCAATCAGCCAGAGTATTGATACTTTTGGGTGAACATCATCACAAGTTTTGGAAGATGGTGCATGACATTTTGCAGGCTAAAGTGCCGGCGGATAAATTTGCATCTACTGCCGCTAAAATTGCCGGATTTGATGCGGCGAGAGGTACAATCTTGTATTTTGAAGATATGGATGTGGTGCATGATTTGCAGGCGCGTTTCCCGCTTTATCGGGAGAATTTTGAACACTGGTCGGAGCAGTCGGCCGGAATGTTGCAATACATTGTGTGGACGGCTTTAGCCGAGCAAAATATCGGAGCGAGTTTGCAACATTATAATCCGCTGGTGGATGACGCTGTATCAAAAGAATGGAAAGTGCCGGCAAGTTGGCGTTTGGTGGCAGAAATGCCGTTTGGAAGTATTGAGGCGACGGCTGATGAAAAAAGCTTTTTGCCGCTCGAAGACAGAGTGAAAATTTTTAGATAAGATAAAAATAGTGCTTGCAAAATTTGCGATTTGTCTTTAATACAGAGTTAATTGTTTTTGAGGAGAGATGGCAGAGTGGTCGAATGCGGTTGACTCGAAATCAATTGTACTCTTTACGGGGTACCTAGGGTTCGAATC